>CAYQAS010000161.1:0-8120 GCA_964415525.1 uncultured Solibacteraceae bacterium
TGCATTCGGCTTTTCAGGCGATTTTGTTTCTGCTTACGACCATGGGAGTGTTAGCCCTGTTGCTTAGTGGGTTTCTGCTGGTAAATACAGTGACGTCAATTTTGTCACAGCAGATTCGCCAGATTGGCATCATGAAAACAATCGGCGGGACCACCAAGCAAATCTTTGGTTTGTATATCGGCTCAGTCCTCTGTTACAGCCTTTTGGCGTTGGCGGTCGCCATTCCGCTCGGCGCGGTCGGTGCTCGTTTGGCGACCTACAGTCAGGCTGACTTGGCCAATATCGAAGTTAAATGTTTTCAGATCGTGCCTGAAGTGGTTTTGATGCAAGCTGTCGTCGCCGTGGTTATTTCTGTCTTGGCGGCATTTTTGCCGCTCTGGCGGGGAACGCGGATTCCGGTGCGGGAGGCTCTCGGTTCCTATGGGATGGGTACGCAACAAACTGGTCGGGTGAGCCGTATGCTGGACAGTCGCATCGATCGGCTGATTCAGCGTTGGGACCAGATATCCCGCCCGCTTCGGCTTTCCTTGCGCAATACATTCCGGCGTAAAGGACGGTTGGCGTTAACCCTGGCAACACTAACCATGGCGGGTGCGATCTTCATTGCGGTTTTTTCGGTCAGTCAGTCGATTCAGGTGACGACAGAGGAATTATTCGAGTACTTCAATTATGATATCAATATGGTGTTTAGCAAGTCGCACCGGGTAGACCGGATCGAACAGGAAGCGTTGGCAGTAAATGGAATAGTCGAGGTAGAGTGTTGGGGCTATTCCATCGGTCGGATTTTGCGCAATCCCCGTGATGAGAATGACAGCGAACAACTCTTTCTCTACGGACCGAATGCCCAGACGCAGATGATTCGGCCGCTGGTTTTGCAGGGGCGATGGTTGTTGCCGGAAGATGAGAATGCGCTGGTCATTAATGGCGATGTGCTGAAAAAAATGCCTGAGCTCAAGCCGGGTAGCAAGGTAATTCTCAAATTAGCCGGCAAAAAAGCGGAATGGACGGTTGTGGGTGTCGTTAAAGGAGTCATGGCAGGACCAACCGGTTATATCAACTATCCTTATTTTGGCCAGGCAGTTCGCGAGACGGGCCGAGCGGCCAGCGTACAGGTCAAAACTCTCCGGCACGACAAGGAATACCAGATTCAGCTGGCGCGACAACTGGAGCAACACATGAAAAAAGTAGGCATGCGGGTCAATTTTCTGCAAACAACCCAGGAACTCAAAGAGATGATTCTGGCCCAGTTTAATGTCATCGTGACCTTTTTACTGATCATGGCCGCGTTGCTGGGAATTGTCGGAGCGCTTGGACTAGCGGGGACCATGAGTATCAACGTGGTGGAACGGACGCGGGAAATTGGTGTTATGCGGGCAATTGGGGCTGGCGATCGCGACGTTTTGCAGTTGGTAATGGTCGAAGGCATGATGATTGGTGGCCTCAGTTGGGGCATGGGCCTGATTTTGGCTTTGCCGGTGAGCAAGTTCATGAGTGACCAGGTGGGGAATCTGTTTATCCAGGCTCCGTTGACGTTTCGATTTTCGCTATTTGGCGCGGCTCTCTGGCTGTTGATTGTGCTGCTTATGTCGGCACTGGCCACTTGGTGGCCCGCACGAAATGCATCAAAAATCAGTGTCCGGGAATCGCTAAGTTACGAATAACAGGAGGTTCGATCATTTTGGCAGCAGGAAAAATCAAAGGGATGTTGATCGGAGTGAGGAGCGGGCCTGCCTGGCGACGCTGGGTGATCCTGGCGAGCCTGCTGTTGATTGGCGTGGCGGTATGGCAATGGCTGTCGGCACCTTCCGAGGCTGATAAAAAGAAATTGGCAGCCGTGAAAGCAGATCCGCGAGTGGTCTGCGAGGGGATCGTTGTGCCGGTCCGCTATGCATCGATGAGTCTGCAGGTGTCGGGCGTGGTTTCCGAAGTACTGGCGCGTGAAGGCGAACAAGCAAAAGCTGGGCAGGTTTTGGTCAGGTTGGCCAATGAAGATCTGCGGGCTAAAGCGCAGAGCGCCAGGTCCAACTATATCAAGGAAACCGCGGGGTTCCGTGAACAGGAAGTGGTCATGAAAAAAGCCGCCGTTGAGCAGGCGGCCGCTTCGATGGAACAAGCGCGAATCGATTTTGTTCGGTTGGAAAGTTTGCAGGAAAAGAATGCTGTATCACGGCAAGAGTATGACAAGGGTCGTACGACTTGGCTGAAAGCGAAGGCCGATTGGGAGCGGGCCAAAGCCGACTATGAGATGTCGCTGGCTGGGTCCCGGACGGAAACGATTGCGTCAGCAAAGGCGGATGCGGAAGCGGCAGAGGCTGCTGTCGGCCAGACGGTACTCAGAGCTCCGTTTGATGGGACAGTTGCCTATCTCGATCATAAAGTCGGCGAATATGTTGCTGCCGGCACGCCGTTAGTCCGGATTGGCGAACTGTCAGCCTGGCGAATCCAGACAGATGATTTGACGGAATTGCAGATAGCCCGCGTTCGGCAAGGTGCGGCAGTTATAATGACGTTCGACGGGCTGCCGGGAATGGAACTGCCGGGAAAAGTCACCAGTATCCGTGCGTTTGGCGAAAAGAAACGCGGCGATATCACCTATACGGTTTTTATCGAACCGGACCGCCATGAAAAGAAACTTAAATGGAGTATGACTGCCATCATAAAAATTGATCCTGAGCCCTGAGTAATGGATAGGGATTTAGCATTACGACAGCGAATTATACTTTATATTTATCAGAGATTGATCTGATCCCGCAATGTTTCGAGCGCTTTCTGAAAAGCGGCTCTTTTGGCAGCAAGCCGATTATACATCCGGACGGTCTGAGACGTCTGGACGTCAGACAGTTTTTTCTTTTGCCGGGAATCAAAGCAAAGGGCCCTGGCTGTCATCGTGACTTCGGCATTTTCCCACTGAATAGTGACTTCACTGCTTTTGATATTAGGTGCTGTGAGCAGCAAAAACAACACGCGGTCGAAAGAATGGGTCCAGGCAAAATCAACCAAGATTTCTTCCGGCGGAATTATGCCCGGTGTCAAGCCCTGTTTATCGGAAAACCGATTGAACATATATTGGGGATGATCGCCGATAACCAAGTTATACTTGGTTTCGGGAAAACGTTTTTGCAAGGTTTCCTTGGCGATTTCGTAATAGTCTCGTTGCTGATATTCGAGGGACCCGAGCAATACAACAGCCACAGTTGGCTTTTGTACAGCAGCTGCGTGCACTGACGATGTCCACAGGCAGACACCGCAGCACAAGAATAGTAGCGCGATTGAAAGAAAAAGCTTTCGCATGATACCTCCCCCGAAACCTTGGTAATCATTCAAGGTCTCCTATAAATATCTTTCGACGGGTAAGGCTAAATTCCTTGCATGACAAATAGCGTGAAAACATAGAGGGGGCTTACGGGTGAAAGGCGAAGAACTGTTGGCGCGAATGAAAGAATTAGGGATTGCAGCGACTTTGCGGACCCTGCAACGCTATGAAACGGCAGGGCTTTTGCCACCGGCGGAACGAGGTTGGGGTGAACGAGGGTTTGGTCGCTATGCCGTATATAGTCCGTTGGCGGCAGCGGAGTTTTATGCTTCGTATTCCCTGGTGCACCGTTATCTATGGAAAGTTCGCTTTGAGGATGTTCATTCAGTGCGTGACGTTGCCTTGAAACTGGAACGCAGTATCTGGTCGCGCGACGAGCTCCAGAGCTTTATCAGCCAGAATGACGACAAGATGGCGGCAGTTTGGTATTGGTTGGTCAATAAAGCCCGGGTGGAAGATTGTCAAACGGCGGATGCCCGGATTGGTCTGACCTATGCTTTGCAAAAGGATGGCTCGATGCGCCGGATGCTAACTGGGCCGAATGCGGTCAGCCTGATACGGTTTGAGATCGCAGTGCTGTAAGTCAAAGCTGTTTGTTAATAAAAGTAGGGCAGGGAGGACTACGATGTTGGCAGGAAATGAACGGGTTTTTCGGCGGACCAAGGGTCCTCGCTGGAAGGTTCCTTCTTTTATTCGACTGCTGCTAATTGCGGGCATAATATCAGCGATTGCCGTCCTGCTACTTGGATATCACAGAGTTAACCAGCGGACCGGTTCGGAAGCCGTATTCTCGGCAGAGACAAACCATAAGAAATCAGTTCCGGTAGTTCGCCTGGGAATCGAAAACCTACCCGGCTCTCTGGACTTATTTAAAGGGAAACGGGTCGGACTGATTACCAACGCGACTGGTGTGGACAGCCAATTGCGTCGTTCAGTCGATATTTTGCATGAAAAAGTGAACCTGGTAACGCTATTTGCGCCTGAACACGGGCTGCGGGGCAATGTGGTGGCCGGTGCCGCCGTTCCGTATGAAACGGATGCCCGAACGGGTTTGCCCATCTATAGCCTGCATGGCGACACTCGCAAACCGACGGCAGCGATGCTGAAAAACATTGATATCTTGGCTTTTGACATCCAGGATATCGGCGCCCGCTCTTATACTTACATCTATACGATGGCATATGCCATGCAGAGCGCCCGCGAACACAACAAAACCTTCGTGGTTTTTGATCGACCCAACCCAGTAGGCGGCGCCAAGGTCGAAGGGGGACTGCTGAAAACGGACTACAGTTCGTTCATCGGCCTGTATCCAATTCCGATTCGGCATGGGCTGACTGTTGGTGAACTGGCTCGGCTGTTTAATGAGGAGTTCGGTATTGGCGCCCGGTTGGTGGTCATTCCGATGCAAGGCTGGAGTCGGCGGATGCAACATGCGGAGACGGGGCTGCCGTGGGTGATGACTTCGCCCAATATTCCAACGATTGACTCTGCTTTGGTTTATACGGGGACAGGATTATTTGGCGGTAGCAATGTGTCGGAAGGAATCGGCACGACTCGACCGTTTGAGCTAGTTGGCGCCCCTTGGCTTGACGGGGAAAAGTTGGCGGAACGAATGAATGCACTGCGATTGGACGGGGTGTTTTTTCGCCCGGTTCACTTTACGCCTCAATGGGGAAAATATCAGGGCCGCGTCTGTAACGGAATTCAAATCCATATAACCGACCGGCGTTTGTTTTCTTCAGTTACGGTAGGGCTGCGTCTACTGGAAGCCATTCATGAAATGGGGGGGAATCGGTTCAAATGGAATGAACCGAAAGGAAATGAGCGATGGATGATCGATTTATATGCCGGCGGGCCCGAACTGCGCGCAGGTAAGATAGCAGTGCAGGAACTGTTGATGCGCTGGGCGCGGGAGGCGGAGGAGTTTCGTCTGCGATCAGAAAAGTACCAACTATATAAATAGGCTGGTTGTTGCCAGCGTTCAAATAGAGGAAATTATGTCGAATTGACGAATCAATAATGACTATCATATTTGGAGCAATGCTAAGGGTTGAGGTGAGGAAAGATGGCTGCCTTCAAAGCTGCTGATCGAGTTCCCGCCTGATGTGGGGTGAGGAACGGGATGGAACGAAGCGCAATGAGAAAAGATCAAATGGTGCGGTTTGTCTGCAGCCGATGTAAACGGCAGCTCGTTTGGGCTGAAGTTTCAGTGACCGTCAAGTGCCCTTCCTGCGGTCGCTGGATTAAAGCCAATAAATTTTGGCAAGGCAATAATGAATCTGGTAAAACAAAGAAAACGGTTTTTCCGCCACAACAAATGGAACTGTTTTCATAACCGGCTCCAAAGCGTATAGGGTGAAAGAGGATGGAGTAACATAATGGCGTTAAAGGTAATCAAACGCTACCGGGCTCAGGACTTGGAACCGGGCATGGTTTTAGGGCGAACTCTGCTTAATGAAAAAGGGCAAGTCATCCTGGACCAGGGGAAAGTCATCCTGCAGGAAGGTACTCTGATTACCCGTGAACTGATTGACCGGCTGCGAAACTGGAATATCTGTGTTGTCGATGTGCAGTTTTTGGTGCCGCCTCCAACAGCGGTCGGCAAAGCGCCCGTTAAGGACGAAGGGCCGCTTTCAGTGACTGCACTGGCGTCGGATATGTTGGCATGGATGGCCGAATCGACGGTATTGTCGGTGTTGTTGGATCGATTGGCACGGGGGTTGGGTTGTGTGAACCCGGGTGACCACGTTTTTATCACCCTGCTCGAAGGTTCACCGGTGCGTTGGTGGGTTATTGCTGCTGCCGGGTCATTTAAGCTGCCGGACGTGGCGATGGAGCAAAAATTTCGCGGTCAGGATTATTTGGCCGGTCAACCGGTGATCATTGGCGAGCTTTCGGCGCACAAGGCGCCGCCGGTGCTGGCGCGGGCCGATATGTTATCGATGTGCGGCGTGCCTATTATCACTGGAGATACAACGGTCGGGTCCATTGAACTGTTTTCGCAGCGGCCGGATGCTTTTGCCGATGAGGATTTGCAGGCGATTAATTTGTGCGCCCGCAAGGCTGCGGTAGCGATCCGCATTGCTAAAATCAGTGACAAACTTCGACAAACCGCCGAAGAGCGGGACTTATTGTACGAGATCATGGGATTTGTTTCTGCGTCGATGCCGCCGGTACAATTGTTGTCGAAAGTCGCTGACAGTCTTGGCAACTACCTTTCGGCGCATGCAGTTGCGGCTTTTACCGTGCAACGCTTGCCGCACATCAATAAAACCACCGAAGTTATGATGCGAAATTTCTCGCGTACCGACATGGATAATTTGAAGGATATCTTTGCAGATCGCTGGCCACCGAATGCTGTAAATGGCGATGGGGAAACGAATGGCAGACTGACTGAGCGTCAACGGGCCTTTACGGTGACTTTTTCCGGCGGCAAGTCGATTTATGTTTTACCGCTATTCTCACGGGATTTGTTGCAAGGGATCGTTGTCCTGTTGTGGGAATATGACCGCAAGGTCGATTTTCACCGTCATATGGATGACATGATCCGGATCGTGTCGGACCAGACCGCACTGGGTCTGGAGAGGCACCATCTATACACGGGCGTGGAAAAAATCGGCCTGACCGATGAATTGACGGGCCTGTCCAACCGCCGGATGTTCAACTATCTGATTGAACGGGAAATTAACCGCAGTCGTCGTTATCGGCGTCCGCTCAGCCTGGTGATGATAGACATCGATTATTTCAAAAAAATCAATGATACCTGGGGGCACCCTGTAGGCGACTTGGTTTTGCGTGAACTGGGCGGACTGATGCGAGAAAATTTTCGTCGTCTGGATGTGCCTGTGCGTTATGGCGGGGAAGAATTTGCCGTTATTTTGCCAGAAACGTCTCTGGAAGAGGCGATTAATTTCGCCGAACGTTTTCGTATCAAGGTCGAGAAATCCACCTTTATGAATGGTCGGGAGCGAATTCCGGTGACAATCAGCCTAGGAGTTGCCACGATTGGCAATTCACCAATTGCTGAAGATCTGGATGCCGATACTTTGCTGCAGATGGCTGACCGGGCGTTATACCAGGCAAAACAATCGGGACGCAACCGAATTGCTGCCGGACGGAATAATTGACCGAACGTTTTTTGTGAAATCGAGAAAAAAGTTTTGCTAATCGCCGCCGGGCAGCAGGGAAAACCAACTGGTGCTGCGAATAATAATAAGGCTATGTCGGAGGCCCCAAAAATCCCTTCGAAATATCAAAATGCGGGAGGTTGATTGACAAACCATGAAAAACAGGAAATTTTTAATTCTCATGACGGTGGTCATGGCGCTGGCCTTAGTGCTGGCCGGCTGTGGCGGCAAGACGGAAGAGCCGAAAAAAGAGGCTCCGAAAGCCGCTGAAAAGCTGAAAGTGGCTTTTGTTTACGTCGGGCCGGTGGGCGATGCCGGATGGACCTATGCGCATGATCAGGCGCGCAAGTATCTGGAAAGCAAAATGCCTGACGTGCAGACCGTCTTTGTCGAATCTGTGCCGGAAGGCGCTGACTCCGAGCGAGTGATCACCCAGCTGGTGGAACAAGGCGCCAAGATCGTCTTCACGACCAGCTTCGGCTACATGGATCCCACAATCAATGTAGCGAAAAAATATCCCGGAGTCACCTTCATGCATTGTTCCGGCTTTAAAACGGCGCCGAATGTCGGCACCTACTTTGGCCGGATGTATCAAGCCCGATACCTGTCAGGCATCGCCGCCGGCAAACAGACTAAATCGAATACGATTGGTTATGTAGCGGCATTCCCGATTCCTGAAG
>CAYQAS010000162.1:0-8094 GCA_964415525.1 uncultured Solibacteraceae bacterium
CCTACATGGCCCAGGCCCTGCGCGCGGTGAAGCCCGGCGCCCTCATCACCATGGCGCCCCAGACCATCGACATGCAGTCCACCCAGTCCGGCTACTTCCAGCTGGCCCTGGCCATCAAGGACATCCTGACGGTCGTGAACACGCAGTACTACAACTCCGGCACCATGCTGGGCCAGGATGGCAAGGTCTACGGCCAGGGCACGGAGGATTTCCTCACCGCGCTGGCGGCCATCGCCCTGGAGAACGGCCTACGTCCCGATCAGGTGGGCCTCGGCCTACCCGCCACCTCCCAGGCCGCCGGAGGAGGCTACATGAACCCCACCACCGTGAACGCGGCGCTGGATTGCCTGGCGGCCAACACCGGTTGCGGCAGCTACAAGCCCGTCCGCACCTATCCCGAACTCCGCGGGGTCATGACCTGGTCCGTGAACTGGGACTGGAAGAACAACTGGAACTTCGCCAAGACCGTCAGCCCGAAGCTGCGCAGCATGCAGTAATCCGCGCCGCGAATGGCCAGGCAGGGCGCGACTGTGGGGGTCGCGCCCTTTTCGCGCCTACTCCCAGTCCAGATCCTTGAACAGCGCGGGCTGGAGGGCGCTGGTGACGTCGGGGACCGGGGGGTAGGCGCTGGCCTGGGACCAGGGACGCTCGCCGAGATACGGCGGCGGAGGCGGCACGGTGCCGGGCATCCACTGGAGGGCGGGCATGGGATGGAGGTAGCGCAGGAACGCATGCACCGCGGCCTCGCCGGGGAGCGAGGGCACCCGCAGCCGCGCCACTGGCGGAGCCGCGAGATGGGCCGCCAGGGTGCCGGGCACGAAGGCGCGGGATTCCAAGGGCGAAGGCTCGCGCGGATCGGTGCCCAAGCCGCACGAGAAGACGGGGCTCCCTGGGGGCATGGGAAGGGTGGCCCGCCAGGGATGGCCCTCGCGCATGGCCTGGTGGCCGAGGCTGGCTGCCAGGGCGGCATCCTCAGAGGCGACGACGTGGATTGGACAGCGCATGCGCTCCAGCAAAGCGGTGCCGAGGCGTTCCAGATGACCCGCCGCCTCTTCCCAATTGCCTCCACTTGCGCCAAATTCCCGACCGCCCACCAGCCCGATACGCCAGCCCGTGCGGCGGCGCTGGAAGGGAAAGACCATGGGCCACATGCCATGCCCGACCCGCTGACTCAGCGCCCGCTCGAGGCCCGCCTGAAGATCCGTCAGGGCCAGGGCCAATTCTGCGGGATCGACATGGGCGAGGGCTCCCACCGGCAACACCGCCTCGCCCCATAGGGCCGCAGCTTCCACCTGCTCATCCTCGATCTGGGTGCGTCCCAATCCAGGCAGGGCAAACCCACCGTCCACCCGGGGCACCCAGCCACACCAGCCCTGGCGCCACGCATGCCCGGCCCCGCCCCGGGGCGGCTCGGAGGCGTGCAGCCAGATGCGCAGGGGCGCGTCGAGATCCTCCAGCAGCTCGGCATCCGCCACGTGAAGGCTGAGCCCCGGCAAACGCGCCAGCAGGCCCAGGAAGGCTGCGCGATCCTCAGCCGGCTGCTCTGCCAGCCACTTGGTGGGGCCATCCCACACCAGGGCCAATCCACCGGGAAAGACCTCGCAGGCTTCCGCCAGGGCCCCCAGGGCACGCCAGGGCGCGAGCCGTAGGCTCACCCGGGCGTCGAGCGCGCGCAGGCCCATCCAGCCCGCCCAGGGCGTATCCCGGGCCGTGCGGATGACGAAGCCGCGGCCTTCCCTCATGCGAAGAACATCGGACGACCGGCGTCGCCGGGGGTGAAGGCATGATCCCATCGGCTGCGCAGCCAGGCGGCAGCCTCCCGGGCGGCATCGATTTCGGTCGCACCCTTCAGGCGCAGGGCGAGCCATGAGGAGGCCAACGTGCAGCCGGTGCCCCGGCGCTCACCGTCCAAGCGTGGCGCAACGCCGAGGGAGGTCACGCCCTCCCGGGTGATCCAGAGATCCTCCACCTGGAGGCCCTCACCATGTCCACCCTTGAGCCACACCGCCGAAGCGCCACGATCCAGAAGGGGGCGGGCCAGCATCACGGGATCCGCGTCAGAGGGGAGATCCGCGAGCGCCGCGGCTTCCAGTCGATTCGGGGTCACCACCCAGGGGAATGCCGTCAGCAGGCGATCCGCCATGCGGGCCAGGGCACGGCCATCATGAAGACCCACGCCCGCCGTCGGGGCCAGCACGGGATCCCAGATGGCCGCCTCCGGCTTAAGGGTCTTGAGGTCCGAGGCCAGACCCGCCAGTTCATCCAGATCCAGATCCGCAAGGCCCAGCTTCACGCCCCAGCGGCCCGAGAGGTGGGGCGCCAAGGCCTCCAGGCGCAGGCGGGGACTCATGCCCGGGGCACCGATCTGCAGGCAGGCCACCCCGTTTTGAAGGGTCTCCGCCGTGGGCACGACCATGGGTTGCACGCCATGGGCGGCCACGGTGAGGGCATCCCGCAGGACACCCGCGCCAGCGGATGGATCCAGCCCCCCCAGCAGGAGGGCCACAGGCGGAGGAGGGACAGCGGCGTTCATGGCTTATCGAGGATAGACGCACCGTGTGTCGGCACGCCATCCGCGAAGGGAGCGTGGAAGCCTACCTCAAGGGCACCGTGGCTTTCACCACCCCGCCCTTCACGCTGTCGTAGGTGAACCGGGCCTCGCCGCTCCCCTGCACAAGGAAGAAGAGCGTCGTGGTGCCCTCACCCGGGACGCCGGGCACCAGCAACCGCTCCGGGCGGTGCTCCTGATAGACACGGGTGTCCCGCAGGCGATCCGTGATCAGGCCGCTGGCGAGCACCTTCGCACCCTCCAGCGTCGCGAGATCCATGCGGTGGAGTCGGTTCTGGAGCACGACCCCAGGAACGGTCGGAATGGCCTTGTCGTTGCGCAGGGTGACGGTGATACGCCACGTGTCCCGGGATTCCCGCACGGCCTTCTGCTCCAGCACGCTCAACTGGGGCACCTGCATGGCACAGAAGATCGTGAAGGCCGAGTTGCGGTGGCACTCCTCCTCCAGCAGCCAGCCCTCGGGCATGCGGCTGGTGTCCTTGGCCCAGCCGCCGATCTCGATCTCGCCGTACTGCGGGTGTGTGAAGGGCTTCCAGGGCACGAACTGGCGGCCGAAGGTGAGGCGGTCGTTCCATTTTTGTCGGTCCTGGTCGGAAGCCCCCCGATCAAAGGGTCCAGCGGGGGGCGCACCCGGAATCGCCTTCGGCTGCAGGTCCGCGGGCGGCCCCCACAGCTCGTTGACAAAGCCCAGGGCCCCCAGGGTGCCGTAGGCGTGATCCGTGCTGTCGCCGTAGGACACGTAGAGATCCTTCCAGCTCACCAGGTAGCGGTAGCCCGGAAGCATCCTTTCGCCCTCCCGCCCCATCAGGTCGTAGGCCTTGATGTCCTGGGCCGGCCAAGGCCGTGAAGGCCTCCCGCCAGGGCCGCGCAGGATCATGCGACCGGTGTTGTGGAAGGACATCAGGGCGGAGATATGGGGATGGGTCTGCTGGAACGTCGCAAGGACGCGGCCTTCCGAAGGCTGGAGCGGGTAGTCCGGCGCCCCGGCCTGGACGTAGCGCGGTGCCCACTCATAGCCCCAGATGCGGTTTGTATCGACGTAACCCGGCCCATCTTCGTTCACGAGTCCGTCGCCGTCGTTGTCGAGGCCTTCATCGCCCAGAAGGATGTAGTCGCCTTTCTCGCCGGGCTCCAAGGGCACGAGAATCCGGGCGTCCTTCGGATCCAGGCGGTGCGTGCCAAGACCAAGCAACACCTTCTGTCGCATCTGGGCGAAGAGGCCATCACCGTTGAGATCATCCGGTCCGTCCTCATCCACACGACCATCCCGATCGTCGTCCACCGGAATGAAGAGGCCGCGAAAGCTGTTCATGTTCGCCGGCCCCTTGAACCAGGCCCGTCGGCCGTCCACGTTCACCATGGGGATGAAATAGAGGACGGCTCGATCCACCAGCTCCGTGATGGCGGACCGCTGACCGTATTGGGTGAGCACCGTGTGCAACGTGTAAAGGGCCGTCTCGGTGCCTTGAACCTCGTTGCCGTGGGTGGCGCCGTCGATCCATGCCGCGGGCTTCTGCTCCGCAGCGCCGGTTTTCGGGTTGTGCACGGTGAGACACCAGATGTCCTGTCCCTGGGTGGACTTGCCCAGGCTCTCGAGCTTCGCGAGACCAGGATAGGCCGCGGCGTAGCCCTTGAGATAGCCCAGGATGGTGTCGTTGTCGTGGATGCGGTTGAAGGTGGGATCCGGCGGCAACGCCTTGGTTTGGGCCAGCAGGCTCAGACCGGCAACAGACGTGAGGACGAGGGCGAAGGTGAGGCGGGACATGTCAGTGCTCCTGTCCGAGGCGGATCACACGGGTCGCCCCGCCGGCATTGCTGGTGCGCAGGGTGAGGGTGGCCTCGCCCCCCGCATCTCCCCGCACGACCCACGTGCCCTGGAAGGAGGCCGCGGGTTCCAGGCGCTCCGTGGTGGCGGCGCGGTTCAGGCCTTCGGAGACACAGCCCTTGCGGGGCATCAGCTCCAGACGGACCGGCAGCCAATTCCGCGTGCGCACCCCCATGCGGCTGTGGGTGGGCCAACCTCCGACGTTGCGCGCCGTCGCGGTGACACGCCAGAGGCCGCCACCCAAGGCCTTCACATCAACGTCCACAAGATCCACTTTCGACAGTTGCTGTCCCCAAGCCATCAGCGTCTCGGTGGTGGCTTCCAGGGCAGGCTTCAGCACGGAGGCAGGCGGTGCCAGCGCAAGGAAGGGATCGAGGCCCCCCACCTCCACCTTGCGCCCGTCCGGCAGGGTGATGGGCTTCCAGGGACGGATGGCCTCCTTGGCGGATGCGTCCGCAAAGGCCCACAGGTCATGGCCGGCCTTCGTCTTGGGCGGTCCCCATACATCCAGGGCGATGGCCGGGACACCGTAATGGAAATAGAGCCAGGGCCAGAGCGATCCCCCGGGGGGCGCCTGGGCGCTGCGCTTGGCATCGAGTCCCTTGGCTTCGAGGTTCTTGCGATAGGGCTCCGCCAACTTCTCCCACAGGGTGGTGTCCTCCGCCGCCGGGGTCGTGGCCTCGCCGGGCATCAGCTGCTGGAGCAGGTCGTCCTTCGTGAAACCCATGGCGCTCGCCTGGGGCTTGACCAGTTCCCACAGCTCGCCCACACCGTATTCCTGACCCGGATCCAGCCCCATCATGCGGGCCAGAAAACTCGGCGGTCGCACGCGGCTGGCATCCGTCAGGGTCGCGCCGCCCGTCGCCTTGGGTATTTCAAGCAGCGTGTTCGCGGGTCCCAGCACCACCGCCAGGGCCGTCTCGCGGTGGGCCAGCAGGAAGTCCATCACCGCCTTCGTCTCCGGTGCGCCGCCGGGCCAGGGACCGGCCTCCCGGTCGCCCACCGGGAACCCCCGCGGGAAGCCGCGTTCCGGCCGCAGCCCCGTGGTGGGGTCCTCGTTGTATTGGCCATCGCGGTCGTCGTCCTTGCCCTCCGGCGCGACACGATGGGTGCCGATCTTCCCCTTGGCCGGATCCGCCGGAATCATCACCCGCGGGTCTGCTGGATCCATCAGCCAATCGCCCTTGGGATCGGGGAACCGCATCGTCGTGAGGATGCCGTCGCCATCCAGGTCATCCGGTCCGTCCTCACCCACCAGGCCATCCAGGTCCTTGTCGATGGGCTTCCCGGCGGCCCGAAGACCGCGAACCTTCTCCCACCGGGCATCGTGGGCATCAGGATTGAGCATGGGGGCGATGAACCAGGCCGTGCCCTCCAGAGCATCCTTCGACGCCAAGAGCGCCTCCGCCAGGTGCAGGGCGGATGCGGTGGCCGGGTGGTGGTGGCCCTCCAGGTTCGCGCCCACGAAGACCGCGCGGGTGACCTTGGGCGCGCCGAGACGCAGCACCCACAGCGGACGCCCCTCGGCACTCGTGCCGATGCGCTCCAGCGCGGCACGGCCTGGATGATCCTTCGTCATGGATTCGAGCGCCCCCTGGACACCCGCACGATTCCGATAGGGATCCTGCGCGGAAACGGCGATGGCCGCACCGGCGGCGACAAGGATGGTCAGGGTCCGCAGGACGGGCACGGGTGCCTCCCTATACGAGGTATTTGCCCCAGCTTAGCCCTCCCTCGCATCGAAAACCAGCGCACAGACAGAAGAAGACCGCGGTGCGAGCGCATGCCCGTCTTCCGCGGCCTCCTCCCATCTGTTCCGTCCTGCATGCCCCGCGGGCGGGAACCTCAGATCCTCGCCAGCGCCCGGTAGGCCTCCACGAAATCGTGGGGCTGGGGCAGCGTCACGTCCTCCAGCGTCGGGTGGTAGGGCACCCAGATGTCCTTGGCGGCCACGCGCTTGACCGGGGCGTCCAGCTCGAAGAAGAGTTCATCGGCGATGCGTGCGACGATCTCCGCACCGTAGCCGAAGGACTGAGTGTCCTCATGGGCGACGATGACGCGCCGGGTCTTCTTCACGCTGCGGGCGATGGCCTCCCAGTCGTAGGGCGCCAGGGTGCGCAGGTCGAGGATCTCCACGGAGAGGCCTTCCGCCTCGGCCTGTCGCGCCGCGACGGTTGCGCGGTGGACCGTGCTGCCGTAAGTGATGACGGTGAGGTCCTTGCCCTCGCGCACGAGGCGGGCCTTGCCGAAGGGGATCATGAAGTCCGGGCCGGGATCGACGCCCTTGTTGTGGGTCTGTCGGTAGAGGTGCTTGGGCTCCAGGAAGAGCACCGGATCTTCGCTGCGGATGGCGGTGCGCAGGAGACCCGCAGCATCCCGGGCGTTGCAGGGGTAGACCACCCGCAACCCGGGGCAGTGGGCGAAGATGCTCTCGCCACACTGGCTGTGGTAGATGGCGCCGCCGGTGAGATAGCCCCCGATCGGCACGCGGATGACCATCGGCGTGGCGTAGCCGTTGTTCGTGCGCCAGCGCATGGGGGCCAGTTCGTCGCGAAGCTGCTGCATGGCGGGCCAGATGTAGTCGAAGAACTGGATCTCCGCCACGGGCTTGAAGCCGCGCAGGGCGAGACCGATGGCGCGGCCCGTGATGTTGGCCTCCGCCAGGGGCGTGTTGAACACCCGCGCCGGGCCGAACGCGCGCTGTAGGCCGTGGGTGGCCTTGAACACGCCGCCCTTGCCCTTGACCTCCTCCAGTGCGTCGAAGCGGCTCGCGTCCGCCACGTCCTCGCCGAAGAGGAGGATGCGCTCGTTGCGGGCCATCTCGGTCTTCAGGGTGCTGTTGATGAGGTCGATCATCGTCTTCTGCGGGCCCTCAGGCTCCGGTGTCGACTCGGTGTCAAAGGCAGACGAGGTCGGATCCACGTCCTCGCTGTAGAGGAAGCGGGCCACGCTATCCGTCGAAGCCGGCAGCGCCTGCAGAGCGCGCTCCCAGGCCTCTTCCACTTCCGCATCCACCTCGGCCTTGAGGGCCACCAGGGCCTCCTCCGTCAGCACGCCCTCCGCCAGCAGGCGAGCGGGATACGTGGCGATGGGATCACGAAGCGCCTCGGCGGCACGCTCCGCGGCGGTCTTGTAGAGGGATTCATCGTCGGACAGGGAGTGGCTGTAGGGGCGCACCACCTTGGCCCGCACCAGGGCCGGGCCCTTGCGGGCGCGGGCGTACGCAATGGCCTGACCCATGGCGTCGAAGCTCGCATCCGGATCGCAGCCGTCGATGTTGTCCAGCACGAGAAGACCGTGCGCCTACCAGCCCTCCACCAGGGCCGCCACGTTGGCACCGGCGTACTGCACTTCCGTGGGCGTGGAGATGGCGTAGCCATTGTCCTGCACGAGGAAGACCACGGGCACCTTCAGGTTCACCGCGGCGTTCAGAGCCTCCCAAAACTCGCCCTGGGAGACCGTTCCGTCGCCAGTGGTGGCCACCGCCACTTCGTCGGAACCAGTGTTCAGGGCCTTGCTCTGTCCCGTGGCTTCCGCCCGCAGGCAGCCTTCCATGGACCCTACAGCGTGCAGGAACTGGCTGCCCGTGCGGCTCGAGCCCGGGCCAATGCCCAAACGGTGGTAGCACCAGAGAGAGCGCCTCCACCCGCCGCCGCGGCAAGCCCCACGACCCTCGCGAGCCGCCGCGTGCCACCGAAGC
>CAYQAS010000163.1:0-8022 GCA_964415525.1 uncultured Solibacteraceae bacterium
CTTTTCGCCGCGACCTCCGATCCCGGCACCGTAGAGCGTTTCCTGCGCGAGATCCTCACCCCTTCAGAAGTGCACGGCATCAGCTCCCGGTGGGAGTTGGTGAAGCGCCTCCGGGCCGGAGAAAGCCAACGGCACATCGCCGGCGAGCTCGGCCTGAGCCTGTGCAAGATCACCCGGGGCTCCCGGGAGCTGAAGCGGGAGGACTCCGCCCTGAGGACCATGCTGGACCTGCTGGAGCGCCTCGGCCCGACGGCCGAATAGCGTCCCTCATCCACCTCCCCGTCGCGCGGCGCATCGCCGCCTGGAGTCGTCATGTCCGGATTCCGCAACGTCCTGTCCCCCGACCAGATGCCCACTTCCTGGTACAACCTGGCCGCGGACCTGCCCCGCGCCCCCCTGCCGCCCCTCGGACCCGACGGGAATCCGGTCGCCCCCGAGATGCTCGCACCGGTCTTCCCCATGAACCTCATCGAACAGGAGATGAGCCAGGAGCGCTGGATTCCCATCCCGGAGCCCGTGCTGGAGATCCTGCAACGCTTCCGTCCCACGCCCCTGCACCGCGCCCGTGCCCTTGAGCAGGCCCTCGGAACCCCCGCCCGAATCTACTTCAAGAACGAGAGTGTGAGCCCCGCTGGCAGCCACAAGGTCAACACCGCCATCCCGCAGGCCTACTACAACAAGATCGCCGGCATCGAGCGCGTCACCAGCGAGACCGGCGCGGGCCAGTGGGGCTCCTCCATAAGCTATGCCTGCAGCCAGTTTGGCCTGGCGTGCAAGGTCTTCATGGTGCGCGTGAGCTACGACCAGAAACCGTTCCGCCGGATCATGATGAACACCTGGGGGGGCACCTGCATCCCGAGCCCCAGCCCTGAGACGGCCGCAGGTCGCGCCATCCTCGCCCAGGATCCGAACAACACCGGCAGCCTGGGCATTGCCATCAGCGAAGCGGTGGAAGCCGCCGTCAGTGATCCCACCGGCAAGACCCGCTACACCCTGGGCAGCGTGCTCAACCACGTGCTGCTGCACCAGACGGTCATCGGCCTCGAAGCCCAGAAGCAGCTCGCCCTCATGGGTGAGAAAAAGGTCGACACCGTCATCGGGTGCGTGGGCGGCGGCTCGAACTTCGCGGGACTGAGCTTCCCGTTTGTGCGTGAGAAGATCCACGGCGCCGAGATCGACATCATCCCCGTGGAGCCCGCCTCCTGCCCCACCCTCACCCGCGCCCCCTACGTCTATGATCATGGCGACGTGGCCCGCATGACGCCCCTGCTGCCCATGCACAGCCTCGGCCACACGTTCATGCCCCCCGGCATCCACGCCGGCGGCCTGCGCTACCACGGCATGGCGCCCCTGGTCAGCCAGACGGTGGTGGACGGCCTGACGCGCCCCGTCGCCGTGCAGCAGCTGGAGTGCTTCGAGGCCGCCCTGCTCTTCGCCCGCACTGAGGGCATCATTCCCGCCCCCGAAAGCAGCCACGCCATCGCCGTGGCCATCCAGGAGGCCATCAAGGCGAGGGAGGAAGGCAAGGAGAAGGTCATCCTCTTCAACCTCAGTGGCCACGGCCTGATGGATCTGAATGGCTACGCCGCCTACATGGAAGGCCGCCTGGAGAATCACAGCCTCTCCACCGAGGACATGGCCCTGAGCCTCGCCTGCCTGGAGGGCCTGCCCAAACCGCAGGTCCCCGCCCTGGTCTGATCGCTTGCGGTAGCGAAGGAGCCCTGGTCAGCGCCGGGGCTCCGTCGCGCTCAGTCCCAGTTCTCCAGGGACTCATCCGAGATGCCAATCACCGTGGAGGTGTTCAGGAGCAGGAGCGGGAAGGTAACGCCCTGCCCACCCGAGGCGCCCATGGACTCCACCTTGCAGTCTCGAAGCACGACCCAGCGGTCCTTGTTCAAGTCGTCGGAAATGCGCACCCCGGCATCGACGGCGAGGTCGCCCGTCAGGATGCGGCGATCCATGAAGAAGCTGATGCGATGAACCTGGGAGGAGCCCGATGGCGGCGCGAGCCACAGGTGCCCCTCGTCGCAGGTGGGCACCACCATGGTGGCGACATCCGCCCGGAGTCCGAAGAACGAGAGCTCCTGGGTGAGCTGGGGATGCTTCACCGCCTGGAGCTTGAGCAACTCCCCCGGGCGGTTGAGGTATTCGAGGAAATCCTTCGTCACCGGCAGGGCGAACTGCCCCGTGATCCACCCGGATTCGGTGAAGATCTTGGCGGGAATGTTCCGCACCGGAGGCTTGGGCGTGCTCGCGATGGAGCCCTCCGCCGCCTGCCCGGGCAGCCAATCCATCGGGTCATGAGGGACGACGACAGGAGGCTGGCCAGCCGGGGCGGCTCCGGGGAGGGGCATCGCGACCATCGGGGCAGGCGCGCTGGGCCTCGGCATGGGCCGTGGAACATAGCCGGATGCCAGCGGTTGGATCGCAGGCGACACCGCCGCTCCGGCAGGCGCCACATCCGTCAGCTCCGCATCCCGAAGCAGAACCCCACGCATGGAGGCCTCCGTGAAGATGGCATCCTCCAGTCCAGCGTTGCGGAAATCCGTATTGATCAGGCGGGCCCGGGTGAAATCCGCGCCCCGGAAATCTCCTCGGGTACAGATCGCTTTGCTGAGGTCAGCCCCTCGGAACACCGCCTTGACGGCCCTTGCCCCGTGGAGGTTGGCATCCGTGAGGTTGGCCTTGATGAGACTGGCATGGTCCAACTTGGTGCCTTCGAGCAGGCAACGAGAGAGGTCCACTTCCCGAAAATCCGCCCGGGTGCAGTTGGATTCGGACAAACGGTTGCCGCTCAACCGCGCCCCGACGAAGCTCGCGCCTGTGAAGTCCAGGCGCTGAAGGTCGATGCCCCGCAGATCCAGGCCGGACAGGTTGATGTTCTGGAAGCTCTTCCGTTTGTCCTGAATCCGCGAGATGAGCTCTTCCCGGGTGATATCGGCCATGGCTTCCCCCTGTGCACAGCATGAAGCAGCGGGACCCGAGGTGAAAGGCCCCGGATCAAACCCGGCACCATTCCCTTCGGATCCCGCAGACACCAGCCTGAATCAGGCCTTCCGGTACTGGGCCGGGCCTTCCTGGTAGAGGTTGCGGCCCGTGCGGTCGATGGCGACCACCAGGGGCAGATCTTCCACTTCCATCTGGTAGATGGCTTCGGGGCCCAAGTCCTCGTAGGCGATGCAGGTGGATTTCTTGATGCACTTGGCGATGAGCGCCCCCGCGCCGCCGGTGGCCGCGAAATAGACCGCGCCGTGGTGCTTCATGGCATCCACCGTCTTCACGTCGCGGGTGCCCTTGCCGATCATTCCGCCGAGGCCCTCGGCGATCAGGCGCGGGGAAAAGGCATCCATGCGGCCCGATGTGGTGGGGCCGGCGCTCCCCACGGCCTTCCCAGGCGGCGTGGGCGTGGGACCGGCGAAGTAGATCACCGTGCCCTTGAGGTCCATGGGCAGGGGCTCGCCCTTGTCCAGCAGCGCCACCAGGCGCATGTGGGCCTGGTCACGAGCGGTGTAGATGGTGCCGGTCAGACGCACCTCCTCGCCCATGGCGAGGGAATCGACGACGTCGGCGGTCAGAGGCGTTGTGATCATGCGAACAGACATGGCGGGTTCCTGTGTCAAAAGCAAAAGGAATGCACCACGGAGGGCACTGAGAACACGGCGAAAGACATGGATGAAACCAGGTCGACCTTGGCTTCTCTCCGTGTGCTCCGTGTGCTCCGTGGTGAAAACGTCTTTTACAGCTCGATGGTCGCGTGGCGGGCGGCGTGGCAGTTGAGGTTCACGGCCACCGGAAGGCTGGCCATGTGGCAGGGATAAATCTCCACGTGCACCGCGAGGGCCGTCGTGCGGCCGCCGAGGCCCTGGGGACCGACGCCGGTGGCGTTGACGCGGTCGAGCACCTTCTGCTCGAAGGCGGCGTAGCGCGGGTCGGGATGCGGCTCGCCGACGTGGCGCAGCAGGGCCTTCTTCGCGAGCTTGGGAGCCGTCTCGAAGTTGCCGCCGATGCCCACACCGATGATCACCGGCGGACAAGGATTGCCACCCGCCAGCAGGATGGTCTCGACGATGAAGTCCACCACGGCATCCGGTCCCTGAGTGGGTTTCATCATGATCAGCCGGCTCATGTTCTCGGAGCCGCCGCCCTTGGGGGCCAGGGTGATCTTCAGGCCGTCGCCGGGGACGAGTTCCACGTGGAACACCGGCGGGCCGTTGATACCCGTGTTCTTGCGGGTGAAGAGGGGATCCTCGACGACGCTGTTGCGGAGGTAGCCGGCCTTCCAGCCCGCCGCGGTACCCCGGGTGATGGCGTCAAACAGCGTGCCGCCGGTGATCCGCAGATCCTGCCCCAGCTCCACGAAGTAGACCGCCACGCCGGTGTCCTGACAGAGCGGCACACGATCCTTGGCGGCGATGCCCGCATTCTCGATCAGCTGCTCAAGCTGGGAGCGGCCCAAGGCCGACTCTTCCTTGGCGACGGCGCAGGCGATGGCCTGATGCACGTCCTGGGGCAGATCAAAGGCCGCCGTCAGGCAGAGGGAAGCGACCTGCTTCTCGATGGTTTCAACGGAGAGTTCACGCATGGAAGCCTTTCAGGAAAACTGAAATCGCAGAGGACACAGAAGAGGCAAGAGGTCGGAGAGAAAGCAGATGGGGAACGGAATTCGAGTGATCCCGCCTTGTGTGGATTCCTTGGTTCCTTCCCTCCGTGCCCTCCTCAATTGCTCTGTGCTCTCAGTGCTCTCTGTGATTTCTTTTGAAGTTGTCTTTCCGAATCCTACCGATAGTCCTTGTCCCCTGAGCCAGGCCCATCGTTGTGCATCTGGGTGACCTGGACCGGGGCGTGCTCGTGGAAGATCTCGATGGGCTCCTCGCCCACAATGCCCACCATCAGGTATTTGCCTGAGATGGGATCGAACTTGTATTCCTTGATGAGACGGAACTTCTCGATGGCTCCGGTGTGCTTCACGTGGATGCGCTTGCCGGTGCAATAGAAGGCCTCATCGCCAAACATGACGTAATCGCCATCCCCAGGCGCCACCCGGAGATCCCGATCGATCAGCTCCATCACCCTGCCCTCCAGCTCATCGAGGTCGATGGCGGGCTTGGTATCGAAGCCGATGATGAAACCGTGCCGGACGTCGGAATGGAGCTGCTTGGGCTCAAAGCCGTAGGCGTCCTTCAGCACCTTGCCCACCAGATCCTCCGCCGTGTGCGCCATCAGACGGAAGGGCAGGTTCTCCTGGGCCACCTGCTGAACCCGGATCGGGGAAGGCCCAAAGAGGCTGGGGCGGTAGACCCGCACTTCCTCGCCGATGCCGAAGATGATCTGGGCGTTGAAGCCGAGCTGGTGGTAGACGAGGTCGAAGTGCTCGATGACCACCCGCTTGCGCGCCGCGACGGCCCGCTTGATGGCGTCGACGATCTCGTGCATCTGGTGGAAGGCCAGCTCGTAGCGCACGTCCATGTGGAAGGTGTGCCCCGAGAAGTAGTCGCCCGGGTTGAAGTCGAAGATGTCCGACGTGCGCTTGTTGATGCCCTCGTCGTCGTTCGTCAGCTCTAGACCCGGAAAGAGGCCTTTGATGAGCGTCGACTTGCCCGCGCCTTCCGCGCCGATGATCCCGATGAGGAGATCCGTCGGATAGAGGTACTTCTGGCTCAGCTCGCTGCCGAGGATGAAGAGCCGGAACCGTCCCCGCGGCGCGTAGTAGATCGCCATCCGCAGGTTTTCCTTGATCGGCATGTGCAGCATCGGGTCACCTCGACTCCCATTGTGCAGAGAGACGGAGACTTTGGTCTCCGTCTCTCTGCAAGGGGGTGGCTACATGTCCAGATCGATGGTGAACAGCGGCGCGTGCTGCTGGGCGCCGTAGACGTCCGTGTCGCCCGGGCTGCCGGAGCGGATCAGTCGGGCGAGGCCGATCTTCACCGCCACGGCGGGGTCGAAGTAGATCACCTTCTCGATGGCGCTCTCCGGAAGACCGTAGGCCTTGGCGATGACCGCCTTGTTGATCAGGTTGCGGCGCTTGACCTCGTCGAAGGTCTCGCGGTCGTTGAAGATGATGTCCAGCGTCAGCTTCATGGGGCTGGAGTTCTTGCTGCGGATGACGCGGGCCAGCTGGCGGATGTTCTTCATCGCGGGGTCCTTGAAAAGAGATTCACCACGGAGAACACGGAGCACACGGAGAAAAGAATCAAGAAAGAAAGAATGGCGGGAGGACAGCTGAATCGTTCTACTTCCATCCTTCAGCCTGTTTTCCTCCGTGGCCTCCGTGTGCTCCGTGGTTGATCAGTTCTGTCCCACCGTCACGATTTCGCGTGCGAAGGGCGCGGAGGGATCCGCCACGTCCATCAGGTGGTAGAGGGTGAACTGGAAGGCGGGCCCCATCTTCACGTCGGAGGGACTGAACGGGAACGCGAGGTTCCCGGCCGTCGCCACGCGGCCTTCGTAGCCGTAGTGCAGCAGGGTGGAGCGGGTGATGGAGCACACCGTGTCCGCCTGCTCCTGGGTGGGAGCCATGACTTCGAGCACGATGCCCACCTCGTGGGGCGCCGCGGGGGCCGCCTTCTCGAGGTCGCCCATGACGCCGTTCTTGCCGTAGACGTGGAAGAAGACCTGGGCTTCGACGTTTTCCTTCTTGAGGAGATCGTCCACACGGGCCTTCACCTCGACCAGGATCTTGTCCAGACCCGCGATCATGATCGGGTCGTGGGTGCCGGCGATGCTGATGGTGCGGTAGCCAACGATGCTCGCGCCCTCGAGCTTGATGCGGTACGGGTTCGTCGGCTCGACGGTGGTGCCGCGCACTTCGACGGAGCCGTCTTCCCGCTCCGTGAACGTCACGTGGGTGAGATCCAACGTGCCACCGGGGCCAGGCAGGTGGTACGGATCGGACTTCTCGTAGAGGCTGTGGGCCGCGGTGGAGAGGGCCGTGAACTTGCGAATGGGATTGAGGGCCTTCAGGACGAAGTGGTCCTCGTGCAGAATGCCGATGACCGCGTCCGCGCCGGAACCGGGCGTGGCGGCGATAGCGGCGCACTCCAGGATCTTGCCCATGTGGGTGGCGAGGGCCCAGTCATAGCCCTTCATGATCGGCAGGGCGGAGAAGTTGACGGGATCGTAGGCACGACCCGCCAGGACGACATCCACACCTTCCTTCAGCAGGTCCTGAATGGGCTCGATGCCCATCTGGGCGACGACGTAGGGGCAGGATTCCACGCCCTCGGCGGTGGCCTGCGGCAAGTCATCCAGCGGGCTCACCTGCCCCGCTTCGATGGCGGCGATGACCGTGGCCTTCGGGATGTCCGCATAAGCGATGCCCATCTTGAAGGAGAGGCCCTCTTCCTTCGCGATCTCTTCGATGATGGCGCGGCACCAGTCCACGTGCGGGCGGGCGCCGGAACCCCCGGCGGTGCCGACGACCACGGGGATCTTGTTCTTCACGCCGTGGGTCAGCATGTAGCGCAGATCGCGCTTCACACCCACGCGGTCCGTGAAGCTCTTGCCCGAGCCCAGGTAGGAAGGACCCGGATCCGTGGACCCCGCGTCAACGGCGATCAGATCCGGCTTCTCTTCCATGCCCTTAAGGAAGGACTCCTCAGGGAACCCGTAGCCGAGGATGGCCGTGGGACTCAGCACCTTGAACGGAGGTTTGGACATCGACTGTCTCCTCATCACTCAGATTTAAAAAGCCAACCACAAAGGGCCACGAAGGGCCACGAATGAAAAGCAAGAGAATCGCTTCTTCTGCTTTTCTTCGTGGCAGCGCGAAGCGCGTCTTCGTGGCCCTTCGTGGCTCATTTTTGCTACCGGTTTCGCAGGACCGCCAGGACGCGCTCCATCTCGTTGCTGACGATCATGTAGCCCTCGTCGAAGCCCATGCCGGGCTTGGCCAGGGTGCGCTCGGCGCCGGCCGCGATGGCGGCGTGAATGCAGGCGCGGGCGCTCAGGTCGGTCTCGTTGCAGGTGCCGCCCTGGTAGGCCTCCATGCCGTGCTGCTTGCAGTAGAGGACGCTCTCCACG
>CAYQAS010000164.1:0-7945 GCA_964415525.1 uncultured Solibacteraceae bacterium
ACCATGGCCACTCCAACGGACCGGCCTTGAATCTGATGGCCTGGCTGATGGGCCTCGCCGGGGCCTTCATGACGGCCTTCTACATGACGCGCCTCATGGTCATGACCTTCTTCGGGGAGTACCGGGGGGCGGGGCAGGATCCCCACCACCTGCGGGCCCCGGCGGAACCCCATGGCCATGGTCACGATGACCACTACGGTGGCCACGGTCCTCACGAAGTGGCCTGGACCATGTGGCTCCCCGTGGCCATCCTGGCGGGACTCGCCGTGGTGGCCGGCTGGCTGAACATTCCCCACAGCCTCCACGCCCTGGGCGGTGCCCATCTGGATCATTGGCTGGCCCCGCTGCTCTTCCAGAAAGCCGCGGCCCATGGGGGACCTGCACCGGCCATCGAGTACGGACTCATGGTGTGGGCCACCTTCGTCTGGGCCCCCGGGGCCATGCTCCTGGCCTGGTGGATTTACAAACTGGATCCCACCTGGAGCAAGGCCAAGGCGTTCGTGGCGGCCTTCCCCCGCCTCTTCCGCTGGGTGCACAACAAATACTTTGTCGATGAGTTCTACGAGGCCGCCTTCATTGAGCCCTGCAAGCGCCTGGGCCAGAAGCTGTGGGTCTTCGACGCCAAGGTGGTGGATGGGGTCGTGAATGGCACGGCCCGGGCCACCGTGGTCTCCTCCAAGGTCTCCGCCTGGGTGGACACCCACATCGTGGATGGGCTGGTGAACCTGGTGGCCTTCCTCCTGCAGGGGCTCTCCACCGCATTCCGCCTCTTCCAGACCGGGCAGGTCCAGCACTACGCCCTGGTCATGTTCCTGGGATTTGTCGCCATCGCCTTCTGGAAGTTCCTGTTCTGATTCTTGCCTCTGCGCGTGGAGTTCCTATGTCTGCAGCCACCCTCCTCATGAGCCCTGCCACCAAGCTCATGCTCGCCGTGACGGCCCTGCCCATGCTGGGGGCCCTGGTGCTGCTCTTCGTGCCCGCCGCGAAGCGCCGGGTCTTCGAAGTGGCCACCACCGCCATCCTGGGCCTGGGCTTCCTGGTGAGCCTTGTCTTCTGGTTCGGCTATGACCGCGCCAACGGAGCGGTCCAGTGGGCCTTTGCGGCGGACTGGATACCCTCCATTGGCGTGAAATTCAGCGTGGGCATGGATGGCATCAGCCTGGTGCTCTGGCTGCTCACCACCTTCATTGGTCCCATCGCCGCCGCCTGCAGCTGGAAGGCCATCGAGGAGCGGCACAAGGAGTTCTACATCTGGCTCCTGGTCATGCAGTTCAGCATGCTGGGGGTCTTCATCAGCCAGGACATGTTCCTGTTCTACCTGTTCTGGGAACTGATGCTGGTGCCCATGTACTTCCTCATCGCCATCTGGGGTGGGCCGCAGAAACTCTACGCCGCCATCAAGCTCTTCCTCTACACCCTGGTCGGTTCGGTGCTGATGCTCGTAGGCATCCTGGCCATCTACTTTCTGCAGGCCAAGACGCTGGGTCGCTACGACTTCAGCCTGGAGAGTTTCCACGCCATGGCCCCGGTGATCGCCCAGCAGGGACGGTCCTTCCAGCTCCTCCTGGGGGTGGCCTTCTTCCTGGCCTTTGCCATCAAGGTGCCCATGTTCCCCTTCCACACCTGGTTGCCGGACGCCCACGTCCAGGCCCCCACGGCGGGTTCGGTGATCCTGGCGGGCATCCTGCTGAAGATGGGCACCTACGGCTTTGTCCGCTTCCTGCTGCCCATCCTGCCCGAGGCCACCAAGGCCCTCATGCCCTGGTTCCTGGCCCTGGCCCTCATCGGCGTCATCTACGGCGCCCTGGTGGCCATGATCCAGCCGGACATGAAGAAGCTCGTGGCGTATTCCTCCGTGAGCCACCTCGGCATGTGCGTGCTGGGTCTGTTTGCCCTCAACCCGAACGGCATCGCCGGTGGCATCTTCCAGATGGTGAACCACGGCATCAGCACCAGCGGGCTCTTCCTCATCGTGGGCATCGTCTATGAGCGGCGCCACACGCGCATGATCGCGGACTTTGGTGGGCTCTCGAAGCAGATGCCGGTCTACGCCACGATCTTCATGATCATGACCATGAGCTCCATCGGCCTCCCCGGCCTGAACGGCTTCATCGGTGAGTTCGCGATCCTCCAGGGCGCCTTCCAGGCCTTCCCCTGGGTCGCGATCGTGGCCTGCTCCGGCATCGTCCTGGGCGCGGCCTACATGCTCTGGCTTTACCAGCGCACGATGTTTGGGCCCCTGCGCGAGCCCAACGCAAACCTGCTCGACCTGAACACCCGCGAGGTCCTCTACTTTGCCCCCCTGCTCGCCGCCGCCTTCTGGCTCGGCCTCTATCCCATGCCCCTCATGAAGGTCATGGAGAAGCCCGTCGAACGCCTCGTGGAGCAGATCCAGCCCGGCTACCACGCCAAGCAGGCGCGCGAGATGGGCGAGGCCCGCGTGAAGAAGGCCGCCGAACTCGGGCAAAAGGGCATGCAGGTTCCGGCTGCACATGGTGAAGCGGGTCATGGGGCCGAAGGTCACGGGGCTCCCGCCGAAGGCCATGCCGCCCCGGCTGAAGGTCACGCCGCTCCCGCTGCGGGCCACGGAGGCCACTGATGAACGGCTTCGCCTCTGAACTCTGGCGGGTGCTGGTCCAGGACACCCCCCTGGCCTACCCCCAGCTCTTCCTGGCCCTGGCGGCCACGTTGATGCTCTGGCCGGGCGACCTCTTCATCCCCAAGGGGCGGAAGGGCCGCTGGGCGGACATCACCCTCGCCCTGCTGGCGGTGGCGCTCATCCTCGTGCTCTACACGGCGGGGACGATGCGCACCGGGTTCTCCGGGATGTTCCGGGTGGATGGCATCACGGTCGGTTTCCAGGTCATCTGCATCCTGGCGGCCATGCTCACGGTGCTGTTGAGCCAGCCTCAGCTGGACGCGCTGAAAGAGCAAACCGTCGAATACTACGCCCTGATCCTCTACAGCTTGGTCGGCATGCTCTTTCTCGTGGGCGCCACGGACCTCATCAGCGTCTATTTCAGCGTCGAGCTAATGGCGCTTTGTGTCTACGTGCTGGTGGCCTATTACCGGCACCGGGACCGTAGCGTCGAGGCGGGCATGAAGTATTTCCTGCTGGGGGCCTTCTCCAGCGGAATCCTGCTCTTCGGCATCAGCCTGCTCTTCGCGGCTGCCGGGGGTGTCACGACGAATCTGGAGGCGCTGAATCAGGCCCTCAGCTTGGCCACACCGAACCACGGATTGCTGGTGGGCGCGGGCGTGATCCTCGTGCTGGCGGGCTTCGCCTTCAAGGTGGCGGCGGTGCCCTTCCACATGTGGAGCCCCGACGCCTATGAAGGCGCACCGACCCCGGTGACTGCCTTCATGTCCGTGGCCCCCAAGGCTGCGGCACTGGCGGCCTTCATTCGGGTGTTTGGAACAGGTTTCGCCGGGCTGCACAGCGAGTGGTCGATGCCCATGGGCTGGATCGCCGCCGCGAGCATGGTGGTGGGCAACGTGGCTGCCCTGCGTCAGCAGAGCCTCAAGCGCATGCTGGCCTACTCCAGCATCGCTCACGTCGGCTATATGCTGCTGGGCGTCATGAGCCACGATGCGCAGGCCGGTGCCCAGGCGCTCTGGCTCTACCTGCTGCTCTACATGCTGATGCAGTTCGGGGCCTTCGCCGTACTGATCCTTCTCGAGGGCACGGGAGAAGGGGAGCGCATCGATGACTTTCGTGGGCTGGGCAAGCGGCAACCCATGCTGGCCTTCGCGATGCTGGTGTTCCTGCTCAGCCTCGCGGGCATCCCGCCGCTGGTGGGTTTCTTCGGCAAGTTCTACCTCTTCAAACTGGCCATCGAGCAGGGCTTCGTGGGACTCACCGTCCTCGCGCTCCTGACCAGCGCCGTGAGCGCCTATTACTACCTTGGCGTGGTGCAGGCGATGTATTTCAAGGAACCCAAGGCGGAAGCTCCTGTGGTGCAGCCGCACAACCTGGGCTACATCATCGGGATCTTCGCCCTGCTCACCCTGGCGGGCACGATGTTCGGTTCCCGATTGCTGGATTGGGTGGCACGGATCACATGGGCGTAACACCCATGGGCATCACCGGCATCCTTTAGGGAGTGCCGCGATTGGCCCCCTGGTAGGGCTGGCGAACGAAACCTTCGACCTGAGTCAGGAGCACCCATGCCCGAACTGAATGCCATCGTCACCCAGCGCATCGACTTCGCCCCCGGCCTCATGGTCCTGCGGGTCGCACCGGACGGCTGGGAGCTGCCCGACTTCAAGCCTGGCCAGTTCGGCGTGCTGGGGCTGCCTGCCTCCGCTCCCCGGAGCAGTGACTCCGAGCCTGAGCCTCTGGAATACGCCGCAGACACCTTCATCCGGCGGGCCTACTCCATCGCCTCAGCCTCGCACGAGAAGGAATTCCTGGAGTTTTACATCGTACAGGTGAAGAGTGGCCAGCTCACCCCTCGCCTCTTTGCGCTGAACGTGGGGGATAAGGTCTTCCTCGGCCCCAAGATCACCGGCATGTTCACCTTGGATGAGGTGGCCGAGGACCAGAACCTCGTCTTTATCGGCACGGGCACGGGCCTCGCCCCTTACATGTCCATGATCCGCACCCACCTGGAGGCCAACGAACCCCGGAAGTTCGCGGTGCTCCACGGCGCCCGCAACAGCTGGGACTTGGGATACCGCACGGAGCTCTTCCAGATGCAGCGGCTCACCACCAACTTCAACTACTACCCGGTCATCACCGAGCCTGCGGATGAGCACATCCCCTGGAAGGCCCACACCGGCTTCGTTCAGCAGTTGTGGGCGGACGGCACCATCGAGAAGGCCTGGGGCTTCAAGCCCACACCGGAGAACACCCACGTCTTCCTATGTGGCAACCCGCACATGATCGATGCCATGAAGGAGCTGCTTCACGTCGAGGGCTTCAAGGACCACTCCCGCAAGGAAGCCGGTCAGATCCACCTCGAGGAATACTGGAAGTAGTTCGTCAGCTTCCACGCGAAAGCGGCGCCATCTGGCGCCGCTTTCGCACTTAGATCCGGGTGGTTCGGTACTGCTCCAGCTCCACGAGCGCCCTGAGGAGTGCCTTCGGTTCGAAGGGACTCTGGAGGAAGGCGGTGCGCTGGTTGGTGCGCAGTGAAAGGCGTTCCCAGGCAATCGGGTCGGGCCCCCAGAAGAGGGCGAGGGGTGCACGCTCGTCCGTGGCCAGGTGATTCCAGAACTGCCACCCCGGGCGGTCAGGGAGGTCGAGGGACACCAGGGCGAACTGCAAGGGACCCTTATGGGTGAGGGCGTCAGCCACCGAGGAAAAGCAGGATACGCCGAATCCCCGCCCGGCCAGGAAGTCTGCAAGGTGGCTTCGGAGGCCATTCTCGGGGGCGAGGATGAGGGCCTGCAGGAGCTTCGACCTCGTCGGCTCGGGGTGAAGGGATGCAGGGCTACCGGGTCCGAGGAGGCCTGCACGGGCGCCTTCGGTTAGCGGGTCGAGTATCTGAGGGGTCCAGCCCATGTTTTCGTTCCGTGATTTGTATAACCACGCCTAAACGTAGGTCGTACATGCTCACGAAAGGTAAAATACCCTTCTCGGGCGGTGGATCAGCCCGGAGGAATACCCGACCGCCCCACGGAAGGGGTGCAGGTCACTCCAGCCCGAGTTCGGTCTGGAGCGCGTGGGTACCGCGGCGACTGGCGACGAGCTCGGTGCCATCGCCCATGCGCACGAGTCGGCGTCCATTGGGGAGGGTTCGAAGGCCGCGGACGGCCTCCGGACGCACGGCCACCGTGCGGTTGATGCGGACGAGGGGGGTCCCTTCCATGGAGGATTCGGCATCCGCGAGGGAGTTCCACGTCGTGCGCATGCGCGTGCCGCCCGCCCAGGCCCAGACCACCCCATCCTCAAGCTCCAGGTGGGTGATCTTCCGGGTCTCGAGAAGGATGGTGCCATCGCCAGCGCGCACGGGAATCCGTCCGCTGGGGCTGGAAGCAATGGCTGGGATGGGTGTGGGGGGTGGTACCTGCGAAATGGGAGCCGGAGCCGTGCGTCCGAGGCGCTCGCGGATGCGGTTGACACAGCGGGTCAATCGCTCGGGGCTCACGGGTTTGACGAGGAAGTCCAGGGCGGCAAACTCAAAGGCAGGCACGGCGTATTCGGGACAGGCCGTCACGAGAATAACGGGGTGCCGATCGCCCAGATCTGCAAGGATCTCGATGCCGGAGGTGCCGGGCATCCGCACATCCACGAAGAGGGCATCTGGTGCGGGATGGTGTTCCAGCCAACGGTTGAGGGCATCTCCATCCTCAAACTCGGCAACGACTTCACATCCGCAGGCCACGAGCGTGCGTGCGAGTCGCTTCCTGGCCAACGGTTCATCGTCGGCGAGGGCCACGCGGAGGGGCTGAAGAGCATCAACAAGCATCTGCGGCACAGGACCAAACCTTTATCTTAGCGGGGTCTGTCCCAGATGGCGCAGGATTGCCTATGCTGAACCCATGCTCGCCTGGATGCTCCACCGCCGACGAAAGGATCCGGACCAGGATCCGCGGGAACGCTCCCTCTGGGGCGATCTGATTTCCCTCGGGATGGTGTTCCCGCTCTGCATCGTGCTTGGCTACTACGGCGGGGGATGGCTCGGCGCCAAGCTCGGTTTTCCTGAAACGGGCAAGCTGGTGGGGTTGGCTTGGGGGATCGCCGCGGCTTTCTGGGAACTCTACAAAGTCACCAAAAAACTGGAGCGGGCCGATTCCAAGCACGATGGAGACAACACACCATGACCACCGTGAACGAGGGCCAGTTGCACTTGGCCTGGATTGCACGGTTCCAGTTGGCCCTTCTGGGCGCGGGGACGCTGCTCTGGCTGCTGCGGTCGAAGTCAGCCGCAGGTGCATTCCTGCTGACAGGTGTTCTCAGTGTTGCCTTCTGGCATCTACACAGCTTCCTCGTTGGCCGGATGCTGACGCCTTCCGTTCGCAGACGGTGGTTTTACGCGGTTTTAGTGGTGGGCAAACTGGCTTTGCTCACCTTCGGAGCGCGTGCCATCATGACCTGCTTTCCGACGGAGACGATTCCCTTCACGGCCGGCATCCTACTGTTCATCGGCGGCATTCTCCTCGAGGCGGGACGGTTGGTTATCCAGCCGGGACCCGAGGGCGAGTGAACCGAAACCACCGGGACTGAACCATGGAACACCACGCGTCGTACCTCTCCACCCTCCTCACGAATCTGTTGCACCTAGCGCGTCATGCGGACCCGAGCTTCGCGCACGGGATGCCGCTGTCGGTGCTCGAGCGCTATGACCACCTGCTGGCGGTTGTGCTGGCGGCACTCATGGCGATCGTGCTCACGGCCATCGCCCGTCGGCGCCTCGTCATGGTGCCTGGCCCCTGGCAGCAAGTCGGTGAGTTCGCTGTCAGCTTCGTGCGCAACATGGTGGCGGACAACATCGAGCATCACCCCGACCGCTACCTGCCGCTGGTGGGTACCCTCGGAATCTTCATCCTGCTCAACAACCTCTTCGGCCTGACTCCTGGCGTGCCTTCCGGCACGGCGAACTGGAACGTCACCATTGGCTGCGCCCTGGTGGTGTTCTTCTACTACAACTGGCATGGGATGAAGGAGCAGGGCGTCGGGAAGTACTGGATGCACTTTGGCGGCCCCATCTGGTGGCTGTTCCCGCTCATGTTCCCCCTCGAGATCCTGGGCCTGCTCTCCCGCATCCTCAGCCATAGCTTGCGTCTCTTCGGCAACATCGCGGGCGAACACACGGTGAGCCTGATCTTCTTTGGCTTGGTTCCCCTCTTCGTGCCGGTGCCGCTGATGGTCATGGGCCTCTTCTTCGGCATGATCCAGGCCTTTGTGTTCATCATGCTGGCGACCATTTACATCTCCGGTGCCGTCGCTCACGAACATTGATTCGTTTTCACTCGGGATGTCGGGATTCCGAACCCCGCG
>CAYQAS010000165.1:0-7722 GCA_964415525.1 uncultured Solibacteraceae bacterium
CGAGAAGAAGCACACGCGCTACCTGGTCTGCAATGCGGACGAGGGCGAGCCCGGAACCTTCAAAGACCGAACGATCATGGAATACAACCCGCACCAGCTCATCGAGGGCATGGTGATCGCGGCGTGGGCCATGCAGTGCAAGCTCGGATTCATCTATGTCCGCGGCGAGTTCAAGTGGCTGATCGACAAGCTGGATGCCGCCATCCAGGAGGCGCGGGACGCGGGCTACCTCGGCAAGAACATCCTGGGCTCAGGACTCGACTTCGACCTGCTGACCTACCGCGGCGCCGGGGCCTACATCTGCGGGGAGGAATCCGCCCTCCTCAACAGCCTGGAAGGCCGCCGGGGCGAACCCCGGGTGAAGCCCCCCTTCCCGGCCCAGGTGGGCGCCTATGGCCAGCCCACCACCGTGAACAACGTGGAGACCCTTGCCGCCGCCGCGCCGATCCTGCGCATGGGCGCCGCGGCATACGCCAAGATCGGATCGCCCAACAACACCGGCACCCGCATCTTCGGCATCAGCGGCCACGTGAAGCGGCCCGGCATCTACGAACTTCCCATGGGCACGCCCCTGGACTTCCTGGTGAACGAGCTGGCCGGCGGTACCAACACGGGCCGCCCCATCAAGGCCATCCAGCCCGGTGGCTCCAGCTGCCCCTTCCTGCTACCCGAGGAACTCGACACCCCCATGGACTTCGACGCCATGAAGGCCAAGGGCAGCATGGGCGGCTCCGGCGGTGTCATCGTCCTGGACGACCAGACCTGCATGGTGGCCTACACCCTGCGGATGGCGCGGTTCTACGCCCACGAGAGCTGCGGCCAGTGCACGCCGTGCCGCGAGGGCTGCAACTGGCTCACAAAGATCCTCTATCGCCTGGAACATGGCGAAGGGCGCCTGGAGGACGTCGATCTGATCCTGTCCATCGCCCCCCGCATGAACCTGCGCACCCTCTGCGCCCTGGGGGATGCCGCCGCCGGCCCCATCGAGAGCGCCGTAAAGCGCTTCCGGGCGGAATTCGAGCACCACGCCACCCACAAGACGTGCCTCGTCAACGGCCACCGGATGATCGCGAACCACGCGGGCGTGCACTAGAAGCCGTCGAAACAGGAGAAGCGCCGCGGATCCCGCGGAGCTTCTTCTGCTTCAGCAAAGCCCTACAGCTCCTTGTTCAGTTCCTCGATGGCCTTGGCCATGAAATAGCGAGCCCGCCCCAGAATGCCGTCCCGGCGCATCACCAGGACCAGGGAGCAGTGCTCCTCGGCGCCCATCATGAGAATCCAGTGCTGGTTGGTGCAGAAGGCCACCTGCTCCACCTCGCCCTTGTCGAAGTCCTCCACCGCCTGCTGGAGGTGGCGCTTCACGACATTGCGGTAGGCGCCGAGCAGCTGCAGCGCCTCGTTGGGCACCTCGATGGTGCGGGAGCAGAGCGCCTCGCCGTCCTTGTCATTGAAGGTCGCGGCGATGGCCTCGGGGACCTTTTCGATCAGGCTGTCCAGGATCGACTGGAAGGTCATCGTCAGCTCCAGGTGTGGGAATCACCCATGATGGCGCGACCGGGGGCGGCGCGCCACCCCATCAGACGCCAGCCAGCTGCATCGCCATCAGCCAGGCCAGCACGAGCATCAGGATGAACAGGACCACGGCGGATGCCGCATGCACCACCGTGGCCAGAATGCCCTTCCAGACGGGGAGTCCGTGCCAAGCGGCGAGGGCGAATCCCCGCATGCCCCAGAACCACAGCCCCAGGGGCATGAGCAGCGGCGCGAGGATCCAGCCGAGCCCGGGAATGTCGCCCAGGAGGGCCAGGGCGGCGCCCACAGAACCCACCAGCACGGCGTCCGCATCCGCCGAGGCCGAAACCCGGAAGCGAAGTCCGCGACAGCCCATCAGCCAGAGGGCCCCGTGATCCCACACGGCGTGGTGGAGCCAGAGGCTCAGCACCGAAAGGGGCGCCAGCAGGAGCAGCGCCGCCAGGAAGGGCGCCGTGTCCGGCGGTGCGGGGAGCTGGGTCGCCATCTCGCGGATCAGGGCGGGATCCACTGGGAATCCGCTCACGGGCAGCCGTCCGTCCAACATCCCGGCCTGCAGGTTTCGGTATTGCACCAATGCCAGCCAACCTCCTAAAAACGCCAGAGGCGACCGCCATAGCAGCATCCGAACCAGGGCAGGGCCCAGGGACGGCGCTTCCAATACCCGCGCGGGAAAGGCCTCCCAGGGTCGGAGGGCGGCGCGCAACAAGGCCTTCAAGGTCTCCATCCCATGGCTCCAAGCACTGAGGGGTGCCTCATGGCGGCGCTCTGTTCCCGGGGTAGGCACAGCGCGTGAGGACGCCTTTATCCTGGCAAGGCTGCCTCTTTCGCGCACGAAGAAGCACCCATTCCCATGCTCCGGACCGAACGCGCCGATAGGAACGTTTGCCATGGCCCGCCTTCACGCCACCCCACCCCTCACGCCCCTCGACGCGCTGCGCACCCTCCTTCTGGGATTCAATGAGGGTCAGACATCCTTTGCCAGCGACCTCGGTCATTCGGTCCAACGCCTTCGCCGCTCTGCCCTCAAGGTGCTCCGGGCCTATCTGCTGGATCCCGTCCGCCCCCGCGGGCTGAAGCGCGCCATCCTGAGCCTTCCCGCACGGTTCGACTGGCCCGACTGGGTTCCCATCCTCGAGGAGCTGCTGAACCGGGAGCCGGACCTCGGCCTCTTCGATGAGGGTTCGGCCGCCCTGGGAAGCCTCGGCATCCGATCCGCACGGGAGGCCCTCCAGCGGCTCTCGGAGTCCCGCACGGAGCCTGACCGGCAGACGGTGCTCCAACGGGAGCTCTCGCTCTTCACGCCCCAGCAGCCCCTGGCGCACTACCTCGGCCGTCTCCAGGAAGGTCAATCCAACGTCCGCCTGGCGAACCAAGGCGCCAAATTTCTCTCGGTCATGGTGGGCCCGGAGAACCTGGGTACTTTGATGGAGACGCTCGCTGCAGGGGATCCGCTGACTCAGCGCCTCACACTCAAGGTGATGGGGAGCATTCCGCACCCCGAAGCGCCTCGCGCCCTGCTCCGGCATCTCGAGCTCCTGCGGCGCGAGCGAGAGGACCGACAGACCCTCCTCGCCCTGATTCATCGGATTGCCGCCCTGCCCCGCACCCGCATTCGAGAAGAATTCTGCACCTTGCTGGAGGAAAGATTCGGTGCCAGGGATGCCCTTGCGATGAGCCGCCTGAAGGGCGCCATCGGCACGGACGAACCGAGTCTGGGCACCCTGCTGGAACCGCTTCGGATCCATGTTTCGGGCACCTACGAAGGCTTTCTTGTGGAGGCCATGGCCCTGCTCCTCGAGAGCAAGGTTGCCCGCTTCGGCGCCTACCATGCCGAAGTCGAGGAAGCCTCCACGTCTCGGCTGAGCCAGATCCAGGAGCAGGCGGAGTCCATCGGCGAAATCCTCGCCTACCTCGTGAGCGATCAACAGATACCCCTGGAGGACGTGGTGCCCGCCCTGAAGGCCGCCTTCCAGAGCCGACTCGGGCAGGACGGCCTCCTCCAGGCCTATCTCCAGCTCGTGCCGGTGAACGATGAGGGGGCGTTTACCGAACTCCTCCAGGAGCCCGAACCCCATCTGAGGGAGAAGTATCTGGATGCCTTAGGAGGTCGGGAGGAAGACGCCCTCACCGAATTCTTCCTCCGAGCGATGCAGGATCCCATCGTGGAGGTGGGCCAGCGCGCCATCCATCATCTCGGCCGTCTGCCGGGCAGTTTCCGCGCCCTGATGGCCATGTTCGAATCCGGACAACTCGAACAGGTCCGCCGCGCCATCCGCGTCTTCGGAGAGAACCGCATCCGCATGGCCGCGGAACCGCTGGTGGAGTTCCTGCGCCAGGACAGCCCCGATGATCTGCTGGTGGAAGCCGTCGATGCGCTTGCGAACATGCGGCACCAGGGCGCAGCGCCGGTCCTTCTGGATCTCCTTCACGACGGCAAGCCACTCACCCTCCAGGCCTCCCTCACCCGCGCCCTCACCGAACTGGAGACCCCGGAGGCCAGCCTCGGCCTCCTCGCCCGCGCGCCCCACCTGAAGCAGGCGAGCGTCCTCATCCAGACGCTCGAAGGCACTCTGGCGGCCTTCGCCGACTACCAGCACCCGCTACCCTCTGCCGAGCTCCCTGCCTTCCTCGCGCTCCTGGAGCGCTGCTGCGATGCCCGGGAGGGCGAAGGGCAGCAGGTGCGCGCCATCCTCGCCTGCGAGGGGCTCTACATCTTCGACCGGGATGCCTACCTGAAGCTGAAGGATCGCTTCTCCGACGTCCTGTCCGACCTCCGCCTCAAGGAAAACTGGGACCGGGAAATGAACGAGCGCATCAGCGCCCTGGTCAAGGAGATGGGGCGCAGGGCGGAGCAGCTCGGACACCTCTCCAAGCGCGAGGCGGAACTCCGCCACCGCATGACCCAACTGCCACCTTCCGGCGCCGGTCGCGTGGATGAGCTGCTGGCCTTGCGGGAGGGCCTGAACTCCCCCGATCTCATCCTCCGACCGGAAATGGCACGGGAAGTCGCGGATTTCGTACTGAAGGGCCTCGGCCAGTCCCAGTCAGAGTGGCGAGAGATCGCCCATCTCTGCGAGATCGGCGGCATCAGCGGCTGTCGTGACTTGGCAGATCCAATCCGTGCCATCTATCAGCGAGCCTCGGGACTCGGCCTTCGGAGCGCCTCCCAAAAGGCCCTCCAGCAACTGGGGCTCTCCGCGGCCGACATCGAACGGCGGCGCACGGTGCGCACCATCCTCGTCCTGGAGCCGAGCGCCTTCTTCCGCCGCCGCATCATCCTGGCCCTGCAGCAGGACACCAGCTGGACCGTCCGAGAGGCGGGCTCCCGGAGCGAGGCCGAGGCCCAGTTGGCGGAGCAGGCCGTGGACGCCCTCGTCACGGAACACCAGGATGCCGCGGGGGACCTCCAGCCCTGGGTGGACAGCCGGTGGCAAAAGGGCCAGTGCGATCGCGTACTGCTCTCCACTGCGGACCGCGGGGCCGGAGCCTCGTGGCAGGGGCCGATGATGGCCGGGGCGCTCTTCAAACCGTATCCCCCGGAGCAGCTCATCGATATGCTGAAATCCTGACCCATCCAACCGAGGCCCTCATGACCTTAGGCCCCAGCAGGCTCATCATCCCGGCTCTGGTGTGGCAGGTCGCATGGGTGGGCGGCCTCCATGCCCAGGAACCGGACCTCGCCGAGCGGCTCTTTCGATCCGGCGAACGGGCCTATGCCGCCCGGAGCCACGACGAGGCCTTCGACACCTGGAATCAGCTGCTGAAGCAGGCGCCCACCTCACCCCTTGCCGCCCAGGCGCTCTACCTCATGGCCAAACATCAGGTGGAAGTTGCCCAGGCACCGGATCTGGCCCTGCCCTTCCTTGAACGCCTGCGCACGGAGCATATTGGCCAACCCATCGCCGCATCCGGACTGCTCCTCCGAGGTCAGGTTCTGGCCGGCAAGGCGCGCAAGCCTACCGACCTCAAGGAGGCCATCGCCGAGTTCAACCGCGTGGTGGACCTCTTTCCATCGCACCCAGCCGTTCCCCAGGCGCACCTCGCCCTTGGGAAGGCCTACCTGGATCAGGGTTCCCTGGGTCGGGCCCTGGACCACACCACGGAGGTCCTGCGCTGGGATGCCGATGCGCCGGAGGCCGCCGGTGCGCTGCTGCTGACGGCGGAAATCCTCGACATGGCAGGCGACCTCAAGGGCTGCCTGCGCACCCTCCAGAGCCTGAAGGACCGCTTCCCGGCCCGCCCTGAAGCTCTGGAGGCCACGTGGCGCCTCGGCGTCCGCATCCAGCACCGGCTGCTCAAGCCGCCCCTCAAGTCCCATGGCCCCTGGCCCGAGGGTCGGCAGAAGTGGCTCAAGACCCCCACCCTGCTGGCCACGGGTCCCGACGGCAGCCTGTACATCTACCAGGATGATCTGGACCGAGCCTTCCGGCTCGAGAACGGCGCGCTCCAGCCCACGAACGCCACCGCGAAGGATGCCCGGGCCCTCTTCGTGACCCCGGCGGGCAAGGCGGGACTCGTGTCCGCCAAGCAGGGCATCGTGCGCGAGGATCTTCCGAATCCCATCCCCTTGGGATCGCTGGGGAACCCCACCGGAGCGGTTCACGACAGCTGGGGCAACCTCTGGGTCTCCGACGCCAAGGCGGGCGCCCTCGGCATCTTCCTGACGGATGCCACCTCCCGCACCCTGCCAAGCCCCGGTGTCACGGCCCTCGGCGCCCTCCCCGGCGGGGCCATGGTGGCGGCCAGCGACGCCAACCGCACCTTCCAGATCCTGGACGCCACCGGCCAGCCCCGGGCGTCCTGGGCCTATGGGAAGGAACTCCCCGCGCCCTTCAAATATGTGCTGTCCCTCGCCACCGATGCCACGGGCCACATGGCCGCACTGGTAGACGGGGACTTCGAGGGGGTCGTGATCTGGGGCCCGGGTGGTCAGCTCCTACGCCACGCCACCTACAAGCAGCTCGGGCTCTCGGGCAGGTTCAGGGCCCTGGCATTCGACCGGCAGGGCGGCCTCATCGTGGCGGACCGCTCCAACGATCTCCTCATCCGGCTCTTCTGAACCATGCGCATGCGAACTGTCTCCCTCCTTCTGCTGGCCGCGCTGTCCGTAATGGCGCAGGACCCTGCCCTCCGAGAAGCCCTCGCCACGGGCAAGGCCCTCTGGTCCCAGCAGGGCGACCGCGAGGGCGCCGTGGCACGCCTTGAGCCGGTGATGAACGCCCTGGAGCCCAAGGCCCAGGAACTCAGTCCCGAGTGGCTGCGCATGCTCTGCGAGGCCCATGCGTGGATGGCCATCCTCGAGGATCGGGTCCCCGCGCGGCGCCCCCAGGCCCAGAAACACCTCGAACGGCTGATCGAGCTCGATCCAGGTTTTGATTTGGACCGCAGCGTCACCAACGCCCGCCTCCAGACCGCCTTCGATACCCTGCGCACCACCCGGCTCGCCAAGGTGACCCTGACCGTCGCGCCGGAAGGCGGCATTCTCGAGGTGGACGGCAAGGAGGCACCGACCGCCAGCGGCACCCGGTACCTCAAACCCGGCAGTCATACCTTCGTCTACCGAAAGCCAGGCCATCGGCCTCAGGGTCAGCCCCTGGAGCTGGCACCCCGAGACACCAAGGCCGTCTCCCTGACCCTCGAGCGGGTGGCTTCCACTGTGACCCTGGCCTTCTCTCCGGCCGAGGTTTCCATTGCTGTGGACGGCAAGGCCGTGGGACAGAGTCGACTCGGAAAGGACACCAAGGCCACCGCCGAGAAGCTGGGGGTCACGTTGGACCAGGTTTCCGAAGACTTCACCGTGGACGGCCTCGGCGTAGGTGAACACGTGCTGGAGATCAGCGCGCCTTGCCATCGCACACGCCGGCTGCGCCTGCCTCCCGACCTGGCTACCCCATTTGCCGACCACGCCCTGGAGGCCGTGCGCCTCGAGAAGGCGGAAGGCAGGCTGCACCTGAACGCTCAGCACGAGGGAGGCATCGCCTATCTGTCTGGGCGCGCCATTGGGCCCCTGCCCGTGAAGGATCAGGTGGTCTGTGCGGGCACCTATGACCTTCGAGTGGATTTCCCGGCCGGAGCATTCACCCAGCGGATTTAGGTTCCGGATGGCGGAGCTCTCTCCGTGGATGTGCGTCCGAAACCACGCCTTGCCCTGCTTGGCGTGACCGGGATCGGGGAATTCGTCGGAAAGGA
>CAYQAS010000166.1:0-7629 GCA_964415525.1 uncultured Solibacteraceae bacterium
GCGGGGTCTGGTGGAGGCAGTTCGACCACCTTCTTCACCGCCTCCATCGAGAGGCTGATTGAGGGATTCTTCTCCCGCGCAGACCAGACGGCGGCCGCGACCCAGCCTCCGGGCCTCAGCACGCGTGCGATTTCAGCTGCCGCCTTCGGAATATTCGGCAGAAACATCAGGCAGAAGCGGCTAGTGACGGCATCGAACGAGTTTGCGTCAAATGGAAGCGCCGTTACGTCACTCGTGCGGAACGTCACGTTCGTGAGGTTCAATGCCGTCGCCTTGCGCCGCGCCACGTTGAGCATCTGCTCGGCGAGATCCAGCCCGATCATGCTTCCACTCGGCCCAACGGTTTGTGCGCCGAGAAGGGCGGGGTAGCCGGTGCCCGAACCGAGATCGAGCACGCGCATGCCGAACCGAAGCCGCGCATCGGCCACGAGCCGGTGATTCAAAAACGCCATCTGCTCGTCGAAGAATCGATCCCACTTATCCCAGCCTCCGGCAACGCGATTCCAGTCCTGCCGTTGGCCTTCGATCAGCTGCTCCGGTGTCTGCCCCATCATCTCTTTCCTTTCGGCAGGTTACTTGATCGTCTGCAACGTGTCGCGCAATTCCTTCAACTCGGTGCTCAATAGATCGAGGTGCAGGTCGCGCTGTGGCTGGTCGGCTTTGAATTTCCACAGCCGCTTGAAGATTGCCGTCAATTCCTTCTTGTGCGTCACGGCCAAGTCGTAGGTCGGTGTCTTGGCCTGGGCATCCGTCACACTGCAGAACGCATCATTGAGCGCATGGAACTGATTGTGCAGATCATCGAAGGCAGTATCGACGCCCGTTCCGCCCTTGGCCTTGGCCGCCGTGGACTCCATCATAGTCGTGAGGTTGATCATCGTCTCAACCCCGCTGGAGCCCTTCGCTTGTGTGGCATAGTCACCTGCTCGGGGATAGAACAAATAGCTGCAGCCGGAGAGCCCGACCAGCAGCATTGAGAGAGCGAACAGTCCAATTGCACGTGTCATACAGGTCTCCTTTGTGGACTGGTTGCATGCATAGTCAAGCATGTTGTCCTGCTGAGGTCAACTTCGTTCCGATCAGCCCATCGTATAGAAGAATTCTTCCTTGACGACCTTTCCATTTTGGACTGTGTAGAGGCCTGTTTCGTCCACGGTCATGCGTTTTCCGTTGTGTTTAGGCGTCATGTCATACTTAAAACGTATGATGAAACGGTCGCCGTGTGGATAGGGCCCTTCAACCGTGCTTTCATGGATCTGATGATTGTCGACCCACCATTGATTCTTCCCTTTGATAGCCTGAATGCCCTGTTGGGTTTGACCCATCCCGGGCATCGCAACAGCTTCAACACTCTCGATATTCGGCGAATACAAGTGATCGATCGCCTCCTGATTCTTGCCCTGCCTGCATAATGCGACAAGTTCTTTACCGATTTCCATGGTCGTCATGATTGAAATCCTCCTTGGTTGATGGATGATGGTTCTGAGGAACCCCGCATGTCGGTTTTGCTTGGCCCACCGTTAACGGCGCGGCAGCGTTCTGTCGAAGAAGTCGAGCATCAAACGGGCGATCTCATTCCTCTTGTCTTCGAGCGCGAAGTGTCCGGTGTCGAGCAGATGCAGTTCGGCGCGGGGCAGATCGCGAATATAGGCGCGGGCTCCCTCGGCTGGGAAAATCACGTCGTTCTTACCCCAGACAATCAGCGTCGGCGGTTGATGTATACGAAAGTACTCGTGCCACTCGGCATACTGCGCGAGGTTGTTGCGGTAGTCGTACAGCAGCGCCAACATGATGTCTTTATTGCCGGGGCGATTTATCAAAGTTCGCTGCAGCACCCAGCTGTCCGGATTGATACGTGCCGGTTCCTGCACCCCATGGGTGTAGTTCCATTCGAGAGCCGCGTTTGACATGGCAGCCTCGCGAATGATGTCGAAGTTGGTGGTCGAGGGGTCTTGCCATAAAGTGCGAGCCGGCTTCCAGAAGCTGTCCGGCAAGCCCTCTTCATAGGCGTTCGCATTCTGGACGATGAGAGCGGATACTTTGTCCGGGTGCCTACTGGCTAGCCTGAGGCCCACGGGCCCGCCAAAATCCTGCATGTACAGAGCGTATCTGTCCAGGTGGAACTGACTGATGAAATGCTCCATGATATCCGCTAAGTGATCGAAGGTGTAGGAGAATGCGGAGGGAGAGGGTGTGTCGCTATACCCAAATCCGGGATAATCCGGTGCGATGACATGAAAACGCCCGGCCAACTGTCCAAGAAGGTCACGATACATAAATGACGACGCCGGAAAGCCGTGGAGCAGCACGATCGTAGGGGCGTGCTTTGGCCCGGCTTCGCGGTAAAAGATCTGAAGTCCATCGATTGTGATCGTCTTGTGGAGTATGGGGGAGGTATGCGCCATTGCAGGAATGTCCTTCGAGACAGTAACCGTCGATACATCATCGGTCAAGGCAGAAGCCCGGACCTCAGCGACAACACCTAACACAATCGCTAGGGCCGCCAGGCTTCGAAAAATCCGTTGGCTGACGTATGGTTCTGTCTTGATCATCGGATGCCTCCAATCATCTTGTGTGCCGATCCGGCGACTCTTTAACGAACAGCCGCACGCTTGGCAGGTGGCAGACTTGTGACAAACTGCTGGCTCTGTGCGACCCACTGGCGCAATTGCACCGCAGTCCTCACGCCACCGGGGCTCACATAGATGTAACCCTTCATTGGGCGTCCCGTGAAATCCATTGGTCTTGTGTGAGGCTTCTTCAACGCCGCATCGTTGGCCTCCGGCCCCACCCGCACGACCAGATCGTTGTTCAAGATTCCGACGAACATCTTCCCGTGTGACAGATAGGCGAGCCCGCCGAACATCTTTTTCTCAATGATGGCGTTCTGTCCCTTCAAAAGTGTGCGCACGCGCGTCGCTAACTGCTCATCGTAGGCCATGTCTTTCCTCCTGCCTCAATCGAAGACGGACCTAAACAAGCGCCCAGACCCTGTCTTACACATCACTGCATCCCAAGAGCCTTCATGAAGTTTCGCGAGGGTCGTAGTAGACCGCCTGTTCGATGATTTTGCCGTCTCATAAAATGGTAATGATCGACCTCACCGGCACGTTGATCGCGACGGTCTTAATCGCTGCGTTCATTTGAATACTGTCGTTTGATTTCTTCTGAATCATACTGCCATCACTCCCCCGTCCACAGCCAAGATGCTCCCGGTGGTCCAGCGTGACTCGTCGGATGCGAAATAAATCACCGCTTCGGCGATTTCTTCCGGCTGTCCCAAGCGCCCCATAGGGTGAATGCCTTCAAAAAAAGTCTTCATGTTCGGATCATTCAGCATCGCTAGGACAGGAGCAGTCAGTACCCCAGCCGGACAAATACAGTTGCATCGGATTCCCTGTTTTGCATACTCGATGGCCACCGTCTTGGTCAGCATGTTCACCCCTGCCTTGGCTGCCTGATAGGCATGACTGGGAAAGCCGGGCATCGCTTTCATGCCCGCGACTGTCGATACATTGATGATAGAGCCTTCACCCTGCTTCAACATCTGTGGAATCCCGGCACGGATGAATCGGAACGTGCCCTTCATGAAAATATCGAAGGTCTCGTCCCAAATTTTATCGCTCGTTTCATGTAGTGGCCCGGCGTGGAACAAGTTCCCTGCGTTATTCACGAGAATGTCGAGACGGCCGAATGTACGGACTGTGGTTGCTATCGCCTCTTGTATATCCCGTTCATTGGTTACGCTTCCTTGAATCGCCAGTGCGCGACCGCCATGTTGCTCGATGTCTTTGACGACCCGCACTAATTCGGCCTCCCGCCGTCCCGTGATCGCGACCTTGGCGCCTTCGCGTGCAAAGACCTTGGCAATCGCTTCCCCAATCCCGCTCCCTCCACCTGTAACAATGGCGACTTTATTTTTGAGTCTCATGGGCACCTCCTTGAGAAAAATTGTGCGACTGATGTGGCTAGGTCTTGTTGGCTGTGTGATGATGAGTCGTGATCACAGGATCGACGATCTCTCCACAATTGAGGCAGCGCCAGGCGAAGACTTCATACCCAGCAGAGCCAAATTCAAGATCGTCGTAGCGCTCCCGAACCATGAGCCCATCACAACGTCGACATGTCACAAACCACCTCCTCTACCGGAAGGCCTCCATCACTTTGAGTCTGGAATGAATGTTCCATAACGGGCCAAAAAAAGAGATCAGTTCAGTCCAAGATGGAGAGCGCGGTCTCCGCTGTTTGCTCCACCACGTCAGCCGGCGTACCTGCTTTGATCATCACAATGGTTCCTTGCATCATCGTCGTCAGAAAGCGCGCCAGCGCCCGTGGATCTTTTTCACTGCTCAATTCACCCTGCAGTTTCGCACGGGCCAAGGCCTTGAAGAACGTATCTTCAGCCAACTTGAGTGCCTGGCGGAGTGTGCCCGCAATCTCCAGCTCGTGTGGCGCCAGTTCCATAACGGTGTTCGAAATCAGACAGCCTCGTCGTTGTGGATCGGCCAAGGCTCCTGCAATCATGCCATTGATGAATCGCCGCAAGGTGGGGAGCGTCGGGCCTGGTTGCTCGAGGACGGAAAACATCGGTCTGACGAAAGTGGTGCAGTACCGATCCACCACTTTTTGAAACAGTCGGCGTTTATCGCCGAACGTGTCATAGAGCGAACCGCGATTCAGATCCATCGCGTTCAGCAGATCTTCCATCGAAGTAGCCTCGTAGCCTTTGTGCCAAAAGACGTGCATTGCTTTCTCGATCGCGTCGTCTGGGTTGAATTCTTTCGGACGGGGCAACTTGGTTCTCCTCTCATGTTATTTCCAGGTAGAGGGAAAAGTAACACATATTGGAACGATCAGTCAATAATGGATGGTCGTACGCATCTATCGTGGTGGATGACGCTGTCAAAGTGCCATACAAGAGAATGGACCTTGCCTTGTACCTCTGGTAGAAAGGTTGCGGTGTGTGACACACAAGGGGCGCTTCAGGAGAACGTTTCAGTCGTCATGCGAAGGGAGCGATGCAAAACAAACAGCGGGTCAGCGAGCACATTCGCCAGGCCTTTCGCGACACCGAACGTCCGGGAGATGCGTTTCTTCAGGGAAGCCACGAAGGCTGCGAGCCGGGCGAGTCGGTTGCACCGTTCATCGCGGTTACCGATTGGTCGCAATTGGACCCTGCGATTCTCGATGCGAACTACAATGCGCTCAGTTTCTTGTCCGAAGGAGGCTTTCGGTATTTCCTCCCTGCTTATTTGATCGCCGACCTCGAAGACAGGCTGCACACCGCCGATCCGGTGTTCCACCTCACAAATGGATTTTCTGACAAGATCATCAAGATCCCCGCGGGGCAACGAATCCATGAGAAGACGATCGGCAAATCGGCCTTCGTCAATCCACGTCGATATGGCGCCATGACTTGGCAGGATCATGCACGTTGCCGGCTTTCTGTGTTCACGAGAGAGGAAGCCGGCGCCATCGTGGCCTACCTGCAATACAAACGGGACACAGACCCACATGGACTCAATGCCGAAGAGATTAATGGTGCACTCGACAGCTTCTGGCGGGACCGAGCTGTGAACGGTCCCACGCATCAGGCAATCCTGCAGCACCTCGCAGCAGAAGCGGAATACATGAAAGATATCGGAAGTGGAAAGAACGTATAAACGATAGGAAAGGATTGTCCAATGGCCAAAAGTCGATTGACTCCGGCGAAGATCATGCAACTCGGCACGGGATTTTGGGGATCGAAAACCCTGCTCAGCGCCATCGAACTTGGGTTGTTTACCGAGTTAGCGAAAGGCCCCTTCGATGCGGCGGCCTTGACCAAGCGGCTCCAACTCCATCCCCGTAGCGCGCGAGATTTTTTCGATGCCCTGGTCGCCCTGGGCATGCTCAAACGAACTGGAGCTCGCTACGCCAATACGACAGAGACGGCGCTGTTTCTCGATCGGACCAAGCCATCATACGTCGGCGGCATCCTCGAAATGTGTAATGCGCGGCTCTATCGATTTTGGGGTACGCTGACCGACGGCCTCCGCACCGGTCAGCCACAGAACGAGGTGAAAACCGGCGGAGACTTCTTCGGCACGTTGTATGCCGATCCGCAACGGCTGGAAGGCTTTCTCAAGGCCATGACCGGACTCAGCGTGGGCTCTGCGCAGATCATCGCCAAGAAGTTTCCCTGGAAGAAGTACCGCACATTCGTGGACGTCGGCTGTGCCCAGGGCGGCGTGGCGGTCGAGATCGCGCTGGCGCACAAGCATCTTGCCGGCCATGGCATGGATTTACCGGTGGTGCAACCGGTATTCGAGGCCTACGCGCAGACGCGGCGCATTGCGCAGCGGCTGCGGTTTCATCCGGGAGATTTCTTTAAAGACCCGCTCCCGAAGTGCGATGTGATCGTCATGGGGCATATCCTCCATGACTGGGACCTGAACGAAAAGATGATGCTCCTTCGCAAGGCCTATGAGGCCTTGACACCCAGAGGAGCCCTGATCGTTCATGAAGCGCTCATCGACGACGCGCGCAAGGAGAACGCATTTGGACTACTCATGAGCTTGAATATGCTCCTCGAGACTCACGGCGGATTCGATTTCACCGGTGCAGACTGCCGGAAATGGATGAAAGACGTCGGGTTCAAGCGTACGCAAGTCACGCGGCTGGCCGGTCCAGACGGGATGGTGGTTGGATTTAAGTAAGGGGAGGAACGGCACCCATGCTGGTCTTGTGCTCCCGGAGCGCGCGCCCTCAGAAGGGCCTCGCTCGACGGGCGCAATGAGACCAGCATGGGCGCCATTCCTATAGGCGGACATAGCAAGCTCGGAAGGATTATTTTATCGTTCGATGCGCGCATTCGAGAATCGACCCGACCGTCTATATTCCGGGTGGCGGAACTTTTCAGCATCCTGATAGAATCGTTCTGCTATGCCGATTGAAGCATTCACTGCACAAGTTGAGTCGATCGACAATCTCACCCACGATGTGCGCAGGCTCGATCTGAGACTGATTGAACCGAAGACCATCGCCTTCAAACCAGGCCAGTTCATTTCGTTCGAGGTGCCGGATCCACACTCCGGACGTCTCCTCACGCGGGCCTACTCTATCGCATCCCAACCCAGCCGCTCGGGCATCATCACGCTCCTGTTCAATCTGGTCTCAGGCGGCCCTGGTTCCGGCTTTCTCTTCCATCTCACCGTAGGAGAGAAGACACAGTTCAAAGGGCCGGCCGGGCATTTCTATCTGCGAGAAGAGCCTGAGCGCGAACTGCTGTTCGTGGCCAGTGGCACCGGCATTGCGCCGATCCGGTCTATGCTCCTGGCGAATGCGGAGCGCCCCGATCCGAGACCGGCGACTCTGTTCTGGGGCTTGCGCAGCCAGCAGGATTTGTATGAGCAGGAGGAGCTGGCTGAATTGAGCAGGCGGACTCCGACCTTTACGGCCATTACGACGTTGTCCCGCCCAGACACAGGCTGGCCTGGCTCATCCGGCCGCGTGTTGCGGCTGATCGAAGAGCGAATTATTTCAGTCAAGAATCTGGCCGTCTATCTCTGCGGGAACAGCGCCATGATTGCCGACGCCACAGCGTTGCTTCATAAGAAAGGCCTCTGCCCTATCTACCGCGAAAAATAC
>CAYQAS010000167.1:0-7437 GCA_964415525.1 uncultured Solibacteraceae bacterium
CAGAGCCTGTTCCGTGGGCTGGGCCACGGAAAGCTCCAGTTCGGGGGTGGCCCGTCCAGGACTCTGAATGAGCACGCTCAGGATCGGCAGGCTCATGTCCGGGAAGAGATCCCGCTTGAGATTGACGAAGGTGAGGATGCCCGCCAACCCCCATGCGATGCTCAGGGCGAAGATCCATCCCTTGCGTGGCAGCAGCCAATCAAACCAGCGGCGGATGGGAGTCCGATGCTGGGGCACGTAGACCGCATAAGGATCATGCGGCATGGTCGGATCCAATGGCACGTCAGAACCGTTTGGCAGGTTGGAATCAGTGGCCATGGCCTTCCTCCCCTTCCGGCTCGGAACGCTTCTGCTGGAACGCCTTCAGCAGGTAGGCACCCTCGGCCACGACGGTCTCGCCGGGCTTCAGCCCTTCGAGGACCAACACTTCGTCCTTGATCTCGACGCCCCGCTTCACGGGGCGGAACTCGGCCTTGTCCTTCTCAACAACGAAGACACCCCAGCGCCCATCCATCTGTTGAAGAGCCGCCTGGGGAAGGTAGATTCCCTTCTCCATGGGCACCTTCACCTCAACCGGAGTGCCGGGGATGGGCAGAGGTCCGCCGACGAACCGAAGCCGGAAACCCATCCGCCGCGTGTCCGCCGTGAGGGCCGTTGGCGTCCCTTCCAGGCGGGCCTTCCAGACCTTGCCGCTGGTGTGGCGCACTTCCGTCTCTGAGCCCGGATTCCAACCCACTGGACCCGGCTGGGGAACCTCCAGCTTCACAATGGAAGCCTGGGCAGCCTGGAAGGTGCCCAGTTCCTGGCCAGCTTCGACGCCCTGGCCCTTCTGGACCGTCCAGGCGATCAGAGAACCCGCAGAAGGGGCTTTCACCTGGAAGGTGGCACCCGCCTCTCCAGGCTTGAGGCCCACAGCCTCCAGTCCCAGGCGTGCGGCCTCTTCCTCGGCCTGGGCCGTTTCCGCTTCGCTACGAACGGTTTCAAGATCCCTTCGGGCTCCCGCCCCGGCTTTGTAGAGCTTCTCCTCACGAGCCAGTTCCGATTGAGCCCGCGTCAGTTTCGATTTGGCGGAAATCCACTCCGCCTTGAGGCGGGCCAGTTCGGGGCTCTGAATGAGGGCGAGGGTCGTGCCCGCCCCCCGGCCCTGTCCGGGAACGGCCACAAGCTGGCTGATGATGCCTTTGACCGGGCTGCTCAACACCGCCTGGGCCGCCTCATCCCCCTGGGCCTCGCCGGGCACCCACCGGGTTTCCACGCGGGCTTCCGACACCTTCAGCAGCTTGATGCCCCGCATTTCCTGAATTGAGATATGGGCTCCCTCGCCCGCCTCTCCGTGCTCATGCTCGTGTTTCTCGCTCTCCGCTTTCGCGGAGGATTTCTTTGAGCATCCAACGCCCGCTACGAGCAGCAGGGCCAGGGGAAGGCTCATGACGATCCGGTTCATGGGTTCACCTCGGGGAGCAGAGTCTGAAGTTCGGCCACCAGGAGGTGCTGCGTGTGAACGCGGCGAAGGGAGGCCATCTGGGATTCGAGCAACTGGCGGCGGATGGGCAGCGCATCCGAGGGGCGTTCCCGCCCCTCCTGGAGACGCAGGCTGACGGCCTCCAGGGATTTCGCAAAGTCCGGAACGACGGTGGATGCAGGGGTCTTCTTGATGCGTGAGAAAGCCGATTCGGCGCGGGCATCCAGTTCTGCGAGCGCCTGTCGGGCCTCACCCTGGACCGCACGAAGCTGGACCTCGGTGTTCCGTCGGATCGCTGCGCTCTCGCCGGGACGCGGAAGACGAATGGCCATCCCAATTCGAGTGACCTTCTCGTCTCCCTCCTGGGCGTAGCTCCCCCGTAGGCTCCAGCGGCTGAGTGCCTGGGCCTCTTTCAGGCGGAGGCTTTGGGTTTCCAGATCTGCCTGGGCCAGGAGCGCCTTTCGCAGCGGGCTTTCCTGCAACCGGCGATCCAGATCGACCGTGTAGATCACCGGCACAGAGCCGGGCTCCGCCAGCGCCACGGGAGCGACCGGGAGGTCGGCCAGTGCCACCAGGGCACCCCAGGTCTTGGCTTCCTGAATTCTGGCTTCGTCCAACTCCTGCTGGACCTTGAGGCGTTCTCCCTCCACCAGGGAGACCTGGAAAGCGGGATCGGCACCGGCTTCCAACCGTGCCTTGGCAGCTTCCAGCCAGCGGTCCACCGTGCCGAGATCGGCTTCGCGCAGGGCCACCAGACGGGCTGCCAGCCAAGCATCCAGGTAAGCGTTTCTGAGCCGGAACTGCCCCTCCCGACGGGCGGCTTCGACCATCAAGGGATGAGCCTTGCCCAGGCTGGTTTCGAGGGCTGCGCGGGTCCGTGGAGACAGAAAGAGGGGCAAATCGACCTCGAAGCCCTTGTCGGTGCTTGTGCCGCTCCCTGGAGTCCGACGTGGACCGGCCAACAGCGAGACACTCGGACCTTCCCGAAGGAAACCTTTGCTTTCCTGGGATTGGAGCCCGCGCTCCGCGAGTAGGGCCTCTGCACGCCATTGTTCGGGCGCAGGTCGCGCCTTGCCTTGGATGTCTTGAAAGGTGAGTGGAGCCTGGGCCGCTGCCTGCACGACCAGCAGACAGGGCAGTGCCCCGATGAATAGGGTTCGCATGGAGTCCTCGAAGGATATGGAGAAATAGGCTCATCGAGAGCCGACCCAATTGCGCTACGGCAGGGTCATGCCCGAGGAGGGGCTTTCTCCGGTTCGAGGTCCAGGTTCAGAATGGGCCGGACGACCGTCTCTTCGTAGGTCGGTTCCGGAAGCGGGTCTGGAGGTGGTGGGACCGGAGTCTTCGGGATCACAGCGGGAGCACAGTCATCCAGGCAGAGGATGTGCGGGGTGGAGGCAGCGCTTCGACCCGAATCATGACAATGATCCTGCCCAGAGGTCGCCAGGAAGCTGGCGACCACCACGAGCAGGAGCATTGCGATCCACCGTCTCATGCCTGAACGCCCCCAAGATGCTTCTGGCGTTCTTCGTTGAGGCATTGGCCGTGATAGAGCAGTTTGGCCACACACTCATCCACGATGCGGTAGTGGATGTGACTGCCGTGCCTACGGGTTTCGAGAATGCCCATATCGGCCAGACGGCGAAGCTGGTTGGATACCGCCGTTGGTTTCATGCTGACGGCCTCTGCCAAATCGCCCATGCAGGGATCGTCCATGCGGCTGAGGGCGTGCAGAAGCCGAAGCCGGGTCGCGCTGGCCAACACCTCGAAAAGCCGCTCCAAACTTATGGCGTCTCGCTCCGTCAGTAACGGTCGAGACGGAAAGGGCGTTTTTGGAGGGCAGGGTTCAGGGAGCATGGGACACATTCCACGGCTCAGTGTAGTCTTGAAGTCGGGCCGTGCAACGGGAAATTCGAACAGAGGATGCCCCTGGTTCCTCCGATGTGAAGTTGAAACTCCGCTATGCGCTGGGGCGTACGGGTGGAGATTCGCAAGCACGAACCCAGCGTTCCTCGTACTTCTTGGGCTTTGCCTTGACCACTCGTGGGCACTTTCGTCCTTTGCCCGGTTTGTGCAGCAACTGTCCAATTCTACGTTGGCGACGTTCCATCAGGCCATCGAACGGCTTTGAATCCTTGCCCTTCGTTGCCTGAAGCAACAATTTGTCCTGAAGGAGATGCATTGACCGCACAAAACTGACCACGCAAGGCGAGGCGTTGACTCTGCGTGCGACCTCGGCCATCTCCTTCCTGACGAGGTTATACGCTATAAAAGTGCCCCAGATTTCTTGTTTGATCATTTCAGGGCTAAAACTGCGCAATTTGGGCGCACCCTGCGACATTGTGACCTTGAGTTCGCAATAACTAGTTTCAATTTCCCATCGTCTGGCATATAGACTGATTAATTCTTCTGCTGGAAATTTTTTTGAATCCTGGAGAGATGTCAATAGATGAAAGACATTTCCCTGTGAATCTGTCGCACGTATCATCCTCATGGACCATTGTTTTGGCAATTCTGGATGCAGTTTTTGAGCCTGCTTGCTGACTGACATCCTAACAATAGCATCATTTTTTGTGCCAGAAATGCGTTCATATCTTAGATCTTTTCGGGCTGGAATCAAAAAATGACGATCATGGCCATTGTTAGTAAGTCCAAGCAGGAGTGCCGCAGAAAAGAAACCTTTATCAAACACCGTTAAAGAACTGTCCAGAATTTTAATTATCAAGTCCTCTGCATAACGCATCTCGTTTTTTGCATATTCACCAAATGATGCATCAACAACCATGCGCGATGGTATTGATGTAAGTGTGACGATTCGGATTTGAGGATAACTTGAAGCTTTCCCACTAGAATAAATTTGCGAACCAAATTCCATGCGATTTTCCTTGGAATCTGGTGCCCGGAGAGATGTCCCGTCCATCGCCCACAACGACAATCCATGCCATGGTTCTTCCGCATCAGATTCGGTAGTCCATCGCAACGACGAGTTCCGAAATAACAGTTCCAGTGGGGCCGCACCGAGCTTCTGACGAGCTTGTGTAATCGCGCTTTTAGAGACAAAGGCTCCGGTTCCATCTGGGAGGACCAAATCCAGGGATTCGGTGACCTCCGCCATGGACCGCTGCCGGTAAAGCCCCATGGCAATGATCGCCTGCACGACATACTCCGCCGGTAAACGGCGGTTCCGGATGGTGGCTTTCTTGGTTGCGTCCAGGGCCTCGCGGATCCACCCCATCGGCAGGTGGGCACCCAGACGAACAAATGCGCTCACGGCAATCGAGTTCGGCTTGGCCGAAGCCCAATCAGGGCTATAATGGTGGACATAGAGCCTCCATGAGGTTCCGGTCTGCCCTTCCAAGACGTGCCGGAACCCAGGTTCACCAAGGGTGGTAGGTCCCTCGACCTGCCACCTGTTCGTACAGGCCTTGCCTGACAACCCCAGAGGCGTTACTTTTCCGTGGAGCCCCACGGATGGCTCGTCTGGGAGTTGGAAGGCGGGTGGACGAGACCCGCCTTCGCTTTTGCGAAGAGTTGGGTCAGTCCACAGGGACCGGGTTGGCTGCGGGCAGTCGTCCTACTGCAACAACCTAGCGGCCATCCATTTCCCACATAAGACGGGATTTTCTGGGAGCATCAGCCCAAGGCCGATGTTTGCTGGTTGCATCACCTCCTGTCACAAGACGCGGGGAGCACGGGGACGAGCCGGGCCACCGGGCGACTACTTGCGAATGCGATCCTCAGGAGGACAAGGGAAGCGAAAAGGCCAGAGTTCGGCTTCAGGTACGCCAATCAATTGAGAGATGAAGGCACGCACCTGAGGCGAACTCCCCGTCCGAATGGTCAGGGTTACGGTTGATCTGCTGATGCCGAGATGCTCAGAGATTCGCTGGTGAGTCCACCCGCACTTCCGAATCCCGGCGATGATGTCCTGGGGATGCCACGCAACGACCATGGGGCCCTCCTCAACACAAAAGAGTTGCATGTTGAGATCCAAATGTTAACCTAAAGTCGAAACGCATGTTCGTCAAGGGAGACTTCGTGGAGCCGCTACCAGCCGTTGCCGTCAGAATCCGCGACGCTCGCGAGTCCAAAGGACTCACGCAGGCAGCACTCGCGGCTCGGCTAGGGACCACACGATCCCAAGTGACCATCTGGGAGACTGGTGGGCGAAATCCCTCACCAACCTCATTGAATGATTTGGCTCAAGCCCTGGAAGTGAACGTGGAGTGGCTATCCAAGGGTACTGGCCCCGTCAGACCTTCGTCAGCCATGAAGGGCATGGTGGATCCAGATTTGCTTAGCTTGGTGATGCGGTTGACCTCTGTCGCATTCGAGGAAAGAGGGCTGGATACAGCGTCACCTCGCTTCACCCAGGTGGTCTCTATCGTTTACGCGGCCTGCGCGGTGATATGGGCGGCAACAGAGACTGGAGAATCCTCTCAGTTCCAGAACCACATCAAGTCCGCCATCGCCCTGGCGCTCGGAGCCTAATCAGGTCGGCGAAGGGGTGCAACATTCTCTGAGGCCTCGGCGATTTGGGCCTCGGTACCTGCTGGCGTCACCTCATCAGTTTCAACGGTACTCGCGACATCGGTTGGAGTTGCCTGATGCAGATTCTTCCGTTCCTCCGGTAGGAACACGTATCCGCAGGCTTCGCAGCGCCAATGTGTTTCCGCCACATGTTTCTTGTCGGTCCATGTGGCGTGACGGGTTTCAAGATCGTGATCGGCGTACCAAGAAAATAGCATCGCAACCACGCCCAGAAGGATCATCATCCAGCCGAAGCACCCACTCGATGAAGGCGCGAAAACCGCGACCAGAGCCCCCGCAAGAACCAGGACTGCTCCCAGCACGAAGAACTGATGCTGGCTCTGGGGTTCTGATCCTGGATCAAGTTCGTCCAGTCGTGGGTTGCCTCCCACGAACGACGTACGTTTCCCATCAATGAAGAAGTGCCCGCGTGGGCGCGAGGCCAACTGCTCTGAGAGCTTCCAGGTTCTACTCGATCCGTCGTTGGGGCATCGGAACTCCTCCGCGAGAGTCGGATCCCCTTTGGTACTCATGCCCAGTTTGTTGAACAAGTCTAGAAGGGCTTCCAGGATCTGCTGGATGACCCGAGGATCAACGGTATCTGGTGACATGAAACCTCCGAGTAGCGATGGGTGTTTTGGATTACCCATTGTTAATCGAAGGCCCGCTCCTGTCCTGCGGAAGGAGCATGCCAAGAGGGCCATCCGAAGATGTCCGGCCCCCCGAATTCAGGATGGGGTTTAACCGAGAAGCAGAAACCCCAGTGGCGCGGTTGCGACCACTGGGGCATCCGGTCTTAACTGAACTGCATTAGGCCAATCGGCCCCCCTTCCTTGCTTCGTTTCGTCGGAATCCGACGGATCCCTACAGGTGTTCCTTTTTGCTCTCCAAGCTGCCGGGCGTCAGGTCCCGCAGTTCCTGGAGCACTTCCGCCAGCATGGCGCGCTTCACGGCATAGGGCAGGAAGGCGCTCTTGAAGCCCATGAGGATGAGATCCTTGATCTCATCGAAACTGAAGCCGAGCTTCTCGTGGAGCATCAGATACTCGCGGCTCAGGGTCGTGCCGGTCACGAGGCGATTGTCCGTGTTGACTGTCACCCGCAGCCCGAGGTCGTAGAAGAGGCGGATGGGGTGATCCTCCCAGCGCTTCACGGCCTTGGTCTGCACGTTGCTGCTGGGGCAGATCTCCAGCGGGATGCGGTGGTCGTTGACGTAGTTGAGGAGATCGCCGTCCTCGATGAGCCGCACGCCGTGGCCGATGCGGTGGGCGCCGCAGGCGTGGATGGCCTGGTGGATGCTCTCGGGTCCGTAGGCCTCGCCGGCGTGGAGGGTGCAGTTGATGTTGTTCGCCAGCACCCGGCTGAAGGCGTCCTTGTGCCGCTTGGCGGGGAAGTCCTCCTCGGCGCCCGCCAGGTCGTAGCCCACGACGCCCTTGTTCTTGAAGG
>CAYQAS010000168.1:0-7368 GCA_964415525.1 uncultured Solibacteraceae bacterium
GAGGTCTGTGGATGCTCTTTCTCGTGCTCGGCGATCTGGTCTTTCGGGCACTTTACGTGCTTCTCTTCGTCTAGGCGGTGATGTCCGGGTTCAGCCCCTACCCGCGTCATGCTTGGCGGCGATGGGTGGCGGCGGTGGCCGAGCCGCTGCTCCTGCCGTTCCGGAAGCTGATTCCTCCCACGGGGGGCATGGATTTCAGTCCGATGCTAGCGGGGATCACCCTCCTGCTCCTGCAGCAGTTCCTGGTTCGGGCCCTGGTGCCCTGAGGTCGCCATGAAGTACACCCCCCTCGATATCCAGCGCCGCGAGTTCGAGAAGGCCTTTCGGGGCTTGAATGAGGACGAGGTCCGCACCTTCCTCCACGAGATCGCGGGGGAGTGGGAAGAGGTTCTCGCCGAGAACCAGAAACTCCGCAGCGAGATCGTGGACCTGCGAGAGCGGATCGGCGCGTACCAGGACCAGGACCGCATCTTCAAGGAAACCCTGCTCCATGCCCAAAAGACCCGGGAGGAGCTGCTGGACGCGGCGCAGCGCGAGAAGGTGCTGCTGCTCAAGGAGGCCGAGTTCAAGGGGGAGGAACTGCTCCGGGAGGCCGGACAGCGGCTGGTGGTCATGGAATCCGACATGCGCAACCTCAAGCTCGAACGCATGCGCTTCCTGCAGGATCTGGACAGCCTCCTCGCCCGCACCCGCCGGTTCCTCACGGAGGAGGCGCCCGAGGTGTTTCCGCCCGCGGAGGTTACCCGGCGTCTGGATGACCTGCACCTGGAGGACTGGCCCACGCCCGCCACGCAGCCTCCGCCGCCCCTTACCTCGGTCCAGCAGGTGTTGAATCTTCCGCCCGCCATCCGTTCGTCTCAGCCCTGAGGATTCCTATTGGACAAGCTCGTGAAGGCCCACCTCGACCACCGCCGTGCCTGGCTGGACTTCGACTACTGCTACCCCGTCATCAGCCGCCGCAGCCGGGGCGTGTCCCTGGGCGTCGACTTGAACCCCGACAAGGTCTGCAATTTCGACTGTGTCTACTGCGAGGTGGACCACACGACCGCGCCTCGGCGCAAGGATGTGGATGTCGAACAGGTGGTCGCTGAAATGACGGCCCTGCTGGATCTCGTCCAATCGGGAGAGCTCTTCGAGGTCGGCCACTTCGCCAGCGCGCGGCCCGAGCAGCGGCGCCTCAACGACATCGCATTTTCCGGCAATGGCGAACCCACCACTGCCAAGGCCTTCCCCGAGATCGTGACCCGCATCGCGGAGCTCAAGGAAGCCCGCGGCCTGAGCGACGTGAAGCTCGTGCTCATCACCAACGCCACGCGGCTTCAACAGCCCGACGCCGTGCGCGGCATCGATCGGATGATGGCCTCCCAAGGGGAGATCTGGGCGAAGCTCGACATGGGCACGGAAGCGGGCTACCGCGCCATCAACCGCAGTCAGGTGCCCTTCTCCCGCCTCCTCGACAACCTGCGCTTCGCAGGCCAGCGCTGGCCCATCACCATCCAGACGCTGCTGCTCTCCTGGCAGGGCCAGGGCCCCACCGATGGCGATCTCGAGGCCTACCTGGAGGCCATCCGAGGCCTGCGGACCGAGGGGGCGCAGATCCGCGGCCTTCAGCTCTATACCGTGGCCCGGCCCACCCCCGAGGCCGAGGCGCGCCCGCTTTCCGCCACGGAGATGGACCATCTCGCCGCACGGGTGAAGGATGCCCTGCCTGACCTCGCCATCGAGGTCTTCTACGGGCCCGAAGCCTGAGATGAGGCGGTTCGGCCCTGCGGTTGGCCTCCTAATGCTCTGCGCCTGCGGGCAGCAGAAGAAGGAGACGCCGCCACCATCCGCTCTGCCCCAGCCCTTGCGCATCGTCGCCACCGGTGACGTCCTCATGCACGAGGACGTCAAGCGCTGCGCGGCTGCGCGAGGACTGGACTGGCTCTTCGCCGATGTGGCCCCCCTCTTCCGCACGGCCGACCTCGGGTTCGCCAACCTGGAGACGCCCCTTGCGCCTAAAACCGGCGGTCCAGGCGCCCCTTACATGTTCAACGCCCCGGCAGAACTGGCTCCCGCCCTCAAAGGCGCAGGTTTCACGGTGGTGGCCACCGCCAACAATCACACCTTCGACCAGGGCATCAAGGCCCTCGTGGAGACGCTGGACCATCTTGATGCCGCCGACCTGCGTGGGATCGGAAGCGGGCGCACGAAGGGCGCTGCGGAAGCCCCGTTGCTGCTGGATCTGCGAGGAATGCGGGTGGCGATGTTCGCCTTCACCGACATCTTCAACAGCAACTTCAACCGCAAGCCCGAAGGCCCCTGGGTCGCAGCCTATGATCCTGCTCGCAGCCTGGACCGCCTTCGGGCCGCCCGAAGCGGCGCCGATGTCGTCGTCGTGAGCCTCCACTGGGGTAATGAGGATCAGCACACGCCCTCCGCCCGCCAGAAGGAGATCGCCGCCGCCCTCGTGGGTGCCGGTGCGGACCTCATTCTGGGCCACCATCCCCATGTCCTCCAGCCCCTGGAGCGGGTGAAGGCCGGTGGGCGCGAAGGCGTGGTGGCCTATTCCATGGGCAACTTCATTTCCAATCAGAACCGCATGTACCGTCCCGACCGACAGCCCGTGGCCGCGGGAGACGCACGGGACGGCGTAGCACTGGCAGTCACCTTCGGGCGCACCGAGGGTGGCGTGCGTCTTCAGAGCGTCCGTGCCGAAGCCCTCTGGACTGAAAACAACTGGATCGAGCGCCAGGGCGGCAAGACGAAGGATGTCGCCATTCGAGTCATCCAGGTCAAACCCGCGCTGGGGGCGGCTCGGGCGGACTTGCAGCGCCTGGAGGCGCAGGTCCCGCCGGATCCAAAGGCGATAGACGCCCTCCGAATTCGAGTTCGGATGCTGGAGGCGCGCCTGGAGCGCGTTCGCACCATCCTGGGCTCTCTTGAACCCGCGTGGGGGAACGCGCTCCCTGTACCGTCGCCGCAGGGCGAGAGCGCACCATGATGCACGCCACCGCACCCTGCATTGGCAGGGGGGAGGGCCTGCTCCCGAAGCTCGCGATGTCCCCACTTGGACCCCCACGCGGTGGCCAGGCTGAGCCCGGCCACCGCGTCTGCTATGTTGATTTTCCAACCCTGATTTCGTGAGGTCTCCATGTTCCTCGATGCCGCCCGCGCCTACCTGGCCTTTCCCCATTTGGAGGCCGACCTCCGCTCTGATCTGGAAGGGCTGATCGCCCGCACGGAAGCCGGGGATGCCGAGGCCAAGGTGGAGCTGGACGACCGCTTCAGCGAGGCGCTCGCCTTCGGCACCGGAGGCCTCCGGGGCATGATGGGCGCGGGCCTGAAACGCATGAACGTGCCGAACATCCGCCGCGTCACGAAGGGCCTCGCGGAGGTCACGAAGCTTCGCGCCCCTGGCAAGAAGCTGGCCCTGGTGGGTTTCGACACGCGGATCAACTCGGATGTCTTCGCCAGGGAGGCCGCGCGGGTGCTGGCCTCCGAGGGCTTCGAGGTCTTCCTCGGCAACCGTCCGCTGCCCACGCCCTTCCTCTGCTTCGCCATGCGAAAGCTAGGCACCGCCTGCGCCTGCATCGTGACCGCCAGCCACAACCCCAAGGTCTACAACGGCTACAAGGCCTATGACGACAGGGGCGGACAGGTGGTGACGCCTTGGGATACTGAAGTGGAAGCTGCCATGGCCGCCCAGCCGCTGGTGCCCGCCCCCCCCAGCGCCGACGTGGACGCGCACATCAAGCCCATCCCCGCGGAGATCGAGGAGGCCTTCATCCAGATGAGCCTGGGCTACCGCCTGAAACCGGAGCCCTTCGTCGAGCCAAACCTGCTCTTCACGCCCTTCCACGGCACCGGGGCTCAGTTCGTGCCGCGTCTCTTCGCCGCCGCAGGCCTGCCCCTGCACGTGTGCGAGGCCCAGATGACGCCGGACGGGACCTTCCCCACGGCACCCCGGCCCAACCCCGAGGAGATGGCTGCATTCAAGGTGACCCTGGAGGATGCGGAGCGCCTCGGCGTGGACGCCATCCTTGCCAACGATCCCGACGCCGACCGCCTGGGCATTGTCCTTAAGCACGAGGGCCAGTGGATCCAGATGTCCGGCAATGACACCGCCGCGCTGACCGTGGACTATCTCGCCCGGTTCAAGGGCGTGAAGGGTGCCGTGGTGACAACAGTTGTCACATCCGACTTCCTGCCTCAGACGGCGCGCCTCCACGGCCTGTCTACGGTGTGGACCCTCACGGGCTTCAAGAACATCGCCACCTGCATGAACCGGCTGGAGGAGGTGGGCGAGACCTATGCCTTCGGCGCCGAGGAAAGCATCGGCATGCTCCCGGATCCCAGCCTGCGGGACAAGGACGGCGTCACGGCCGCCTTGCTGGTGGGCGAGATGATCGGCCACTACAAGGCCCTTGGCATGAACCTCATGCAGGCGGTGACGGACCTCCAGAAGCGCACTGGCACCTTCTACAGCCGCCTCGTGAACCTCGAGGATCCCCGCCCCGGCGGCGCAGCCCGCTTCGCCGCCGCGATGGAACGCATCCGCACCGCCGGACTGCAGACCTTTGCCGGCGAAAAGGTCGTGAGCTGGGAGGACTTCCAGACCGGCACCTGGAAACACATGGATGGCCGCAGCGGCACGATCCTCGACCGCCCCGACCGTCGGGACATCGCCCAGCCCATCGAACAGAGCAACGTGCTCAAGTTCCGCTTTGACAGCGGTGCCTTCGCCGCCTTCCGTCCCAGCGGCACCGAGCCCAAGCTCAAGGTCTACCTGCAGAGCCGCAGCACACCGGAGCTGCTGGATGCCATGGAGGCCGAGGCGCGCAAGTTGCTCGGATTGTAGACATCAAGAATCCGAAAGATCCCGGAGCATGCCTCGGTGGCGCCGCTCCGGGATCTTTTTCCATCTTTCCGTTTCCGTGCATCCAAGGCTTCGGAGGTCGCCATGCGCCTTGTCGTCATCGCCGGAAGCCTGCGCCTGGATTCGCTGAACCGCCGTTTTGGGGGGCATGTCGCGTCCCTGCTGGAGGCGGAAGGACACACCGTCTCCGCCTTCGTGGGTGAGGACCTGCGCCTGCCGCTCTACGAGGACGGCCTGCCGGTGCCGGGGTCTGCAGCCCGCATGCAGGTGGCCATGCTGGAATCCCAAGGACTGGTGCTGGTGAGCCCAGAGTACAACGCCGGCATCCCGGGCCACCTGAAGAACGCCGCCGATTGGCTCTCCACGCTGTCACCGAGCCCCTGGAAGGACCTGCCGGTGCTGCTCTGCGCCTGCTCCCCCGGTGCCTTCGGCGGCGCCCGTGGCCTCATGGCCTGGCGTCCCACCTTGGCCAACATGGGAGCCTTCGCCTTGCCCCAGGTGGTCACCATCCCCGGCGCCGATCGGCATCTCGATCCCACCGGCGCACCCACCGAGGCCCGCAGCGCCCAGGCCGTGAAGGCCGCCCTGGAAGGCTTCTGTACCCTGGCAGGAAAGCTCCGTCCCTGAGGCGTTCCTCCGGCATCCAAGAGAGATCCCTTCTGGAGGTTCCATGCTGCTGCGCGACCAACTTCTGCCCGAATTCGACCTCGAAATGGCATCCACCCGCCGGATGCTGGAGGCCTTCCCCGAAGGGAAGCTCGACTACCAGCCCCATCCCAAGAGCCAGACGCTCCAGCAGCTGGTGAGCCACATCGTGAACATCCCCGCCTGGATCGCGGTGACGATGGACACTGCCGAGCTGGATTTCGCCGGTGGCGACGACTGGAAGACGCCCCAGTTGTCCACGACAGCCGAAGTTCTGAAGGCCTTCGATGCCAACATCGCCGCTGCCCGGGCCAAGCTGGCCGCCTCTTACAACGAGGCCTTTGCCGAGTCTTGGACCATGCGGGCCGGGGAAAAGGTCTTCTTCACCCAGCCCAAGGGCGGCGTGCTGCGTGGCTTTGTCTTCAGCCACCTGGTGCACCACCGCGCCCAGCTCGGGGTCTACTACCGGCTGCTGGACATCGCCCTGTCGCCTGTCTACGGCCCCACCGCAGACGCGCCGATGTAGGGATTCGCTGGCGATCCGCTTCGGGGAGGTCCTAGCACCCCTCGAAGCCGCCCGTGTCGTATCCATCCGCGGCAGCTTGCGCGGTGCCTTCAGCGTCCCTTGCTGAGCCCCAGGATCACGCCGAGCACCAGACCCCAGACGGCAGCGAGGCCGATCTGGAATTCCACCGGCAGGGCGAAGGTGACGGTGTGGGCGGGGATCCAGAACCAGAGCAGTGTCCACCAGGCCTTGTCGAGGCCCTTGAATCCCCGTTCCCGCAGGATCCAGTTGTCCTCGATGCGATGGAAAGCCATCATCTGCGGCCCGAAGAAGACGTTGGTGAGCACGCTGACGGCGAAGGCCTTGCCGATCCCGTGCGCCATGAAGCCCGGCAGCATGCCCTTGTCGAAGAGGGCCTGGGTGAAGCCCTTCATGCCCACGAAACCGCCCTTGATGACGAGGCCGAGCACGGCCCAGGCCAGGACCTTCCAGGCGAGTTGGGGGCCCGTGCAGGGCAGGGCGAGGCACCGCTTGCGCGCCGAGGCGGCCACCACTTCCCCCAGCGTCCCCAGCAGTGCGAACTGCAGGGCGGCACTCAGGAAGGGATGCAGGGTCACCCACTGGACGTATGCGTTCACGACGGCCTCCATGGCCAGGATACGAAGCGGGAGGAATCACCCGCATCACAACCCGAAAGGCTCTGCCATGCACGAGGGGGACCGCCTGGTTGCTCCGCGCCCTCAGCGTCCCCCTCGTGCTCCCCACGTGGTGGGCGAGCAAAGGCCGTCCACCTGGTCTGTCACGGCGGCCCCGCGGCGAGCGTCGAAACGATTCGTGGGGCTGATCCCCAACACCCAGGAGCACACATGTCCGCTTTCGTCACCCAGCCCGCCCCCCAGTTCAAGGCCACGGCCCTCGTGGATGGCGGCTTCAAGGAGATCTCGCTTGCCGACTACAAGGGCAAGAAGGTCGTCCTGTTCTTCTACCCCCTCGACTTCACCTTCGTCTGCCCCACCGAGATCCTGGCCTTCTCCGACGCCAAGGCCGAGTTCGAAGCCCGCAACACCGTGGTCCTCGGCGTGAGCGTCGACAGCCACTTCAGCCACTGGGCCTGGACCCAGGTCGCCCGCAACCAGGGCGGCATCCAGGGCATCACCTATCCACTCGTCGCGGACCTGAACAAGACCATCGCCCAGGACTACAACGTCCTCCTGCCCGCCGGCATCGCCCTGCGCGGCCTCTTCATCATCGACGCCGACGACAAGCAGACCATCCGCCACATCACCGTCAACGACCTGCCCCTCGGCCGCAACGTCGAAGAGACCCTCCGCCTCATCGATGCCATCGACTTCACCAACGA
>CAYQAS010000169.1:0-7193 GCA_964415525.1 uncultured Solibacteraceae bacterium
ACTTCGACGACGTGCTGGTCCGCTTCGAACGGATGATGGACTGGCTCGCCCGCGTCTACGTCAACGCCATCAACGTCATCCACTACATGCACGACAAGTATTGCTACGAGCGCATCGAGATGGCGCTGCACGATCGCGACATCCTGCGCACGATGGCCTGCGGCATCGCCGGTCTCTCCGTGGTGGCGGACAGCCTCAGTGCCATCAAGCACGCCAAGGTGAAGGTCATCCGTGATGCCAGCGGCCTTGCGGTGGACTACATCGTGGAGGGCGAGTACCCCGCCTTCGGCAACAACGATGACCGCGTGGATGAGATCGCGGTGGACATCGTGCGCCGGTTCATCCGCAAGCTGCGCAACCAGAAGACCTACCGCAACGCCATGCAGACGCTCTCGGTGCTCACCATCACGTCCAACGTGGTCTACGGCAAGAACACCGGCAACACGCCCTGCGGGCGCAAGCACGGCGAGCCATTTGCTCCCGGTGCGAATCCGATGCACAACCGCGACAAGAAGGGGGCCATCGCCTCCATGGCCTCAATCGCCAAGCTGCGCTACGACGATGCAGAGGACGGCATCAGCTACACGTTCTCCATCGTGCCCGGCGCCCTGGGCAAGACCGATGATGAGCGGGTGGAGAACCTCGTGGAGCTGATGGATGCCTACTTCGTGCAGGACGGCCACCACATCAACGTGAACGTGCTGGACCGCGACACCCTGGAGCGGGCGATGGAGCACCCGGAGGAGTATCCACAGCTCACCGTCCGCGTGTCGGGCTACGCGGTGAACTTCGTGAAGCTCACCCGGGAACAGCAGCTGGACGTGCTCAACCGCACCTTCCACGCGCGATCCTAATATGCTCGATGGCGCGTTCAATCGAGGCCTGTCCATGGACCCTTGCCTGATTCCTGGGAGCGGTGCCCACGTGGCGCGGATTCACTCCCTGGAGAGCCTGGGCACCGTGGACGGCCCCGGCCTGCGCTACGTGGTCTTCTTCCAGGGCTGCGCCTACCGCTGCCTCTACTGCCACAACCCGGACACCTGGAATCCCAATGGTGGCCGGGAGGTGGCACTGGATGAGCTGATGGCGGAGATCCGCGGGGTGGCTCCGTTCATCAAGCGAAAAGGCGGCGTCACGGCTTCCGGCGGCGAACCCCTGCTCCAGGCGCCGTTCCTGTCGGCGTTCTTCCGGCAGCTCCGGCGGGACGGCTTCCACACGGCCCTGGATACGGCGGGCATGGTGAACACGCCCGAGGCCTACGAAGTGCTGGATCACACCGATCTGGTGCTGATGGATCTCAAGGGGCTGGACGACAGCCTGCACCGGAAGATGACGGGCCAGAGCCTCGAAGGGCCTCGGCGCTTCCTGCGAGAGGTGGCGGAGCGCCGCATTCCCACGTGGTTCCGTGTCGTGCTCGTGCCCGGCTACACCGATGGCGAATTGAACCTCCGGCGCATCGCCGATCTCGTCGAAGGCTTCCCCTGTGCGGAGAAGCTCGAACTGCTGCCCTTCCATCAGATGGGCGCCTACAAGTGGGAAGCCCTCAAGCTGAGCTACACGCTGGGGGACGTTCGGGAGCCTGACGAGGCCGATCTCGCGCGGGCCCGGCGGCTGCTGCGGATGGCGTGACCGGGCGCCTTTCCTTGACGCGGTGGTGCTGCCCGTTCTGAGATGGCTCTGGGGGAGAACAACGTGCGCGTCCTGGAGTTGTTCAGCGGGGTCGGGGGCTGGCGCTATGCGCTGGGTGATCGAGCCTCGGTGGCGGCGGCCTACGACATCAGCCCCCTGGCGAATGCCACGTACGCGCTGAATCATGGCGACCACCCCCATGCCCGCGAGTTGGCGAGCGTGGATCCGAGTCGCCTCCTGGCCCACGGGGCGGACACCTGGGCCCTGAGTCCGCCCTGTCAGCCCTTTTGCCGCATGGGGAAGGGCGAGGGGCTTGAGGATCCACGTTCACGCGCCTATTTGGCTTTCCTGCAACTCTTCGATGCGGCGCCACCGGAGCGGCTGCTGCTGGAGAACGTCACGGGCTTTCTCGAGAGCGAGGCCTTCGAGCTGCTCGCCGCGCGGCTGCATCGCCACGGCTACCACTGGGGCACCTGGACCCTCTGCCCCTCGCAGTTCGGAATTCCCAACCAGCGCCCCAGGAGCTACGTGGTAGCGGCGCGACAGCCACTGTCCATCGAGGCTCCGCCCGTCCTTGAACCCGACTCCTTGGCCCCCTGGCTGGATGTAGACGAGGATGCCTCGCTTTACCTTTCGGAAGAGATCCTGGCGAGACACAAGCCGGGCCTGGATCTGGTGCGTGCGGAAGGCCACCGCACCGCCTGTTTCATCGGGGGCTACGGCCAGCGTTATGTGGGCAGCGGCTCCTTCCTCGTCACCCACATGGGCATCCGCCGCTTCTCCCACGCCGAGGTGGCGCGCCTGCTGGGGTATCCCGCCGAGTTCCGATTTCCGGAGACCCTCTCCCGGCAGGCGCGCTACAAGCTCCTCGGCAACGGACTCTCCATCCCCGTGGCGCGCTGGATTGCGCAGCGTCTTCCGGAATGATCGTCGGCCTTCAGTCCTCGAGCTTCTCCACCACCACCGACATCTTGGCCACCACGGCGGCGATGGCGCCCACCGCGGCGAAGATCGGCAGCAGGGCGACGCCCACGAGGCCCACCGTGAGGGGAATTTCCAGGTAGGTCTTGCCTTCTTCGCTGCGCAGGATGATGCGGCGGACGTTGCCTGCGTGGATCAGTTCCTTCACCTTGGCCAGGACCTGGGCACCATCCAGCCGGAACTCTTCGGTGCGTGTGCGCTCGTTCATGGGATTGCCTCCTGAAACAGGCTACGGGTGGGTTATTCGTTCGACTGGGTGGAGTCGGCCAGTGCCCTGGAGCGCTCGGTGAGTGGCGTCCTGGATGTATCCGTAGGGCATGGCGACCTCGCTGTGTTGTCGGCTTTCGAGCCTACGAGTCCGGCGGAGCTGGGGAGGCCTCCGGTGCAGAGACCGGGCTGGGCGGCGGTGTCCTGCGGCCGGACGGGAGGAGCAGGCCCGTCAGCACCCGCGAATGCTTCGCCAGGGCATACAGGCCCAGTGGCACGAGCACCCCTGCCGCCAGGGCAAAGAGGTGGATCGGCAGCGTGGGCCCAGTGCGCCGTGCCAGCAGGTAGAAGGCCATGCCCTGGCACCATCCGTGGAAGACCAGCACCAGCAGCGATCCCCTTCCTGTATATGCCAAAGCGGCGCCGAAAGGCTGGACGCGTCGGAGCAGATCGGCGAGGGACAGGCAGAGGTGGATGCCTGTGGCGGCCTTGAGGGTGGAGGGGATGAATCCACCGTAGACCCGGTCGCTGAGGTCCATGGCCTCCGGGAAGGCATGGTGAAGGCCTGTGAACACGGCCGCTGAAAAGAGGAAGGGCAGGAGTCGGAAGCGGAAGGTCTGGATGCGATCGGACAGCAGGTGTCCAGCCAGGAGAAGGGCCAGGGTGACTGGCAGAAGGTCCAGGCTCCAAGGCAGACCCACCATGGGACCGTGGGCGGGCAGATGAAAGGGCAGGGGGTGTGCGGCCAGGGGCAGGAGGGCGGCCCCGCCTCCCAGGAGAAGCAGGTCCGTTGCAGCGAGGGGCCAGGTGGGCCAGGCTCGGGTGACCTTGAGCAGTCCCAGCAGCGTGGCGCTGGACAGGAAGAGGTGGGGGAGGAACCAGAGGGGCGTCCAGGGGGCGAGGCTCGCACCGGTGCCGTATCCCATCCCCAGCAGGAAGCCGACGTGGATGGGATGGACCTGACCGTGGATGAGGATCCACTCCACCAGGCACCAGAGTCCCCATAGCCCCAGCACGACGACATAGGGCTTCAGGAGTGTGGCCGCCCGTCCTTTGAGGAAGGGGCCGACCGGCGCGCTCTCGCGCACAAAGACGCCCGCCAGCACGAAGAAGAGCGGCATGTGGAACGAGAAGATCACCCTGAAGAGCATCCCCTTTTCCGCTAGGGCCAGCCCACTGTGTCCCAGCACCACCAGGAGGATGCCCAGGCCCTTGGCGATGTCCAGGGTGGGATTGCGCGACGTCATCCCGCTCGCCGTGCCCACCGAAGTTTCGCCGGAGCTGAGCGCGGGTTGTTGCGCCGCTCCTCAGCTGAAGGCCGGATGGGCTCCGGGGCGATGGCTTCATAGAGGCCGCAGCGCAGACCCTCCTGGAAAGCTTTCTTCACGCGACGGTCCTCCCCGGAATGAAAGGTGAGGATCGCCACCCGGCCGCCTGGAGCGAGGGCTCTGGGAAGGGCCGCCATCAGCCGATCCAACACCCCGAACTCGTCATTCACGGCGATGCGCAGGGCCTGGAAGACCCGCTGGAGCGTGGCGCGGATCTCGTCAGGATCCTCGATGCCGAGTTCCATCAGCACCCCGCGCACTTGGGCGGCGAGGTCGCGGGTGGTTTCGAGGGTGCCCCGCATGGCGGTGAGCTGCGTGGCGATCTCCGTGGCGAAGGGCTCGTCCGCATTCGCCTCCAGCAGGTCTCGCAGTTGCTCCTCCCGCAGGGACTTCAGCAGGTGGGAGGCGGGCTGGCCCTTCTGGGGATTCATGCGGAGGTCCAGGGGGCCATCCACCTTGAACGTGAAGCCCCGGGAGGGTGTATCGATCTGCATGGAGGACACGCCGAGGTCTGCCAGGATGCCGTCGAAGCCGCGCCCCAGTTCTGCGGTCACTGCGGCGAGGGCCGCAAAGTTGGTGCGGCGCACCTGGAGCACGTTCTCGCCGAATCCCAAGGCGCGCAGTCGCGCCTCGGTGCGGGGCAGTTCCAGCGGATCCACATCCAGGCCGATCCAGCGTCCACCCGGCAACACATTCGGAAGCAGGGCCTGGGTGTGGCCGCCGTAGCCCAGGGTGGCGTCGAGCGCCCAGTCTCCTGGCTTCAGGGCGAGGGCGGTCTGGATCTCCTCCACACAGATGGGCACGTGAGTCCCGGCAGGCGTGTGGCCTCGGGCCAGGACCTTCTCCTGCTCGTCGGCATAACGCTCCGGCGCCAGCTCCTTGTATTTCTCCTCGAAGCGACGCGGGTGCGTGCCCTTGTAGCGGATGCGGCGGGGGCGGGGGGATTCGTCCGTCATGGAAACAGTGTGCGACCCACCGGGGGGAATTGCGAGGTTAGGACCCTACGCTCCTTGCGTTTATGGAGGACTGAAGCGGGCGTACCAGGGGAGACTCCCTCTTCCGTTCGCGCGTGCCCAGGCTTCGTTAACATGACTCGCTTGGCGGGATGTTCCGTTTGTGTTCGTCCGCCTTCTTCTGGAGTCTTCATGGCCTTGGTTCGTATTTGGAATCTGTACCCGGTGTGCCTCGCGGCCGCCCTTTTCTCCTGCGGAGGTAAGGGATCGGTGACCGCACCGGCTTTACCGCCGGATGTCCATGTCCTCCAGACAGAAAAAGCGGGTCTTCGCGGCTCGTTCAAGATCTGGAAGAACGGCTTGCTGACGCCCCTTTTTGAGGGGACAGCCTATGCCTCGGTAAACGCCATCACGGTTTCCGGGAGCGATGTCTACGTGGTGGGGACGGATTCGGATGGGACGAACTCCGTGGCGACGCTCTGGAAGAACAGCGTCCCCATGCTCCTCGCTCCGGGGGTTCGTCATTCCGGTGCCAATGCCGTGGCCGTCTCCGGAGGCGATGTCTATGTGGCCGGGTGGCAATCTCTGGGCGGGAGAAACGTCGTCACAATCTGGAAGAACGGGGTGGCCCAGGTGATCACGAATGGGCCCAAGAATGCTGCCGCGGAGGCCATCGCCCTGTCTGGCGGGGACGTGTATGCGGCGGGCTGGGAGGATGGGGAGAGGTTCCGGGTTGCCATGCTCTGGAAGAACGGTGTCGGCACCGCGCTCTCCGACGGGACCGCTGACGCCACAGCCTACTCCGTCGTCGTGGCGGGTGGCGAGGTCTTCGGCGCCGGTCATGAGAGGCGCAATGGGAACTGGGCGGCCCGCCTCTGGAGGAATGGCGTTCCCACTTGGCTCTCGGATGGTTGGCGCAACGCTTGGGCGCTTCAGGTGGCGGTGTCCGGGGGGGATGTCTACGCCGTGGGCACCGAATACCAGCAAGGGTTCACGGGGGCGGTCGCGAAGCTCTGGAAGAACGGCGTCGTCACCTCGCTCACCGATGGGACGAAACCGGCATCCGCATACGGTGTGGCCGTGTCGGGTGGCGATGTCTATGTCGTTGGCAATGAATTCGGAGGTGCGAACATGATCGCGAAGCTGTGGAAGAACGGCGTTGCCACATCTCTGTCTGATGGAACGATGACCGCCACCGCGGGCGCCGTCTGCGTGGTCCGGAAGTAGGACGGCGATGGTCCTCGGCCCGAGGGGGTCACCGCGAAGGCTCCCCCCGAACCTGGAGTCCGGGAGGGGGCTGGATGCGGGGATGCGGCATGGATCACCCGAAGGGGCCGAGCGATTCTACGCCTTTGTTCCTATACCCCCCTCGGGGAGGCGGATGCCAGCCGACCTCATGCGTTGGCGGGGGCCTCGGCCGCTTTGCATCCGCGCTGCTGGACCCTCACAATGGGAGTTCGGCCCGGTCTTCCAGGGCCTGTTTCCTTGAGGTTTTTCCATGGCCAAGCCAGTCAGTGAGACGCCCGAGATCATCTTCTCGATGCATCGGGTGTCCAAGATCTACAACCAGAAGACGGTCATCAAAGACATCAGCCTGGGCTACTACTACGGCGCCAAGATCGGTGTGCTGGGCCTGAACGGCTCGGGCAAGTCCACGGTGCTGCGGATCATGGCGGGGGTCGACCAGGACTTCAACGGGTCGGCGACGCTCTCGAAGGGCTACACCACCGGCATGCTGGAGCAGGAGCCGAAGCTCGACGAGACCAAGACCGTCCGCGAGATCGTGGAGGAGGGCGCGGCGGAGAAGGTGGGCTGGCTGAAGGAATACAACGCCATCAACGATGCCTTTGCCGATCCCGATGCCGACTACGACACGCTCCTGGCCAAGCAGGGGGAGCTGCAGGACAAGATCGACACCGCGGACTGCTGGGATCTGGACGCCCAGTTGGATCAGGCCATGGATGCCCTGCGCTGCCCGGACGCCGACACGCCCATCAACGTCCTCTCCGGAGGTGAGCGCCGCCGTGTGGCACTCTGCCGACTGCTGATCCAGAAGCCCGACATCCTGCTCCTGGACGAGCCCACCAACCACTTC
>CAYQAS010000170.1:0-7160 GCA_964415525.1 uncultured Solibacteraceae bacterium
GCCCCTTCGCGTTGTCTGAGCGGATAGGGGAGGCGGAATGGCCTTGGCCATGGGACCGCGACACGGCAAAGCCGTGGAGCGGTCCGACGGAATGGGCGACGCCCATTCCGCCCGAAGGGCGCGGCCCACCCAGGGCCGCGTCAGGCCGACCTTTGACGGTCTCAAGGAATTCAGCTCCGCGAAGTAGTTCGCCCGGATGCAGAAGCGAAGGGGCGCCAGCGGCGCCCCTTCGCGTTGTCTGAGCGGATAGGGGAGGCGGAATGGCCTTGGCCATGGGAACGCGACACGGCGCCCCGGCGCTGCTTCGCTCGCGGCATCAGCCCTTGGCCGGGGTTGGGCGATGCACCTACAGCACTCCGATGTCATGCCTGGGTCACCAGCGCCTCAAAGGCCTTTACCGTCCGCTCCCGGGCCTTGGGATCCCGCATCACCCGCGACTGGAAGTGGTAGGCGAGGGTGATGGCGCGGAAGCCGAAGACGAGCTGTTCGACATCGGTGGCCTGGGGCAGGACGTTGCGGAATTGTTCCGCCAGCCACGCTTCCGCCTTGTGCTGGCGCTCTACCAGGAAGTCCCGGGGGGCGCCCTCTCGGTCGTCAAACTCAAAGGCGGCACCCATCACTGGGCAGCCGCCGGGTAGTTCCGGCTGATCGATCCAGTCCAGCCAGCCCTTCAGCATGCCCTGGAGCCGTGGCAGGCCTTCCGGCAGACCCGTCATGCGCTCGGCCAGGAACGCCTGGAAGCGCGCCACGGCATGTTCCAGCACCGCCACCTGCAGCGCCTCCTTGGAGCCGAAGTGGACGAAGAGGCCGCTCTTGGACATCGACAGCGCCGTCGCGAGGGAGCCGATGGTGAGTCCCTGCAGCCCGTCTCGGCTGGCGAGACACATGGCCTCATCCAGGATGCGGCTCCGCGTGTCGGCCCCTCGGCCCATGGGTCAGTCCTCCGGAAGGGATGACGGATCGTCGGTTCGATTCCGCACCCTCCAGTGAGCCACGAAGTGATAGGAGGGCACACGAAAAAAAGAATGTGTTCATGTCGAGTTGCGTTCATTCGTTCAGAAACGCAGTCCGAGGGGTCGAAACCGCTCTGCTCGGGAATGGGCCCTCTGGGCGGTTTCCCGAGCTGCTGCCGCGCATCGTGATCTTCGACCGTATCCTCGTCTCAGGGCATACCGGAGTCGTGGTACACGGGTCCGATCCGGCTGGAGATGACCCCCTCCGTGGCTCCCGTGACCTCCCTTCGTGCCTCGTGGGTGGTTTGGGAGACCTGCGCATTCGGCGCGACCCCGAACAGGTGAGAGGGCTTCTGTGGGCCCAAGAATTTCCCTTGCGGGGATGGTGTGGAAAAATAATAATAATAATACGAACGGTCGTTCTAGTCTGTATGAGGGCAACGACCCCCCTTTCACCCAAGGAGTTCCCATGACCCGCCAACCCGAATCCCTCCGCACCGGTCCGGCCTTTGCCGCCGCCAACTTCGGCTCCCCCGCTCAGTGGAGCGAGCACGTCCTGCAGCATCCGGCCCTGGGGCCCCTTCCCGGCAAGGTCTTCCTCGGGCAGACTCTGGCGCTGACGGGCATGGAGATATCCTTGGGCAGCCTGCCTCCTGGGGGTGCCATTCCCTTCCTCCATGCCCACCGGCAGAACGAGGAGCTCTATCTGGTGCTGAGCGGCGAAGGCGAGCTGCAGGTGGATGGCGAGGTGCTCGCCCTGCGTCCCGGCACCGCCGTGCGCGTGGCGCCGGAGGGCATGCGTTCCTGGCGCGCCACTGGTATGGATCCCTTGGCCTACCTTGTGATCCAGGCCAAGGCGGGCAGCCTCGAACAGGCCACCGGCGGCGATGGGGTCATCCCAGAACGCCAGCCGAGGTGGTGAGGAGCAGGGTCAATGCTGCGCGACTTCTTCCTGGTCCCGGACGACCTTCTGGACGGCAATCGCCGCGAAGAGGCTCAGGATGAAGGACATGGCGTAGAACCCCTTCTCGCTCAAGAGCAGTGTGGCATTCCGGAGGCCCACGGCGAGTAGCAGCACGGACACCGCCAGGGAGAACCAGCAAAGGCCGATGTAAAGGGATGTCACGCGCAATCCTTCCTGCCGGTCACGAAGGGTCTTTTGGAGCGAGACTGCGGAGAATAGGCCGTACATCAGTACAATAAAATAATATCCCTTTTCGTTGAGTTGCATGGTCGCATTCACAAGGCCTATAAGATAGGCAACTACGCCTAGGATCAGTGCGATCCAGCATGCTGCGACAAACGCAAAGGAAGGGCGGGAGGTCTGAGGGGTCATGATTACTCCGAGTGCAAGAGCGGTTAAGTGAATGGATCAGGATACCCACTTTGTCTTGACCATTCATGGGGGCGGTTGGTTTGCACGGATCAGGGTGCTGAAGGCTGGATCTTGGCCTGCTCGCTCGGCGAGCGTGTTGACGATGGCTCGTTCCCGCAGTTCGGGAAAGGGCAGGGTGCGATGCAGAAATCCATTTTCGTAAAGCAGCTCGTCCAGATGACCGCTGGCTATGAGTTTCCAGCTCCAGGGTAGGCGGTCCGACAGGTGTCGAATGGGCCCGATCATGGCGGTGGTGCAATTGTCTGATAGTGCGTTGTACCACTCGGGGTGTTCCACGAGTCCATTGATCCGTTTGACATACTCCGTGAGCACTTGACGGGCAAGCATGGGCGGCGTATTAAGCCGATAGAGACGACATATTTCCTTGCGATGATTGGTCCGCAGGCTAATTAAATCTCGCTCATCGCCAGCTACGATACAAAGTTCGTATTCTCGAAAGAATCCACGGAGGGCGGAATAGGCTTCCGTTTTTTCCTTTCGGGTCTCAACGCTGAATGCTAAATGCGAGCCCTGTCCGAAATCGAAGGAGAGGATCGTGTGGGCGATATGGCGAGGGCCCCATGAGACCAGGAACAGGTCCATGCCCTGCAGTCGGTTCAGGTCGTAGGCACGGTCTTCAAAGCGAACCTCGACATCCGACTCCGTTCGATAACGGCAGTTGCGGACATTCCTGATCAGGAGGCGGTCCCCTTCCAGCTCGCCTCTTGGCACTGTGGCTACGTCAGGCATCCAGTCCCGATGGTTGGACGGCCGGGCGGCCATGAAGCCTGCCAGTACGACCAGAAACGCCAGCGCGAAACTCGCCAGGCCCACCGACGTCTTCAGTCGGATGAGCAGGAACAGGGCTGTGGCAGGCAGACAGATACCCAGGATGGCGGCCAGGGGCGAAGGGGCCGGGAGACGTAGCGCCATGGCGAGCCCCATCCAGAGTGCCAGGGGCAAGGCGAGGAGGCAGAGCAGAATTCTGCGGATCCAAGGGGCACGGAAGGGCGAAGGCATGGGGTATTGTACGTTCGCTTTGTTCCAAGCGATTCATGCGCATCCTGCTTTCTGGCTGACGGACCGATAAGGCCCAGCTCCCTATTCTTTGGCCCCTTATGACTGGAGACACTCCCGCAAGTGACCCAATTGGCGAGTTTTGGTGAGGATCCTGAGGCGCACCACTCCTGGAATTTACAGCCCTCCGAGGATCCTCGGTTCATGGTTCAGAACTGCTGTGCGGGGACTCGGGATGGGTCGCGAGCCCAGGGTAAGCTGCCGGTTTCACATCCATGAAAACGGACAGCAGCCCCTCGGTCGGTTGCCATGACCGGCCCCTCACTTCACCTTGAACCGCACGCCCGCGAGGGGCGCCGGCTGCCTGTCGCCCACGCGGAAGATGCGTGCGAGGTCAATGCCGGCGCGGACCAGGGCATCCTGGGCATGGACGGCGCGGCGGTCGGCGAGGACCTGCAGATGGGGCTCCACAGAGGGCAGGGTGTCTCGCAGTTCCTTGGCCATCACTTCGGGCGTGGGCTCTGGGCCAGGCTTGGTGCCCTTCGGTGTGGGGTGGCCGGCGCGCCAGGTGGCGAGGATCAGTGCGGGCCGCTCGGCTTCGAGCACGGGACCAGCGGTGCCCCGGGTCTTCGCCAGCAGGGCCTCGAAGCCTCGTTCGCGCAGGGCGTCACCATCGCGGGCAGGATCGATGGCGCCTTCCACTTCCACGCTGAGCTCTGGTCGGGCCTGGAGCGCCTTCGCGAGGGCGTCGAGGCTCTGGGTGCCAGCGACTTCCGGCTGGGCTTGACCCGGCTGGAAGGCCGCCTGGCTGAGATCCTGCTTGGCGCCGATGAGCCGGGCGAGACCGTCGAAGGGTGAGGTCGCCAGCTTGGTGAAGAGATTGCCGACGGCCTTCCAGATGGCCTTGCGCATCTTGAAGTCAGGCGAATCCAGCGTCCCGGCCACGGGAATGTCCGCCTCGATGACTCCGTGGCGGTCCCGCAGCAGGGCGAGCCCGAGCTTGATGGGCGCCTGGATGGCATCGGGGCCCGGGATCTTCTCCCCCAGGTAGAACTGGTCGAGCTTGGCGCGGTTCTCGGCCTCCAGCTTGCGCTGGCGGACCTTCCAGGCCACATCCAGATCCAGCTTGCCCTTGCGGAAGGCGTAGCCCAGGTATTTGACGATATAGGGCGAGCTGGGGCTCAGATCCCAGCCCCGGGTTTGGACGGCGAGGTCCGAGTCCGCCATGGGGTCCAGCAGGTTGAAGCGGCCTCGGATATCCAGGGGCGCGATGCCGTCCAACCGCGTGCGGAGCGTCACCGGAGCCGGTGCACCGGGAAGGGTGGAGAAGCCGGAGCCTTCGATGTCCAATCGCTCCAGGGCCACGGTGGCGGCGGGTTTCAGGGTGGCATCCTCGAAGGTGAAGGTGCCGTCCTTCAGGATGAGGCGGTCCAGGTGGATGGGGATCTGGGGCGCGGGGGCTGCAGGGCTTGGGGCGGGCGTCGCTGGGGGCACCTCAACAGGTGTGGGTGCCTTGGGCCGCGGTGTCTTTTCAGGGGCAGGAGTGGGTGCCACGCCGAGGGCCCGGGCGATGTTGGAACCGCCGGGTTCCAGCCGGAAGCGCGCGGTGGGGCGGTCCAGTTCCAGGCTGCCGACGCGGGCGGAGAGCGGCGCCAGGGTGAAGGCGATCCGCTTCAGGGCGAGGCCGGGCAGGTCCAGCAGCGCGCCGTCATCATTAGGATCCCGCAGGCTGAGGGCCGCGAGGGCTGCGTCGCCCTTGATGTCGAGTCGGGGCTTGGCGGAGAAGTCGCCCTCCAGTTTCAGTCGCGTGGTCAGGCGGCCCGAGGGCAGCGGAGCCTTGAGTGCGCTCGCCAGATAGTTCGCCAGGGGCGGCAGCTCGAGATTCGTGAGGGTCAGCTCTGCCTGAAAATCTGGCTGCAGGGGATGGGCGGTGCCCGTCAGGCCCAGGCTGCCGCCGGTATGGAGGCTCGCCTCCAGCCGGAACGGCGTGAGGTCCTTGGGGTCGAGGGTGAATGGGCCGGTTTCCAGGCGCTTCAGGTCCAGGCCGGTGCGCAATGGCTTGGGTAGGCTGCGGTCCTCGAAGGTGAAGCGCTGGGCCTCGATTCGGATGCGCTCCACGCGCAGGCGGAAGGGTTCGGGCGCGGGAGGCGGCGGGGTCGGTTTCGGGGCTGATTTCGACTTGGATTTCGGGGCAGGTTTGGGCGGTGCCTGGAGCTTCCGTTTCGGCGGGGCTGCTGCCGGCGGTGGCGTGGGTGCACCCACGAAGAGCCGGGGCAGGCTCAAGGAACCATCCGCCCCGCGGGTCACGGTCCAGTCCCCCTGCTCCAAGGCCACTTCGCCGATGGTCAATCGGCTGCCGAGGATGTCATAGCCGATCTGTTCGAAGTTCAGCGTCCGGACCTTGGCTTCCACGGGGCCCCCGGCCTGGGGCGCCAGTTCGAGGTTGGCGAGGCGAAGGCTGCCGTTCTTCAAGAGCACCTGCCGATGTCCGGCCTCCCAGGCAAAGGTGTAGCCGGTCTGGATCGCGCCAGTGCCTTGGCGGAGGTCGAAGCCCACAAAGCGGCGGTAGTACGGGCTGTAACGGCGCAGGGGAAATCCCGTGAGGGCGAGGGTGCCTTCGGAACGGAGGGGCTCCAGTCCAAACGTGCCGTTCCACGCCAGGGCCTCGCCCGTGGCACTGCGCAGTTCGAAGTGATGCTCGGTCTGGGCGCCCGGCTGGGTGCGGAAATCCTTGAGGGAGAGGCTGTACGGGCCGAGGTCCGCCAGGAAGGGCTCCGCGCCGCTGCGGTCTTCAAAAAGGGCCCGCGCACCCTTGAGGCTGAACGCCTGTACGTGGATGGTGCGGGGCGGTTTCGTCCCCGTGGGAGCGGCGGTTCCTTCGGTCATTGCAGCGGACTGGGAGGTCCCAGCGGCGGGCGTTGAGAGCCGCGCGAGGATGTCCGCGATGTTGGTGGCGCCGTCGGGAAGCAGCTGATACCGGGCCCGGAAGCCTTCCAGCTCGACCCGTTCAAGGACGATGTCGCGCCCGAAGAGGGAGCGTGCGCGGGGTTCCACGAGGAAATGATCGAAGCCGACCAGCACCTCGCCATCGGGTTCCATCACCGCGAAACCATCCAGGGTCAGGCGGAAGGAGTAGGGATTGTAGGTGGCTTTCTCTAGGCGCACCGGGCGGCCCAGCAGGGCGGAAAGCCGCTTGGGGACCTGCTTTTCGATGACCTTCGGCACCACCACGAAGCCCACCAGGGTGTAGAGTCCGGCGCCGCCTGCCACCAGGGCGAGCCAGACCTTGGGCCGACGCATCCAGCGGAGGGGCGCGGATAGTGCGCGGGGCAGGGACATGAAACCTCCGGGGTAACCATTCTGGGACCGCATATGGAGTCACGGGAAGCGGCTGGGATGGAAAGCTCTCATGAGGCGCTTCATCGGTGCGACCGATGTGTGACGTTCATGGCGTCCTTTGGGTCATGCATATGGGAACCCCGAAACGGGAATGTATGCAGTCTGTCTCGATCGCAAGTAAACATTTGATTGAGGTTGTTGTTGCATGCATATGGCGTTCTCCGCTAGCCTCGCGGTAGCCGGATCCGGTCCGGCCCTACACGCACCCTCTCCACCCCTTTCATCCATCCACGGAGCGAATCCATGTCCAACCCCACCCGCGTGCTCATCCTCGGCGCCGCCGGCCGCGACTTCCACAACTTCAATACCTATTACCGCGGCAACGCGAACTACAAGGTCGTCGCCTTCACCGCCACCCAGATCCCGACATCGCCGGCCGCGCCTACCCCGCGGAGCTGGCGGGTGAGCTGTATCCC
>CAYQAS010000171.1:0-6981 GCA_964415525.1 uncultured Solibacteraceae bacterium
CCAAAGTCCGTCGGATGAATGTTGAATATGAAGAATTGCGCAAACATGCCCAAGTCTTTCGCATTCGGCAAAAAACTCTGCTGGCGGCTCAGTTAGAGATGCTCAAAAAAGATGAAGAAGATGACAATTGACCTTGCCTGATCAGGACCTTCAAATCAAGGCATTACCCAGCGGCGTTTCCATCGCGATCCAGGTTCAGCCTCGTTCAGGCTCAAATAAAATTCGTGGAATTCATGATGGGCGGCTAAAATTGGCGGTAGATGCCGCGCCTGTCGATGGGGAAGCAACCAAACAATGTCTGCGTTACCTGGCAGAGATATTTTCTGTAGCCAATTCACGGGTAAAATTGTTGTCAGGCGGCCAAAGTCGTAAAAAACTCGTTTTGATCGAGGGCGTGACGGCGGATGATTGTCACAGGGTATTGGCGCCCTATTTGTTACAGGGGTAAACGTGGCACTTAAAAAACCTGTCATACAATGCATGACAGGTTTTTTCTTGGTCGATAAGAAAGTATAATTTTGAGTCTTATCGACATAAGAGCAACCTGACCTTCGCTGTCGCCAGATGCTCGGCGAAAGCCAGGTTGTCTAAGAATCTTGCGTTATGCAATTAGCGAGGAATCAACTTGAATATGCAATGGCCTTTGATACTGGATATTGCCCGCAATGTAGGTTTGATAGGGATAATTGCCTACCTGACCACACGTCTGCCAGCAGTCAGGCATGCTTTGTCCCAATCATCCTTCCGTACCCGCGATAAATTAATTCTGGCCTTAGTGTTCGGTGGCTTTTCCGCATTTGGCAATTTTTTAGGAATTCCCGTCATGGGATCGATGGCCAATACCCGCATTGTTGGGCCGATTGCCGGCGGACTGATCGGTGGAGTCTGGGTCGGTGTCGGCGCCGGGTTGTTGGGCGCGCTACCACGCTATTTCATGGGCGGGTTTACCATGTGGGCTTCAGTCGTTGCCAACATTGTTGCAGGACTTATCAGTGGATTCGTTTATTACAAATTTCGCTCACGCCGGCTCGAATTACCGGTTGCTCTGGCTACCGGTTTTTGCGCTGAATTAGTATTGAAATTATTAGTTCTCTTATTATCAGAACCATTTGAACGTGCCTGGGAACTGGAAAAAATCATCGGTATTCCAACAATCATCGCCAATACTTTAGCCGTAGGACTATTCATTTATATCGTGCGCGACGTGTTTCAGGAACAAGATAAAGTGCAGGCAAAATCAGCACAACAGTCAATGCGGTTAATCCAGCAGAGCACAGAATTGCTGAGTGAGGGACTGAGCCCGAAAACGGCTGGCAAGATAGTTCGGATTATTTGGCTTGAAACCAATGCTGCCGCAGTCGCGCTGACTGATACAAAGCAAATTCTTGGTTTTATCGGAACCGGTCAAGATCATCACGTTGCCGGATCTTTGCTACCGTTTCAAATTGCTGTCGAAATGGCTGAAAACGCAAAAACAATCATCCGTATGGATAAACAAGCCTGGGGCTGCGAAAACCACAACTGCAATCTTAGCGGCCTGATTATGGCGCCCTTGATTGTTGATGGCACTTTACAGGGTTCATTGTTGTTTTTTAAAGCGAATGAAGCGATGGTCACTCCCTATGAATTGGAGATGGTGCAGGGGATTGCGGACTTTTTAAGCCTGATGCTGGATAAACGTCAATTGGATGAGCAAAAAATCATGTTATCGCAAGCCGAATACAATATGTTGAAAGCACAGGTCAATCCACACTTTTTATTTAATACACTCGGCACCATTCGTGCTTTAGTACGCACGGCGCCGGAAAAAGCGCGAGCGCGAATCAAGGATTTGTCCGATTTTTTACGGCGCTCATTAGAGCGAACTGATGACATGATCCCATTAGCGGAAGAGATGGACCTGGTGCGATCTTTCGTTCGACTGGAACAATCCCGTTTTGGCGATCGGGTACGCGTAAGTGAAATGATTCAGACAGACTTAATGGATGTAATGATTCCGGTGTTTACACTACAGCCGGTAATGGAAAATGCCATCAAACATGGCTTGGCGGCAAAGCGTAACGGTGGAAACCTCCAGTTGCGGATACGAAAAAACGCCGAATTGCTGCTTATCGATGTGGAAGATGACGGAGCAGGGATTGCGCCAGAACGTTTGGCCCAGATTTTAAAGTTTGATGGCTGTTTAGGGCGTGGCTCCGCCGGAACAGGCATTGGCCTGAACAATATTCAAAAGCGAATTCAGACGACCTTCGGTGCAGAATATGGTCTGCGAATTACCAGTCAACCGGGAAAAGGCACCCTGGTACAAATCGTATTGCCGATCATTAGCCGCAGGGAGGGGGAAACTGGATGATGTTCAAAGCCATCGTCGTTGATGATGAATTGCCGATGTGTGATGAATTGGTATGCCTGCTGGAAGCCTCCGGTGAAATTGAAATAACCGGCGTATGTCACAATGGCGATGATGCATTGGTGCTACTGGGCAAAAAAACCGTTGACGTCTTGTTTGTTGATATTCAGATGCCGGGTATGACTGGCATGGAGTTGGCGCGCAAACTCTCCAGGACAAAAAACCCGCCGTTGATTGTATTTGTTACCGCTTTCAGCAATTACGCCGTTGATGCGTTTGCAGTCGATGCGGTGGATTATTTGTTAAAGCCGTTTGACGAAACCGATATCGAACGGGTGATCAAGCGGGTGAAGAATCGTATCGGCAATATCGCTCGCGCCAAACCGATAAAATACTTGAATAAAATTTTGGCCGAGGCCGGCGATCGCCTGGAAGTGATTGAAATTAGTCAGATTCAGTTTTTTGAAGCAGAAGATCGGCAGGTTTATCTAAAGACTGTCGATGACAAGCGTTATGAAATCCGCAATCGCTTGAACGAACTGGAGGGGATGCTGGATCCCGCCAATTTCTTTCGTTGTCATCGAAACTTCATCGTCAATATCAATCAAATTGCTCAACTTGCCAACTGGTTTCATCGCGGCTACCTGTTAATCATGAAAAACTCGTTGCGTGAAATTCCTGTAGGCAGGGTCTATGCGTCCAAACTTAAAGACCATTTTCCCATTTGATATGAGTCCGAAAATCATAATCCGTTCGTAGGCCCATTTCGTCGTTGGTTGCTGAATTGGCGCTGTTCGTTGATAATACTTTGACCCAGGACCGATTCCTATATATTATAAGATTGCGAATCTTTAGACGAAAGGGTGGGGTTTAGGTGACGTTTGAGCAGTGGGGAAAAAAATATGGCCTGATTCTGTCAATTGCAGTATTTTTTATGATTTGGCTGCTACCAACACCTACGGGAATGACACTTGTCCAGCATAAGCTTTTGTCGATCTTTGGTGCGGCGGTTGTGATCTGGATCACCATCGGCATCAACTTCGCGGTGAGCACCTTTGCAATTGTCGCTCTGCTTTATTTTTGGGTCGGCAATCCGACAGGCGCGCTGGCTAAAGATGGCAGCCTGATCCGTAATGCGGCATTTGCCGTCAGTGGTTTTGCTTCTCCCTCATTATGGCTGTTGGTGACTGGTTTTGTTCTCTCAATTGCCATGACCAAGACTGGTGTCGCCAAACGTATCGCTTTGACAATCATGAAAAGTATGGGCAAAACGCCTGCTGGCGCAATAGCAGCGTCAATGCTGGCGAACTTTATCATAGCGCCATTCACGCCGTCAAACACGGCGCGCACGGCTGCCATGCTGCCCATTATTGAAGGCATTGCGACTGCCTACAACGCAAAACCGGGTCAGTCCAACTTCGGCAAGGCGCTGGCGTTGTCTGCTACATTTACCTCCAATATCACCGGTTCAGCATTCCTGACCGGCACAATTCCAAACCCGGTAGCGATTGGCCTGATTGCCGGAGCGGCTGGCGCTTCAGTATTTACCACCTGGAGTTTCTGGGCATTGGCTGCTGTGCCAACCAATATCGTCATTTTAGCAGTTACCTTGTGGCTTTGTTTGCGATTGTTTCCCGCTGAAGTCAAGAGTGTACCCGGCGGAATGGACTATATCAATAAACAGCTGAGTGAAATGGGTCCGATGAGTCTGTCGGAAAAAAAAGCTGTTGGCTATTTCTTGCTGGCGCTTGGGATGTGGTCGACTGACAGTATTCACAAATTTGATTCAACAATGATTGCTTTTGTTGTTGGTCTTTTAATTTTCTTGCCGCGCATCGGCGTCCTGGAGTGGAAAGAAACCGAAAAGTCCCTGCCATGGGAACTGTTTGTTTATTTTGGCGGTGTGCTCACGCTTAGTGGCGTGCTGATGAATACAAAATCATTTGAATGGCTGGTTAAGGCAGTTATGGCTGGTCTTGGCCTGCAATCGCTGCCAATGATGCCGCTGCTGATTATATTATTGGGTTTCTCCATCTTCAGTCATGTAATCTGGTCAACCACAACGGCCATGACCGGTGTGATGATTCCGATCTATATCGGCCTGGCGCAGGCGATGAACTTCCCGATTATTCCTTTTTGCGTGCCTTTGGCAATCATGATGGCCTATGCATTGTTCTTGCCGTTTAACACCATGGGGAATATCATCGTATTCGGCGCCGGTTATTATTCGGTTTCCGACCAGTTGAAAACTTCAATCATCCTCGGACTGATCATTTGGGGTCTGTGGATTATCACGGCGTTTACCTGGTGGAAATGGATCGGTCTGATATAAACTGTAATATATTCTAGGAGGGTTTTCAAAATGGACAAAGTGGACGTCATTGTCATTGGCGCCGGAGTGGTTGGACTGGCGGTAGCGGCGGAAATCACCGAGCAGTATCCGCAGGCCTGTATCGCTCTGTTTGACAAAGAACAACAGTTTGGTTGGCACACGTCAAGTCGCAATAGCGAAGTCATTCACGCCGGAATGTATTATCCGACAAACAGCCTGAAAGCAAAGATCTGTGTGGAAGGCAATCCATTGTTGTATAGTTTCTGCAACCAACACTCGATTCCTCACCAGCGTATCGGCAAATTGATCATTGCCCGGGAAGAGAGCGAGATTCACCATATCGAAGAAATTGCCAAACAGGGCAAAATCAATGGGGTAAATGATCTGGTACTGCTGGATCGGCAAACTATCAGCAAAATGGAACCGAACATCACAGCCGTGGCGGCGATTCATTCACCATCGACTGGCATCATTGACAGTCATAAGTTGATGGGTAAACTCGAACATATCGTCTGCGCCGGGCAGAACAACTTCGTCGCTTACCGGCACGAAGTCACCAACGTCTGTTATAACGGCAGCGAATATGAAGTGACGTTCCGTGGACCGGACGGCAACATCGATCAGCTGGCCTGCACCTGGTTGATTAATTCAGCTGGCCTGTGGGCTGATAAGGTCGGCGAGTGGCTTGGCTTAAACAGCGAGACTGAGGGAACTCACATTTATTGGGTCAAGGGGGAGTACTTCGGTATTTCCGCCTCTAAATCGAAATTACTGAATCACTTGGTTTATCCGCCACCGTTGAAAGCCCTGAAGGGTCTCGGTATCCATGTGACTAAGAGCCTGGATGGCAGGGCGCGTTTGGGGCCCAGTGCCTTCCATGTCGATCAGGTCAACTACGATGTGGATGACGCCCATGGCGATGAATTTTTCCTGGCGGCAAAAAGTTATCTACCGTTCCTGGAACGGGAAGACATCAATTCCGATATGGCAGGAGTGCGTCCCAAGCTGCAGTCGCCGACCGACCCGGTCAAAGATTTCGTGATTCGGCATGAAAAAGAAAACAATTTGCCGGGATTCATCAATCTGGTCGGTATTGAGTCGCCCGGTCTGACCGGTAGCCTAGCCATTGGCCGTATGGTGACACAATGGGTCGAGTTGTAAATTAATCGTACAATGCCTGAATTATAAACTAAAATCCGGTGCGGCAAGAAGAACTCTTCGCTACACCGGATTTTAGTTTATAATGACCATAATTTGAATCAGGCAATATCGCGTCCTTCAAGATGGGCGATGAATTGTTGGGCGATTCGCCCTGATCGACCAGAATGGGCTGTTTCCCATTTGATCGCTTCGGCGCGAAGCTCTGCCGATGGTAGACAAATGTTGCGTTTGCGGGCCATCGATTCGACAATCCGCAGATATTCATCCTGATTGGGCGGGGCAAAGGTCAATGTGATGCCAAACCGATCCGACAGTGAGATTTTTTCATTAATGGTGTCCCAGCAGTGGATGTCATCGGCATTGGCGCCGGCTCTGTCATTCCAGGTCTCTTTAACCAAATGCCGCCGATTGGATGTGGCATAAATCAGTACATTGTCCGGTTTGGTTTCCACACCGCCTTCCATCATTGACTTCAGATGGCGGTATTCGATTTCGAATTCCTCGAACGAAAGATCATCCATGAACAAAATGAATTTTTTGCCGCGTTCCCGCAAGGCCTGCATAATCGAAGAAAGATGACGCAGGTCATGCTTAGTGATTTCTACTAACCGCAAGCCCATGTCAGCGTATTGGTTAAGCAGTGCCTTTACTGAAGAAGATTTTCCGGTTCCGCGTGAACCGACGAGTAGAACATTATTTGCAGGCTTTCCTGCGACAAAAGCTTCCGTGTTCTGAGTCAGGACCGCCTTCTGCCGTTCATAACCGATCAGATCATCCATCTGGATGCGGTCCGGGTGGTGCACTGGGACGAGCCCCAATTCGAGATCCCAACGAAAAACGGTATAGCGGGCCATGTCACCATAACCATGCCTCACATAATGGTCGGTAAAGGTTGCGAGCGCTGTTAGCGAAGTGTCTTGCGCACACGGTGATTTTAGCGCCAGCCGTAATGGGTTGATAAAGGCGCGGGGGATCGAACGGGTGGGTTGATAGTTTAGCAGGAAATCGTCTGCACGCGTATCCTGGTTTGATTGAAAGAACTGCTGCAGCTGCTTTATATCCCGTTCCACTGCTTGTTGTAGGCTGGCGCCGATCTGGCCGTCGCTTTTTTCGGCCATAATACTGAACGGATTTTCAT
>CAYQAS010000172.1:0-6929 GCA_964415525.1 uncultured Solibacteraceae bacterium
CTTCACGATGATCTTGGTGGCGGTGATGCCGCACAGCTCGATGCCCATGCCGAAGGTGGCGAAGCCGATGGAGGCGACCCACACCTGTGTGTTCACGGACAGGTGGGTGGAGCTGATGCCGTACCACTTCAGGCTGCAGCCGACCACCATGAGGATGACGGCAAGCATGCCGGCGAAGCGGGGGCCCTTCTTGTCCAGGATGACGCCACCGATGACGAGCATCCCGAGGAAGACGTTGAACCAGCCGTACGAGCTGGTGAAGAAGCCGTACTGCGAGCTGCTCCAGTGAAGCTGCTGCTCGAGGAGGGGCTTGAGGGGGGCGGCCACGTCCGCGACGAAGTAGCCGCAGAGCATGGTGAACGAAACCACCGCCATGGCGGCCCAGCGGGCCGCGGCAGAGTCGCGCAAGGTTTTTCGGATGGCATCTACCATGGGAATTCCTAGGGAGGCAGCCGCGGGGGCAGGCTGCAGAGTGGATTCAGTGCGGGCGAAGCCCATTGGAAAGACGTAACCAGGAAGGATTCAGGTTACCGGGAAACCATTGTGCCGTTGGTCCGTTCCCCGCAAATCTCGGGATTCCACCAGTCCCACGGGACACCAGGTAGCATGGCGTCAACCCGATGGGAGGAGGTGATTCATGCAGGCCCTGTGCTTCGATACCTTTGGCGAACCCTCGGATGTGCTGCAGCTTCGTCAGGCTCCCCTTCCTGAGCCCGGTCCAGGCCAAGTGCGAGTCGATCTGCGCCTTAGGCCGGTCAATCCTTCGGACCTCTACCAGATCCGCGGCAAGTACGGCCGGTTACCAGGACTCCCGGCCGTCGCAGGGCTCGAGGGTCTGGGTGTCATCGCCGCCCTTGGGGCTGGTGTATCAGGGGGCCGAGTGGGACAGCGGGTGGTCTTTCGGGACGTCCAGGGCACGTGGTCGGAGTCCCTCGTGGTGGGCACCGAACGCGTGATACCGGTTCCGGAGGCGGTGCCCGATGCCGCGGCGGCCCAGGTCATGGTCAATCCCCTGACCGCCTACGCCATGGTTCGCGAGGTGGCCCCCCCGGAGGGCGCCTGGGTGATCGTGACCGCCGCAGGCAGTGCCGTGGCGCGCTGCATCCTGGACCTGTCCCGGCGGATGGGCTTTCGGGTGCTGGCCCTGGTTCGGGACGGGCGTCGATCGGAAGATCTCCTGGCCGCCGGTGCTGCGGCGGTGCTCTGCACCGGATCTCAAGACTGGGTGAAGGAGGCCCGCGCCCTGATGGGAATGGCCGCCTGGGGCGTCTTCGATGCCGTGGGCGGGGCCATGGCCTCTCAGGTGATCGGGCTGCTCCGCTCCGGCGGGACGTATCTGGTATACGGAGCCTTGAGCCTCGAGCCCCTGCGAGTGCCTGGCGGGCAGATCATCTACCGGCAATGGGCGGTGCGCGGCTTCATGGTGTCGGCGTGGAAGCTGCAGGTGGGCGAGGATGCCTTCCGGACCTGCCTTGCGGAGGTGTTCGATGCCCAGACCCAAGGCCTACTCTGTCCTCCCGTGGACGCGATCCTGCCCCTGGATCAGTGGCGCGAAGCGGTGGCGCTGGCGGAGGCGCCCGGGCGCTCCGGCAAGGTGCTGCTCGGCTAGAACCGCATGCCCGCGCTGAAGACCAGGGCGCCCGCCATGCGGTCGGGTTCCGGCTCGCCGTAGGGTCGCATGTGCTTCGGATCCCCGTTGTAGGGTGCCGAGCTGAAGCGGGCCTCCACGAACCCCCCGGACCGCCACTGGTAGCCGACGCCGCAGGAGGCGTAGCCGCGGGTCTGACGATGGCTGGTGCCCAGGTTCTCGATCTGTTCGGGGTGGTCGTCCGCAGGCACGTAGCGATCCTCGTAGTACATCGCAGCGGCGACACCGCCGAGGCCGCCCACGACATAGGGGCCGGCGTATCCATCCTCCTGGAAGATCTGGAGGTCGACACCGAGGCGATAGGTGCGATAGACCACACGGTATTCGGCATAGTCCGCATCCAGCACCGAGGCGACGAAACGGGTGCCCAAGTTGTAGTCGTTGACCCGGTATCCGGTCCATTCGAACTGGGGTCGGAACGCCACGCGGCCGCCGATGCCGAGCTGGAGATGGAGACCGATGCCGAACCCGGGATGCCCGTTGACGTCCGTGGAGAGCGTCCCCACCGGGGCCGCAACATGGATGCTGATGGCGGGCTTCACCATCTCTTCCGCAGAGAGGATGGAACAGCAGGTGAGGATCCAGGCGAGGCGGGTCATGGGAACTCCGGGGCAACAGTGTTAAGGATAAAGGCTGCCCCGTCCTGCGCAGGAGCCAGAACCGGGACTGGAGACTGGTACAGGGCGGTTCAGCGCCCGCGCTTGGCCCCACGGGCCTTCGCCGCACCTCGCGCCTCATTCTTGCGGCTGGGCTTGATGCCCTCGCCGACATCGAGGATTCGGCGGACGGGCGCGCGCGGAGTCTCGTCATCGTTGTTGCGTCTGCTCTTTTTCTGGATGCTCAGGCGGATGGGGCTGCCCGTGAAGTCGAAGGCATCCCGCAGGCGATTCTCCAGGTAGCGCATGTAGCTGAAGTGGAGCCCACGGTCGGTGTTGGCACGGATCATGAACGTGGGTGGACGAACGCCCACCTGGGTCATGTAGTAGAGCTTGGGGGACTTGCCATCCACCGCGGGTGGAGTCAGGTTGGCCACGCACTTGTCGAGGAAGGTGTTCAGCTGGGCGGTGGGGATGCGCCGACGATGGCCCTCGGCCACCTGCAGGATGTGCTCGAAGAGCTTGGACACCCGCTGTCCAGTGAGGGCGCTGACGAAGATCATGGGGGCGTGCTGAAGGAAGCCCAGTTCGAAGCGGATCTTCTCCTCGACGGCCATGGAGGTATAGGTGTCCTTGGCGACGAGATCCCACTTGTTCACCACGAGGATCACGGCGGCGCCGGCATCCTGGGCGTAGCCCGCGATCACGGCGTCCTGGTGGGTGACGCCCTCGACGGCGTCGATGAGCAGCAGGCTGACATCCGCGCGGGCCATGGCCTGCCGGGCCTTCACGATGGAGAGCAGCTCGGCGCCCTCCGTCGTCTTTCCCTTGCGCCGAATGCCTGCGGTATCGATGAGGCGATAGAGCTGGTCATTCACGTTGAAGACCGTGTCTACGGTGTCGCGGGTGGTGCCTGCGACTTCGCTCACCAGGCTGCGCTCGTAACCGAGGAGGCGGTTCGTGAGGGAGCTCTTGCCGACGTTGGGGCGGCCGATGATGGCGAAGCGTAGCTCATCCTCCGCCTCGTGCTGGTTGGCCTCTTCAAAAGAGCGGTGGAAGGGCAGCAGGGCGCGAACGGCGTCCAGCAGATCGGGCACGCCCGAGCCGTGGGCGGCGCTGATGATGTGGACGCCATCGAAGCCCAGGGCGTAGAAATCGCCGTCCGGACTGCCGCCCTTTGTGCCGTCGATCTTGTTGATGACGAGGAGGGCCGGTTTGCCGAGGGCGTGGATCTTGCGCGCGATGTCGTTGTCCCCGGGGTTGCAGCCGTCGTGGGAGTCCACCACCAGCAGTAGGACGTGGGCATCCTCCATGGCATCCTGCGCCAGACGGGTGATGCCCGAGGTGATGACATCCTCGCCCTCGTAGTCGAGGCCGCCGGTATCCACCAGCTCGAACACCTCTTCGGGATCGCCATCCTCCGCCAGGCAGGTGACGCGCCCATAGCTCCGATCCCGGGTCATGCCCGGCAGGTCGTGAACCAGGGCCGCGCGGGTGCGGGTCAGGCGGTTGAATAGGGTGGACTTGCCCACGTTGGGGCGTCCGCATATGGCGACGAGGGGGAGCTTCATCGGGACTCCAGGTGCGGGCCGTGATCGCCACGGGCCGGAACCTAACAGTCTACCGCAGCGAGGGCCTTCAGCCGTGGGAGAGATGCCTTTGAACGCTGGCGACTTTCTCGCCCAAGGTCTGGGTTTTGTCCGTGCGCGTTCCGAGCTTCACGATCGTGTGGATGCGGGGCGCACCCAGGATGTGCAACCGCTCGTGGCAGGCGCGGATGGCGTTCATCACGGCGTCCCAATCGCCCTCCACATTGGTGCCGTTGGAATGCAGTTCGTGTGTAAGTCCGCGTTCCGTGAGGATTCGTTCGACCTCGGCAACATAAGGCGAGAGGGACAGGCCGACGCCGAGCGGGATGATGGTGAAGTCCGCGATGAGGTGCATGGAGTCCTCCGGAAGAGGGCAGCTTGAGGCCTCGACGGTTGGAATGGCAACGTGTGGGGAGACGGCGACATCCCATTCGGTGGAATGGCGCAAGCTCATCTGTCCCCCAGCGCCTTGCCGACGAACTGGCGCTATGGATCGCGACTGGCTGCGTCGCGCGGTCGCAGAGGGATCTGTAAGGCCTTGGTGCCCGGCAAGAGCGACGATGGCGTGCCGGTCGAGAGTTTGAATCCGCTCGGAAACAGGTTGGAATACGCGAAAAAGGGAGCCTTTTGGGCTCCCTTCCTCTTTCTGGCGGGGCTGACGGGGCTCGAACCCGCGACCTCCGGCGTGACAGGCCGGCACTCTAACCGACTGAGCTACAACCCCTTGTTTTGTTCACACCAGTTCGAGCTGGTGGGCGATGACGGGTTCGAACCGCCGACATGCTGCGTGTAAAGCAGCTGCTCTACCGACTGAGCTAATCGCCCGTATCGCCGAACCTTAAGTCTGCCACTGGTAGACCGAAGCGTCAACTGAAAAAACTCGTGGTGAACCGTGTGGCGCAAACCGCCCCCGTTCGTGCATCAAAGCCGTGTCATGGGTAAGATCTCCTCGGATCCTCCGCTCCGAAATCCGCCTAATGACGCGAATTCAAAGCGCCGGAAGGTCCAGCTAGTCCCAGGGGGAACCAGTGATGCTCCTAGCAGTGAACGATCTCATGCACGGCAGTCACGCCGCGATCCTGGAGGGGGCGGGCTTCATGGATGCCCTGCCGGACCCCATGAAGTTGGATCTCAAGCAGATCCTCTTCGTGATGGCGGTGGTCACGGTGTTGTTCCTCGTTCTCAAGGCCATGTTCTTCAAGCCTGTGCTGGCGACCATTGACTCCCGGGATGAGGCCATTGAAGGTGGCGCCGCGCGGCGGGCCGAAGTGGCTGCGCTGGTGGTTCAGCGGCAGGATGCGTATGAGTCCCGACTCAAGGAACTGCGCGGACAGGCTTTCGGGCGGCGCAAGGCACTCACGGATGCCGCCGTCGCGGAGCGTCAGCGACTGGTTGCAGACGCCCGTGAAACGGCTGCCTCCGATCGGGCGGTGGCCCTGGATCGCCTGAATGCCCAGAAGGCCGAGGCGCGACAGGATCTGGAACGCCAGGTGGATCAGCTTGCGGGCGCCATGGCGGCCCACCTTCTCAAGGCATGAACGCGATGAATCGACGACGCTACGCACTTCTCCCTGCGCTTTTTCTCGTTGTCGGCTTTGCGGTCCGAGCTCAGCACGATGCGCCCGCGCCGACTCCGGTGCCCGCCCAAACGCAGGCGGTTTCAGCACCAGTCCAATCTGAGCCTCCTGTGGCGAATGCTGCTCACGGTGGGAGTGGTGGTCATGGTCCGGCGGTCACGCTGTTTGGACATGAACTGTCGACGGGACAGCAGTTCCTGATCAAGCTCTTCAACTTTGCCATCTTCGCCGGGGCTCTGGTATTTGGCCTGAAGGGCGTGCTCTCCAGTGCCTTCCGCACGAGGGCCCGAGAACTGGAGGAGCAGCTGACCCAGGCGGAGCGGGAACGCGCCCAGGCGGAAGCTCAGCTCAAGGAGCTGGACGGTCGCATGGTGGGCCTGCAAGCCGAGCTGGATTCCATCTTGGCCAAGGCAGAGACGGACGCTGAGGTGGAGCGGACCCGCATCGTGGAGGCCGCCCGTGTGGAGGCTGCCGCCATCCTGGCTCAGGCGCGTTTCGACATCGAAAGTCAGCAGCGTCAGGCGGAGCAGGAGCTTCGTGCGCTGGTGGCCGAATTGGCGGTCGCTGGCGCCCGCAAGCAACTGGAAATCCGGCTGGCGGGCGGCGAGGCTGCGCAGGTCATGGACCGCGCCATCGCCAAAGTGGGAGGTGTGTAGGTGAGTGCCCGTCTGATCTCCCAGCGCTACGCCAAGGCCCTGCTGGAACTCGCCGCGAAGGAAAACGCGGTGGAGCGCATCCAGCATGAGCTGGCGGCCCTGCAGTCCCTGGTTCGCGGCAATGCCGATCTCACGCGGCTCGTGGAAGCCCGCCTCATTGCTCCCGGCAAGAAGGCAGCCGTCTTCTCCTCGATCCTGGTCAAGTCGGGCGGCAGTGATCTGCTGCGCCGCTTCTTCATGGTGGTCGCCCAGGCCGCGCGCCTGGACCTCTTCCACGACATCGTGGCGTCCTATTCCCGTCTCGTGGATGTCCGCAATGGCGTCCTCGAAGCCCTGGTCACCACTGCTGCACCCCTCAGCACTCCGCAGGAAGCGGAGCTGGTGCGCTCACTGCAGGGCCGCACGGGCCGCACCATCCGTGTGCGGATGGCTCAGGATCCGCGCCTCCTTGGAGGCGTGAAGGTCCAGCTGGGCTCGACAGTCTATGACGCGACGATTGATGGCCGACTTCGCCTCCTGCAGGCGCAGTTGTGCTCGGCTTGATTCAGAACTGGACCCTTGGAGGACTCGATGGACATTCGCGCGGAGGAGATTTCCCGCATCATTCGTGACCAGATCGAAGGCTTTGACGCCCAAGTGGACGTTGCCGAGATCGGGACCATCGTCAGCGTCGGCGACGGCATCGCCCGCGCCCACGGCCTGGATAAGGTCATGGCGGGCGAGCTGCTTGAGCTGCCGCACGACGTGAAGGGCCTTGCCTTCAACCTCGAAGAGGACAACGTCGGCATCATCCTGTTCGGCGAATACCACGCCATCAAGGAAGGCGACACGGTCAAGCGCACCGGCAAGATCATGTCCGTGCC
>CAYQAS010000173.1:0-6835 GCA_964415525.1 uncultured Solibacteraceae bacterium
CTCGATCACGACGCCCCGAAGCGGATCGATCTTGGAAAGCCGCTCCACCTCGTCGCCCCAGAGCTCGATGCGGTAGGCCACATCCTCGTAGGCCGGATAGACCTCGATGACATCGCCCCGCACGCGGAAGGTGCCGGGTTCGTAAGCCACCTGATTGCGGGCGTACTGGATGGCCACCAGGTCCCGCAGCAGCATGGCGCGGTCCTTGGTCTGGCCCACTTCGAGCGTCGCCGAAAGGCTCAGGTAGGAACTCGGATCGCCCAGGCCGTAGATGCAGCTGACGGAGGCCACCACGATGGTGTCCCGCCGCTCCAACAGGTTGCGCGTAGCGGAAAGCCGAAGCTTCTCCAGCTCATCGTTGATGGAGGCGTCCTTCTCGATGAAGAGGTCGCGCTCTGGCACGTAGGCCTCGGGCTGGTAGTAGTCGTAGTAGCTGACGAAATACTCGACGGCGTTCTCGGGGAAGAACTGCTTGAACTCGCTGAAGAGCTGCGCCGCCAGCGTTTTGTTGGGCGCGAAGATGAGCGCCGGGCGGTTCAGCTGCGCGATGACGCTGGCCACCGTGAACGTCTTGCCCGAGCCAGTGACGCCCAGCAGCGTCTGGAAGCGATCCCCCGCCTCCAGGCCCGCACAGAGCTGGGCAATGGCCTCCGGCTGATCCCCGGCAGGCGAATACGGCGCGTGGAGCTTGAAGAGAGCGGGATGAGCCATGGAAGGATTGTCCCAGGGAGGCAGACGAATTTCGCTTTCTTTTTCCCGAAAATGGGCTCATGTCAGCCAAGCCATTGCGATTGGGAGGTCAGGAAGCGATGGCCATTCATGGTTCCGGCGCCATGGAAGGGCCGGATGCCTTGAATACAGGGGGAATCCAGGCACCTCGATCATTGTTCATTGCCGAGTTGAACCGTTCTTTATCAGACAACAAACAACAACGACCGACGAGGCATCGATCGTTTGCCATCCGTGTTCCTCCGTGTGCATCCGTGGAAAGAAGAATCCGTCCACGGATACACACTGATGGATACGGATGAAAAGGAGGCCTAGCTTCCCACGGGCAGATGTGGCCCCATCCTCGGATCACCCTGCGCATGCATAGAGCCGTCAACTCCTCCGCCAGAAGCGGAAGCACCGTATCAGGCGATGATCCTCAGGCGTGCAGCGCCCGTTTCACGGCGCGCCGCGCCCCCTTCCATTCCTCCCAGGCGGAGCCCAGTTCCGCCCGGTGCTGGTCCAGGGTGACCCTCCACTCGGCCCGGCGCTCTTCCCAGGCCTGCTGGAGGCCTTCCTTCTTCTGCTTCAGATTCGCCCGCCACTCGGAACGCGTCTGCTCCCAGGCCACCTGCCGGTCATGGAAGGCCTTGAGCGCCTGATCCAATCGCAAGTGAGCGGCCTCGAGCCGGGAAACGGCGGGTTCCGCGACACTCGGCGCGGCCTTGGCCAGCCGGGCGCGCAGGGTCTTCTCCTCCATGTTCAGCTCCGCCCGGCGGATCACGGGTTCGGAAACCCGGCGCAGCCCCTTCACCAAGCCCATCCAGCGAAGGACATTCAGCAGCCACTTGGTGCTGTCGTACTGGTACCACTTCACACCATTGCGGTAGTCCCACTGCCACATGTGGTGGAAGTTGTGGTATCCCTCGCCGTAGGTCAGGGGCGCCAGGATGGCGCTGTCCCGGGCGGTGTTGGCATCGGTGTACGGTCGTGAACCCAGAACGTGGGCCGCGCTGTTGATGAAGAACGTCGTATGGTGCGTGATGACGATGCGCAGCACGAGGCCGATGACGAAGTGCCCCCAGAAGTTGCCCGTCAGAAGTCCAACAAAAACCGGAATCAGGGCCACGATAGCGCCAATCAGGAAGTGGTGACGATCCTGCCATCGCACCATTGGATCCTTTTCGAGGTCCGCAACACCCTCCACGGGATGATCCTGGCTCTCCATCACCCAACCCCAGTGGGCGTACCAAAAGCCCTTCTGGATGGCATAGGGGTCCCGAGGCGTATCCACGTGCTTGTGGTGCACCCGGTGATCACTGGACCACTTGAGAGCGGAGTTCTCGAAGCTGGCGGCACCGAAGACCAGCAGCAGGAAGCGCACCGGTGCTGCGGCCTGGAAGGCGCGGTGGCTGAAGAGGCGGTGATAGCCCGCGCTGATGGCCGTACCGATGACGAAGACCATGGCCAGGCAGATCAGCCACTCGCTCCAGCGGAAGCCGTTCTGGATCAGGTGCAGCGGAACCAGCACAACGGCAAGCACGAGCGTCCCTACCAGGAAGGATGTATTCAGGATGTTCCAAGGATGGTTCTTCGACACGCGCACTCCAGCAACCAGGACACTCGCGAGCACAGTGTCGGTCAGGGCAGATCCAGGACAACGGCGGGCTTCTGCCCAGAGCCTTAGATGCCGGGGAGCGGCGGGACTTCCAGACAAGCCGATGGAGACATGCATCCCGAAGGTCGGTGGTCGGTGGTCGGTGGTCGGTGGTCGGTGGCCGATTCCCGCCTCAAGGTCAACGTCGTCGGCGGCTGGACCTTGCACACCGGAGCCCTGGGAACCAAGCGGCATAAATGAAGCCGATGAAAAGAGGACGAGGCACCCCGCGGTGCCTCGTCCTCTTGTGAATCGCCTGTTTGCCTCAGTACTCCGCAGGCAGGACTTGCAGCTGGGCGAGCGTGTAGACCGGGCCATCCTTGCAGACATAGCTGCTTCCAGTGTTGCAGCGGCCGCACTTGCCAAGGCCGCACTTCATGCGGTTCTCAAGGGTCGTGAAGACCTGGTCCGGCGCGAAACCGAGCTTCTCAAGCACCGGCAGCGTCAACTTGATCATGATGGGCGGGCCGCAGACGATGGCGACGGTGTTCTCCGCGGAGAGCCCCAGCTGCTCCACGACCGGCGGCACATAGCCCACCTTGCCTGTCCAGTCCGGCGTCTCACCGCCGGGATCCACCGTGCAAACGAGTTTCATGTCCGGACGCTCGGACCATGCCTTCAGCTCGTGCTTGTAGACCAGATCGTTCACGCTCCGTGCGCCGTAGACCACCGTGATGTCCTTGAACCAGTCACGCAGGTCCAGGCAGTTCCAGATGACCGAACGGAGCGGCGGCAGGGCGATGCCGCCCGCGATGAAGACGAGGTTCTTGCCCTTCCAGTCCTCGATGGGAAAGACATTGCCGTAGGGCCCGCGGAAGCCGACGATGTCGCCCACTTCCTTGTCCGCCAGCGCCGCCGTCACGCGCCCGGTTTCCCGGAACGTGCATTCGATGTAGCCCTTGCGGGTGGGACTCGACGCGATGCAGAACGTGCTTTCGCCCTCGCCAAAGGCGCTGTAGAGCCCGAACTGGCCGGTCTTGAACGAGAAGGCCTCGCCCTCCGCCGCGTCCACGAACTCCAGCCGGAAGGTCTTGACCCCCGGCGCTTCCGACGTGATGGCCGCAATGCGCATCAGGGAAGGCAGGTAGATGTTGTTGTCACTCATGACTTCACCGCCAAAGAGGGTCGCGTCCAGAACTAGGCTTGTGCCACTTCGGCCAGGTGCTCGCGGAGGTTCATGTCAACTGGACAGGCGCGGCTGCACTTGCCACAGCCGACGCAGCCGAACATGGCGTACCGCTCGGGGTAGGTGCGGAACTTGTGCTGGATGCGCTGCCGCCACCGCTGGCTCTGGTGCTCCCGAGGGTTATGTCCGGAGGCATGGAGCGTGAAGTGGGCGAGGCCGCAGCTGTCCCAGCACCGGAGCCGTTCGCCGCGCTTGGGATCCGCCTCTTCCTGGATGTCGAAACAGAGACATGTGGGGCAGACGTAGGCGCAGGCCCCACAGCCCACGCAGCGCAGAGACTGGTCGCGCCAGATGTCCGTGTCGAAGCGGGCGCCGATGCGCTCCTCCAGCGTCCGGCCATCGAAGGCCTGGGGCACGTCCACCACGGGCCGCGGCGTGCGACCACCGACAGACTGGAAAGCCTGGGGTGCCAGGGCCTGAAGCGCCTCCCCCTTGGGGGTCAGGACTTCCGCCAACCAGCCGCCTTCGGTTTCCTGCAGGAAGAGATCACTCCCCGCGCGATGGTCCGGCGCCCCGCCGAGGGAGGTGCAGAAGCAGGCCTCGTCCGCCTGGGTACAGGCCAGCCCGATCACCGTGGTGGCAGCCATGCGAGTGTTGAAGAAGACATCGCGGCTGTCCCAGTTGAAGACGGCATCCAGGGGCGAGAAAGCCCCGGCCTCACAGGGGCGCAGTCCGAACAGCACCGTGGGCTGGGGTTCGGGGATGGCGCTCTCAAGCTGAACGGAGCCGCCCGCCAGGGTGTAGCGCATGAGGCGCTCCACCTTGGGGAAGACGACATCCTTGGCGCTGAGGGTGGTCTGAAGATGGCCGAGGGACACGTCGGAGACACGCTCGACTGGCTGCATTTCCGTGCGACCGTCGCGTTCGACCGCCGCGAGGATGCGGTGACCGGCGCCGCGCAGGGCCGCGAAGAGACTGTCCAGACCGTCGGGTGAGATGAAGAAAGGATTCGCCATGCTGCCCTACCGGATGAAGGTCTCTTTGTCGTCGGGACGGAACGTGCCAAGCGCGTAGTCGCTGCGGGCACTGCGCCCGGCGCGCTGGCCGAAATGCCGTTCGGTGCTCTGCTGCCCGGCAAAGCTCAGCAGGTGCACCGGGATGCCCACGGGACAGGCTCGTCCGCAGTCGCCGCAGGCCACGCAGCGGCCCGCGAGATGCATGGCGCGGACCATGTGGTACTGCAAGTTGCCCGTGGCATGGGCCGGCACCGGCACCCACTGGGGCCGGTTGCAGTCCATGGTGCATCGCCCGCAGTAGCACATGGGGCAGCTGCTGCGGCACGCGTAGCACTTCACGCAGCGGCTCAGCTCGCCCTGCCAGTAGGCCCAACGGGCCTTCTGGTCCATGGCCGCCAGTCGCTCCAGCGCCTCACGGTCCTCGGCCTTCAGGTCGGGCTGCTGGAGCGCCACGTGCAGCTCCAGGGCCTCGGCCCCTTCCAACACCTGGACGGTCTCGCCTTCCACCACCAGCACCGTCAGCTCCTCGTTCCGAAGCTGGCGTTCCGCCATCAGCTGCAGCACGGCCCGCTGGGTCTGGGGCAGCGCCACCAGGGCGATCCGGCCCAGCTTCTTCAACTCGGCCTTGGCGAGGTAGGTGGCGAGGTTCTGGACACAAGCCGCATCCATCACGAGCCGGTCGGCCTCATCCGCAGTGCGGGCGAAGGTCGCGCGACGACGGCCGCTGGTGCCTTCGACGTAGCCCACCACCACCTGCACGGCGTTCGTGGACAGCAGTTCCTTGGCTTTCGCTCTCAGCGCTTCCATGGCTACTCCACCCCCGCGCCCTGAAGCGCCTGGAATTCTTCGTAGGGCCCCAGCTCCCGGATCGTCGCGGTGACGTCGTTCACCAGCTGCCCCCACTTGGCGCCTTCCGCAGCAGAGACCCACGAAAAGACCACCCGGCGGGTGTCGATGCCCATGCTGACCATCAGGTCCTGGAAGACCATCCAGCGCCGCCGGGCGTGGTAGTTGCCCGAGGTGTAGTGGCAGTCGTTCGGGTGGCAGCCCGAGATCATCACGCCATCCGCCCCGCGCTCGAAGGCCTTGAGGATCAGCATGAAGTCGATGCGCCCCGTGCAAGGCATGCGCAACACCCGAACGTTCGGCGCGTACTTGATGCGGCTGGTCCCGGTCAGGTCAGCGCCCGCATAGGTGCACCAGTTGCAGACAAAGGCCGTGATCTTCGGCTCGAACACCTCAGACATGGTGTGCTCCCGTGTCGAATTCAATGCTTCGCGGCTCATAGCGTCATCAGCTCGGCAAAGACCTGCTCGTGGGTGTAGCCCTGGATGTCGATGGCCTTGGTGCGGCAGTTCGCGACGCAGGTGCCGCAGCCCTGGCAGAGGCCGGGATTCACCCGCGCAAGCACCTTCACCACTTCGCCGGCGCGGTTGGTGATCGGGTCTTCCTCGATGGCCTGGTAGGGGCAGGTGGTCTGGCAGAGGAGGCAGCCGACGCAGGGGCCTTGACGGTCCACGGAGGCCACCAGCGGCTCGCGGGTGAGTTCCGCCTGGCTGAAGAGGCCCACCACCTTGGCGGCGGCACCGCTGGCCTGGGCGACGGTCTCGGGGATGTCACGCGGCGCTTGGCAGGCACCCGCCAGGAAGATGCCAGCGGTATTGGTCTCGACGGGGCGCAACTTCGGATGGGCCTCGGCGAAGAAGCCGTAGGAGTCGTAGCTCACGTGCAGCTTCTGGGCCAGGGACTCGCTGCCGGTCTGGCTCTGGACGGCGGTGGCGAGCACCACCATGTCCGCCCGGATCTCCACGGGCTCGCCGCCCATGAGGGTGTCCGCGCCCTTCACCACCAGCTGACCGTCCTCCTCGTAAATGCGGGAAACCCGACCGCGGATGTACATCGCACCGTCATCCTCGATGGCGCGACGGGTGAACTCGTCGTAGTCCTTCCCGGCCGCCCGGATGTCCATGTAGAAGACGTAGGCCTGGCCGTGGTGGACCTTGTGCTTGTAGAGCATCGCGTGCTTGGCGGTATACATGCAGCAGATCTTGCTGCAGTAGGGCACGCCGCGGCTGCGATCCCGGCTGCCGGAGCAGGCGACGAAGACGATGGTCTGAGGCTCCTTGCCATCACTGGGACGGCGGATGACGCCCTGAGTGGGGCCGGAGGCGGAGGCCAAACGCTCGAAGGCCATGCCATCGATGACATCGGGATACATGCCGTGGCCGTATTCGCCGAACTTGTCGGTCTTCATCAACTGGAAGCCCGTGGCCAGCACCAGGGCGCCGATGTCGAAGGTCTCGAGCACGTCCTCCTGGTCGAAGCGGA
>CAYQAS010000174.1:0-6649 GCA_964415525.1 uncultured Solibacteraceae bacterium
TGCGCTCGGGAGCCTCACCCTCGCGACGCGGACGGGCGGGACGATCCGCGGAATCGCGGAAGGGCGCGCGGGCCGGACGGTCGCCATCGGGCTTCTGGAAACGCGGCTTGCGCTCGGGAGCCTCACCCTCGCGACGCGGACGGGCAGGACGATCCGCGGAGTCCTGACGGGGCCCGCGAGCCGGGCGATCCCCCTCGGGCTTCTGGAAGCGGGACGGACGCGCATCCCCATCCTTCTCAAAGCGGCGAGCACGCTGAATATCACCCTGACGCTTTTCCTTGTTCGCACGAGGCTGATAGATGCCCTCGGTGCCCTTCACACCGGCCTCGGCGCGCAGCACGCGAGCCTTGTTCCGGAGCGCCGCCAGGGCGGCGAGGATGTCCTCGGGCATGGGCGACTCGACCATCACCGAGTCTTCCGTCACAGGATGGCGGAAGCCCAGGAGCTCGGCGTGCAGGGCCTGACGACGGATGAAGGTACTGGCCTCACCGTAGACCGGATCCCCCAGCAGCGGGTAGCCACGCTCGGCGAACTGCACGCGGATCTGGTTCCGGCGGCCCGTCTCCAGCTTGATTTCCACCAGGGTATGCCCGGGCAGCCGCTCCAGCACCCGGAAGTGGGTCACGGCGCGCTTGCCGAATCGGGCAGAGCGATCCTTTTCATCCACCACAGACATCTTGAGGGTCTTCTGGCGCTCCACCAGGACGTCGGTGAGGACTCCGGCGTTCTCGGGAATCTCGCCCACGAGAATCGCCTTATACACCCGCGACAGGCGGTGTTCTTCGAACATGTCGGTCAGGCCATGCAGGGCCTCCGACGTCTTGGCGAAGACGAGCACACCGGAGGTGTAGCGATCCAGGCGATGCACGATGTAGAGCTTGAACTTCTTGAAACCGCGACTCTGGTAATGCTCCGTGAGGGCTTCCGCTAGGCAGGTCTCCGGCTTGGCGGCCTCGGTGGGCACCGTCAGCAGGCCCGCGGGCTTGTCCACGAAGACCAAGTGCCGGTCTTCCCAGAGAATCTTCACGTTTTCCTCATCCAGTTCCCTTCGGGTTCCGGGCAAGGGGGCGTACTGGGTATCGGGATCGAAGGAGACCGTGATCGTGTCGCCTTCATTCACCCGATGGCCATGCACCCGGACATCCGTCCCGTTCACCTTCACGCAGACGGCATCCAGGATGCCCTTGGCCTGCCGGTGACTCACCTGCAGGACGCGGTGCAGCTCCGCCGCCAGGGCGACGCCGCCGGTTTCCACCTTCCACTCCTGATTCAAACGAGCCATAGCACCCTCCGGGCGATCCTCCAGATAACCATCGAACCGCCTTGGGCCCAAGCTCAATCTCGGACGAGTAACCGTCGGAGCTGCTCCTCCCAGGCCACCTGCAGGTCCGCAAGACGCAGCCCCTTGCCGCGGTTCGGGGCGGCCTGAAGCAGGCCCTGGGAAGACGGGTGAGGCAGCGCCGTCAGGCGATCTCCGGGTATCAGAAGCCCCTCAATCACAAAGCTCGCACGCTTGCCCAGGGTGATGATCTGGAGCGAGCCCTCGCAGCGCTTCCGCGCCGCATCGAGATCCGCCCTCAGGCGATCCAGGTTCTCTGGATTCCGCAATTCGCGGTCCGTCGGCGCCCGGAAAGTGTCCCCGTCGTTGGTGGGGCAGCTGGGGAAGGCATTTCCAAGGGCCGTGTAATGGAGGACGGGAAAGCAGTTCTCGACCTTGAGGCGCGCCCCATCCCAGTCTTCGTATGCCGTGGCGGGGACCTCGGCCCTTCCCGTGGCCTCCAGCGCCCGATAGACCAGCAGGCCCGCCCGATCCCCCCAGAAAGGCACCCCGCTCTGATCCGCACCCCGCGGCCCCGGCGCCTCTCCCAAAAGCACCACATCGAGGGGGCCCGTCGCAGCAAATGCGGTCGAGACATGGGTTTGAAAAATTCGAGGCATGGCAGACCGCCTTGAAAGGCCTATCCTTAAGGCTACGCCCGTCGGAGGCAGTGATGCAGGGTCGGCGCGTACGAATTCAGACCCACAAGGACCCTAACGTGAACCACGCCCTGGTCGGCCAGGAGGCCGCTCTCTCATTCAACGACGACCTCGTCGAACGCTGGTGCACGGAGGACGTTGGCTGCCGCCCGCCCCGCCTCTGCATGGATGATCTCGAGGAACCCGAGCGATTCCGTCAGCGGCTCGAGGCGTGGATCCGCACGCAGTGCTGAGTAGCTCGCCAGAGCGCGGCACCGGCTGCCGCGCTCTGGGGTGAACTTCTAGAACGCTTCAGCGACGGGTTCGAAATGACCCTGGGGCTTGAGGCAGACTGGGCAGGCCTTGGGTGCGTTCAGGCCCTCGTGGACGTGGCCGCACTCACGGCAGCGCCAGTAGATGCGCTCGTTGCGGACGAAGACCGTGCCTTCCTCGGTGTGGCCGAGCAGGCGCTGGAATCGGGCCTCATGTTCTTTTTCCACCTTGGCGATGGCATCGAAGGTGCGGGCAACGTCGTTGAAGCCCTCTTCCTTGGCGATGCGCGCAAACTCAGGGTAGAGGTCCACCCATTCCTCGTGTTCTCCCATCTGGGCCGCCTGGAGCTGCGCCTTCACATCCCCGGCCACCACAGGATAGGTCGCGGTGATCTCGAGGGCTCCCGGCGCGATCTGGGCCAGGTGGGCGTAGAAGAGGCGGGCGTGTTCACGTTCGTTGTGCGCCGTCTCCTCGAACACGGCGGCGATGTGCTCGAAACCGTCCTTGCGGGCGATGGCGGCCGCGAAGGTATAGCGGTTACGCGCCTGGCTCTCGCCAGCGAAGGCCTTGAGCAGGTTCTGGGCGGTGCGGCTCTGGCTAAAGTCCATGGGTTCCTCCGGTGGTTCTGGCCCCAGCATCGCACGCCCCTTGAAGAAGGGCTTGGGCACTGCATCACAGATAGGTGCGGACGCCCACCAACTGCCGCCCCAGCCCGGGTCCATCGAGGGTATCCCTGCGGATGACCTTGCCCTGCCCTGGGGCGTGGATGAAGGCGCTCCCACCGATATAGACCGCTACATGGCTCACTTTTCCGCCGCTCCCTGCGGCGAAGAAGAGGAGATCGCCAGGGCGTGCGTCCTGCAGATCCACCGCGTCTCCCGCCTGAGCCTGCTCCCGGCTGCTCCGCGGGAGGCGCAGCCCCTGGAGCCGATAGACCGCCTGCGCAAAGCCGCTGCAGTCGAAGCCGGTTTCCGCAGAGGTGCCACCCCAGAGATAGGGCACCCCCAGGAAGGTCTCTGCGGTCTTCACCAGGCCCGCCCGCACCCCCTCCGGCAGCGGTCCGGGGCGGGTGAATTCTGGCACCACCACCAGGTAGACCTCCAGGACGCCCTCCGCCTTCAGGGCCTCAGCACGGAAGCGCGCCATCTCTCGGGTGGGGAAGTCACCGAAACGCACCCGAAAGAGCCCGTCCTTGCCCGGGAAATACGTCGCTTCCAGCCCCGAGGCCCTTAGGCGCTCCGCCAGCCGCGCCGCGTTCTCAGGTCGGGCGAAGGCTCCGGCCTGAATCGTAAAACCCAGGCGATGGAGCGCCACAGCAGCAGGTGACGCTCGGGGAGCCGGGGTTGGCGACGGACGTCGACAAGCCGTCAGAAAGACCAGCAGAAGCAGGAGGTAGACCTTGGGAAGGTGGAATCGCATGGCTCGGCCAGTCTAGACCGAGGGCCCGCCCTGCCCCAACCGATCCTCAGGCGAAACGACGAACAACATCCCGCATGGATAGGTGAACGCCCCGAGAGAACCGGCCAATGGCAGGGATTCATCTAGGCGGCAGGTCCACACCCCCGTATCCACCTTCCGGAGACCAACCCATGCGCCTGCTCGCTGCCCTCTGCCTGTCCGCCAGCCTCTTCGCGACGCCCCCCTCCGCCGAGAAACCCTTCGCCCCCGGCGGCCGCATCGTGCTTCACCTCGAAGCCGGCGGCTACATCCTTGAGCCCTCCCCGGACGACAAGATCCGTGTCACCTGCGAAGGCCCCAACGCCGACCATGTGCGTATCGGGCTGGACACCCGCGGCACGACAGCGGATGTGGACGTCAGTCACACCCCCCGAAACAACTTCCGAGCCCGCATCCAGATTCCCGCCCGAAGCGATCTCAAAGTGAAGATGTCCGCAGGCGAGCTCAACATCATCGGAATCGAGGGCCACAAGGACCTCTATCTGCGCGCAGGCGAACTCCGCGTATCTGTGCCAGACCCCGATGCCTATCGCACCGTCAGCGCCTCGGTCCTCGCGGGTGAGATCAACGCCAAGGCCTTCAACAAGAACAAGGGCGGTCTCTTTCGCGGACTCGAGCTTGAAGGCCCCGGCAAATACGACCTGAAGGCCAAGGTGCTGGCGGGAGAGATCGGCTTCAGGCGCTGAACCCGGATCAACAAGAAAAAGGGCTTCCCGAAGGAAGCCCTTTTCTGTGTCGACTAAGATCGATCAGATCTTGGTGACCTTGGTGGCCTGGGGGCCCTTCTGGCCCTGGCCGACGGTGTAGCTGACGCGCTGGCCTTCGTCCAGGGTGCGGAAACCCTGGGTCTCGATGGCGGAGTGGTGAACGAAGAGGTCGGTGCCACCATCTTCAGGCGTGATGAATCCGAAACCCTTTTCGGCGTTGAACCACTTGACGGTACCCTGAGCCATGAAAGCTCCTATATGCATTTTCCTGGAGTAGTTGCTGCATTAGATCTTCCAGGAAAGAACCATGCTTATTCTCTGGCCACAAACGTGATCAGAAAGCCAGTATGGGATTGCATTTGTTGAAAATCAAGAAAATATGCGGAAAGTTGAAAATCAATTTTGGACCGGCCTCAGCCCTAGACCTAAGCATCCTGGATCCGCGTATTGCGTCACGCCATCAGGGTAATCCACAGGGGTGTCAACAGCAGTTAACGTAGGTATCCCTGCCAAAAATCGGCAAAGACGGAGCAGCCCCCCCGTTCTACACGCTGAAGTAGCGCGCCTGTGGATGCCACACCACCAAGGCGCTGGTGGCGAACTCAGGATCCATCTGCTGACTCTCACTGAGGGTCACGCCCATGGCGGGGCCATCCAGCAGGTCGAGGATGGTGCCATTGCCCGCGAGGTCTGGGCACGCGGGATAGCCAAAGCTGTAGCGGCTGCCCTGGTAACCCTGACTGAAGAGGGCGCGCTTCTCGGAGGCATCCTTGGAAGCTATGCCCAGTTCCGTGCGGATCCGAGCATGAAGCCACTCTGCGGCGGCTTCCGTCAGCTCCGTGGCCAGACCGTGAAGGTAGAAGTAGTCGCTGTAGGCGTTTTCGGTGTAGAGCTTCGCCGTATGCTCGGCAACCTTCGAGCCCATGGATACGAGCTGCAATCCCAGCACGTCGAACCGGCCACTGGACACCGGGGCGAAGAAGTCCGCGACGGCGAGGCGGCGCCCACCCTGCTGGCGCGGGAAGACGAAGGTAGCGAGTCGGGTCTTGCGATCCGCGGCATAGACATGCAGCTTGTGCTGCTCCGACTGCACCGGGAAGTAGCCGTAGCGCACCTTCGGCGTCAGCAGGCCCTCGGCCTTCACCTTCGCCTTCCAGCTCTGCAGCAGCGGTTCCGCCTTCTCCTGCAGCACCGTCTGGAACTGGGCGTCAGACAAGGTGCCCTGAGTGAAGGACCATCGGTTGCGCACCACCACGAACTCGTCGAGATAGGCCATCACCTCGTCCAAGCTGGGTTCCAGCTCTTTCACCCCCCAGAAGGGCGGCTCAGGAGAGGAATGACTCCGCTCCACCCATGCGGATTGGCCATTCGCTGTCAGCTCCACCTTGGATTCGCCGCGACGCACCACAGTGATGGCGCTGGGGGCGGGCTCGGCCTTGGGGGCCAGCGGCAGTTCTCCCTTCGCGAGGGCCTCCATGTGGCGAAGACCCTCAAAGGCGTCCTCCGCATAGAGCACGGCGCCGCCGTATTCCTTCTGGCAGTCCTTCTCCACGTAGTCCCGCGTCAGCGCCGCACCGCCCAGGATCACGGGCACGGTGTAGCCCCGTTCCCGCATGTGCCCCAGGTTCTCACGCATGATCACGGTCGACTTCACCAACAGGCCGGAGAGCCCGATGGCATCCGCAGGGCGCGCGTCGAGGGCCTTGAGGATGTCCTCGATGGGCTGCTTGATGCCCAGGTTCTCCACCTCGAAGCCGTTGTTGCTGAGGATGATGTCCACCAGGTTCTTGCCAATGTCGTGCACATCGCCCTTCACCGTCGCCAGGATGATGCGCCCCTTCCGGGTGGCGGCATCCTTGGGCATGTGGGGTTCGAGACGCGCAATGGCGGCCTTCATGGCCTCCGCGCTCTCCAGCACGAAGGGCAGCTGCATCTCGCCCGCACCGAAGCGCTCGCCGACGATCTTCATGCCATTCAGCAGGACATTGTTGATGAGGTGGAGCGGATCCACACCGGCCGCCAGGGCCTCATCCACATCCGCCACGACCTGCACCTTCTCGCCATCGATGACGTCCAGCTTCAGACGTTCCTCCAAGCCCAACCCCTCGCGGCGGTTGGCGGCCACCGCGACCTTCTTGCCCGCGTAGCGCGTCACGACCTCCTTGAGTGGGTCGTAGTCGGGCGTCCGACGGTCGAAGAGCAGGTCCTCAAAGAGCTTGCGTTCCTCGGGATCGATCTTCGCCACGGGGATGACC
>CAYQAS010000175.1:0-6603 GCA_964415525.1 uncultured Solibacteraceae bacterium
TGTTCCAGTGCTTCCCCGGTGCTGAGGACCGGCCCGGTCAGCGGCAGATGGCGGAGCTGGTGTGGGACGCCATCCAGGAGGGTGAGGCCCGCTTCGAGGCTTGGCGTCGATCCGGGGCCGAACCGGACCAGCGTCCGGACGCCCATCTCCTCGCCATCGAGGCCGGCACCGGCACCGGCAAGACGTTGGGCTACCTGATCCCGGCCCTGGCCTCGGGCCGACATCCCGTGGTGGTGGCCACCCGCACCAAGCAGCTCCAGCGGCAGTTGATGGAGGAGGATCTTCCCCGCGCCCGGGGCATCATGGGCATCCCCATCAAGGCAGTGCTCGCGAAGGGCCGTTCCAACTACCTCTGCAAGCTGGCCTGGGAGGAAGTGGAAGCGCATCCCCCCGCGGAGTTGGCCCGGGCTGACCACGGCCTGTGGATGGCGCTGCCGCGCTGGGCGAAAGAGACGACCATCGGCGACCGTGAGGAGTTGAGTCGCTTCGGCGAGGGCGAGAGCGAGCTGTGGGACCGCGTGAACGCGCGGGCGGAGCGATGCACCGGGAAGCTCTGCAGGCTCTATGACCAGTGCCACCTGACCAAGCTGCGTCAGGAGATCCTGGAGGCGGACCTTGTCATCGCCAACCACGCGCTGCTGCTGGCGGACCGCGTGCTGCGGGAGTCGAGCTTCGGCCAGGTGCTGCCGGACGCGCCGATCCTGATCCTGGACGAGGCCCACGAGGTGGAGGAGCAGCTCACAGAGAGCTGTGCCGAAGCCTGGTCGAGTCGCGCCATGACGCTGCTCTTCCACGATGTGGGGGATGAGGCCGCCAAGAGCTCCGAGGGTGCCGTGCTGGAGGCGCAGCTGCTGCCCTGGCAGGACGCCTGGACGACGCTTCTGGCCCACGTGCCACAGGAGATGGGCACCTTCGGGTTCGACGACCAGCGACTGCACCTGCCCGCCCTTGCGGATGCCGTGGGTGCATGGGTGGAGGCGGGGCAGGCGGTACTCAAAGAGGCGCGCCGACTGGGGGTACGGGAGCAGGATCCCGAGGAATCCATGGTCTGGCGCAAGCTGGCGGACCGCGTGGGCCTCGCCTTTCAGCGCATGGAGCAGATCTTCACCCAGCCCGAGGGCTGGGTCTCGACCCTGAGCCGCGAAGGCCCGCAGACCGTGCTCTTCAAGGCCAACCCAGTGGACGTGAAGCCGTTCTTTCATCAGCACCTGCGGCGTGGCTTCGAGACCGTGGTGCTCACCAGCGCGACCCTGCGGGACGGCAAAGGCTTCAACGGCCTCAAGCTGCGTCTGGGGCTCTCCAATGATGAAGCGCTGCGAAGCGCCCACGTGGAGAGCCCCTTCGACTTCCCTACCCAAGGCCTCCTCTTCGTGCCGCCGGATCTGCCGCTCCGCCAGGCGGGGCGGGATCCCGTGGGGGATCCGCTGTGGGTGAAGGCCAGCCTGGAGGCCATGGAGCGGCTCTTGCGGGCCAGCCGCGGACGCGGGCTGATCCTCTTCACCAGCCGCAAGATGCTGGCGGCCTTCCGACCCCGCCTGGAGTCCGCCCTGCCGGACCTCACGTTCTTCGTGCAGGGCGAGGGCATGAGCCGCCACGCGCTGCTGGAACGGTTCCGCCAGACCCCCCGCGCCGCGCTCCTCGGCCTCGCGAGCTTTTGGCAGGGGGTCGACGTTCCGGGCGATGCACTCGTGCTCGTCGTCGTCACGGCGCTGCCCTTCACGCCCCCCGATGATCCCGTCCTCCAGGCCCGGGTGCGCGAGGCGGATGCGAAACAGCAGGGGCTCGGTTTCGTGGGCATCCAGGTGCCCCAGATGACCCTCAAGCTCAAGCAGGGCATCGGGCGCCTCATCCGCCGCCGCAGCGACAAGGGCGTCGTCTGCATCCTGGATCCCCGGTTGATGCTTCCCCACGAGGACCGCAACGGAAAGCGGTATGCCGCCCAGATCCGCGCCACCCTGCCGCCGTTCCCCATCACGCGGGAGTGGGGGGAAGTCGAGGCGTTCCTGGAGAAGGTGTAGGGGCGGAACGGCGCTACCCTGTTTTTATGCATGCCGCCGATACCGCCCTCAGTCTGCTCTTCAAGAAGCTCCATCCGGTCCTCGAGGACACGGCCCATGCGCTCGCCAAGGGCGTGCCTACCAAGGATCTGGAGCGGCTGCACCTGAAGCTGCTCCGGGCCCGGTTCGAGGCCATGGAAGTCCTGGAGGGCCTGGCGACGGAGGATCCCGGCGACGCGCTGCAGGAGGCCCTGGACGAGCTGGCGTCGAACCTGACCCCCAGCGGTGAGACCTTCCAGCAGAGCCTGATCCTCACCCAGCTCTGTTTGGAGGATGCGCCGGAGTCCCTTCTGCCCTTCCTGGACGAGGCGGAAGCCGAGGCCGCCCCCTGGATGAAGCGTCTGCGGGCGTTCCAAGCGCTCATCCAGGACCCGACCCAGACGGCAGAGCACCGCTGGGAGGCGGTGGATCCGGATATTGGCGAAGGTGGCGAGGACGAGGACTGATCGACCGATCCCTCAGAACAGCAGTTCCCGCAGCAGGGCCTGTCCCTTGGGCCATTCGCCATGTCCACTGGCGGTGTTGAGATGGCCGCGGGGGCCGAGGTCGGTGAAGGAGGCGCCCCAGGCGTCCGCGAAGGCCTTGGCGCGCTCCAGGCTGACGTAGGAATCGTCGCTCGAGGTCACGACACGGCAGGGGAAGGGCAGGGAAGCCAGCGGCACCGGGGCGAAACCCTTCAGGGCCTCCAGGGCGTCTGCCCGCTCGGGATCGCTGGGAGCCACCAGCAGGGCGCCGTGGATGGGCCGGATGTGGAGCGCCGCCCAGTGGGCCACCGTGAGGCAGCCCAGGCTGTGGGCCACGAGCACAGGCGATCCCTCGTCCTGAGCGACGTAGATGGCCGAGTCCAGCGCCTCCACCCAGCTCTCCCGGTGGGGTGCGAACCAGTTGGGCATCTCCACCCGCTTCACGTCGTGGAAGATCTCCTCCCATAGGGTCTGCCAGTGGCCGGGGCCGGAACTGCCGTAGCCGGGAATCATCAGGATCGGATGCATGGGGGTGTCCTGGGAACGCCCCCAGCATGCGTCCGGGAGGTTGCGCCCGCCAGGGCTTCGCGCTACTCCGGAAGGCGGGGCAGGGGCAGGGTGAGGCGTTCCCCGAGCAGGCCGTAGTTCGGACCCGCCACAGAACCGAGGCGGGTCACGGGATCCCAGCGAGAGGCGTCGGCGCAGGCGTGGGTCTCGTCCCAGATGCCATCTCTCACGTGGGCCAGGAGCACGTCCAGCAGCACCAGCGTGCTGTCCGGGGCGAGCTCGATCTCGCGGTTCAGACGGCACTCCAGGGCCACCGCCGCATCCGTGAGGCGGGGCGGGGCGATGAGCGTGCTCGGCGTGGTGGCGAGGCCGAGGCGCGTGACTTCGCTGATGTTCGAGGCCACGGCGTCACCGCTGGCATGCATCGCCTCCAGCAGCGGGGCATCGACGATGTGGACCACCGCCTCCTGGGAGGCCCGCAGGTTGCGGTGGGTGTCCTTCAGGGCGCCGCCCTTGTGGCGGCCGAAGGTCATGGCCAGCATCGGCGGATTGAAAATGCCCATGAAACTGGAGAACGGCGCGAGGTTGACCACCCCTGACCCATCCACCGTGCTGACCCAGGCGATGGGACGCGGCAGGACGAGGCTGGTGAGCACGCGGTAGGTGTCACGGGGCGCGGCGTGGCGGAAGTCGAACTGAGGCATGGGAATACTCCGCCTCCAGCTTAACGGGTTGGCGAGGGCCTTCCGGAATGCGACCCAGACCACTTCCGCGGGAAATCTCTTGGGACATCCGTCTACTGCGGACGACCGGATTTCATTCGCCAATGATCTTGATGAGAATTCGCTTGTCTCGCCTGCCGTCGAATTCACCATAGAAGACCTGCTCCCACGGCCCGAAGTCGAGCTTGCCTTTGGTGACGGCTACCACCACCTCGCGGCCCATGATCTGGCGCTTGTGGTGGGCGTCGCCGTTGTCTTCACCACTCCGGTTGTGCAGGTAGCCGCCACGGCTGGGATCGCTGCCGGCATTGAAAGGCGCGAGCTTTTCAAGCCAGCGCTTGTAGTCGTCGTGCAGGCCGCGCTCGTCGTCGTTGATGAAGACGGATGCGGTGATGTGCATGGCGTTGACCAGGCAAAGACCTTCCTGGATGCCGGACTCCCGCAAGGCCGCTTCCACGTCCGGCGTGATGTTCACGAAGGCCATGCGGTCGGGGATGTTCAGGGTGAGGACTTTGCGGTGGCTTTTCATGGGTGCTCCGTTGGGTTTCAGATTGCTGTCCAGATTTCCATGATCGGTTCCCCACCTGTGGATTCTGGCTCTCGGAAGCCCGTACCTCTCGTGCAGGGTTCGGTACCTCTGGAGGCGGATCCGGTCCCGGGTGTCTTGAGGCTTTCCGGAACCCTGCGACCGTGATGGGAGCCGCGTCGGGTTTTCAGCCTTTGGTTTCGAGGTCTCCTATGTTTTTGCGCTCCTCACTTTCCCTGATGCTTCTGTTGTCGGCCGGGGCTCCTTCGCTCCTTGGGCAGGCGGCGCCCCAGGCTCTCGCCACGAGGGAGGTCCGTTCCTACGCCCTGAAAGGCAAACCCAGCGAGGTCGTCCGGGATCTCGCGGCCATGAAGGTCCTTGCCGGCCAGTTCGAGCAGGATGCGCGTGCGGATCTTGCCGTCTGCCCGCTGGGGGAGCAGGGCATCCGGCAGGGCCTGTACTCGGCTCTCTACTACACCGCGCTGGTGCGGGAGGACTGGGCCGGAGCCCAGCAGCACTTGGCGGCTGTCCGGGCCTTGCGGAGCCAGCCTCTGCAAAAGCGTATGACGGGCCTTCTGGTGGTGCCCCTGTTGGAGGCCAAGACTCAGGGGGGCACCTATCGGGCTCATCTGGAACGACGGCTCGGGGACCTGCCGAAGGCAGAGGTCGCCTTCCCGCTGAAGGCGATCCTGGATGTCCAACAGGCGACGACCCACGCGTCACTGATCGCCGGTGTGGCGGAATCCTGCGATCCGAAGTTCCAGGGGGGGCTGCTGGGCGAGCAGGAGGCGGGCACCTTGCTCGTGGCGGCCACGAACCTCCATTTGCTGCTCCCGGTGAAGGCGGAGATCGTCCACGTTCTGGAGAAGTCCCTCACCTCGCAGCCCGTGCTGAAGGCGCAGCTCCTGAGCCCTGTGATTCGTGCCCGGGGCGCCTACTTCGGTCAGAGCCTACCCGGCGAGACGCCGGCGTCCTTTGCGCCGGAAGTGCTGGCGGCCATCAGCCCCTGGGTGGGGAGCGTGGCCTTCTCACCGGACGGCCTGGAATGCTTCCTGGATGCCGGGGATGCGAACTATGGCTGTTCAACGCTCTACCACAGCGTCTGCTGGGAGGGCGTCTGGTCGCCCCTCGTGGAGGCGCCGTTCACCCGCGATATCCCGTTCGCGGGAGAGCCTGTGTTCTCGACCGATGGCAGGACCCTCGCCTTCACGGGCCGGAAGGGCGGCTCGACCGACTTTTTCCGCGTGGAGCGCACCGCCCAGGGCTGGGGCGAGGCGGTGCCCCTGCCGATGCCGATCAACTCTGAGAAGGATGAATTCCGCTACTGCCCTGCGGCGGATGGCTCGATCACCTTCGCCTCCAACCGCGGCGCGGGGCAGGCCCAGATCCATCGGGCCGTTCGCAAGGGGGACGGCTGGACCGTGGAGAAGCTTCCCGCGCCCGTCAATGCCCTGGCCCTCGACGGCGATCCCTGCTTCGGGCCGGACGGTCGCTGGCTCGTGTTCTATTCCGCCCGTCCCGGTGGTCTGGGCCGCGTGGACCTCTGCATCAGCTTCCCCGAAGGCAAGGGGGGCTGGAGCGAGCCGCGGTATCTGGGGCCGGACTACAACACGCCCGGGGATGACTTCGGCGCGGCACTCACGGCCGGGGGCAAGGCGATGTTCTTCATCCAGCATGGCGAGAAGCGGAATGTCCTGATGTGGGTCGCGACCTCTGTCCTGGACCGGATGAAGCGGAAGGTATGAGGCTTCTGGTGGGGGCGGTGTTTCCGGCAGGAATCCTCCCGCCCGGCGGGCGACTATTTTGGTGTTGAAGTGGTTGAAATAAATGGTGATACGACGACGTGAATCCTTAAACAATAGATAATCTTAGTCTAATGATGTAGATCGCCTTGACACATGATTCCTCCGGTTTACACTCGGGGTTGGCCATAGGGCCATCGCATCCGTCACCCCTTCCTGGAGGATTCCATGAGCAAGATCATTGGCATCGACCTCGGCACCACCAACAGCTGCGTCTCCGTCATGGAAGGCGGTCAGCCCAAGGTCATCCCGAATGCCGAAGGCTCCAACACGACGCCTTCCGTCATCGGCTTCAACCCCAAGACCGGCGAGCGCCTGGTCGGCACCACGGCCAAGCGCCAGGCGGTGGCTCAGCCCAAGAGTACGGTCTACTCTATTAAGCGTTTCATGGGTCTGCCCTTCTCGGAATCCGAGCGCGAACAGCGCCTCGTGCCGTTCCTGGTGGAGCGCTCCGACAAGGGCGGCTGCTCCGTGAACATCAATGGCAAGCACCTCAGCCCCGAGGAGATCAGCGCCGTGGTGCTC
>CAYQAS010000176.1:0-2341 GCA_964415525.1 uncultured Solibacteraceae bacterium
TCATCTTGAGGACGCCGTAGTCCAGGGTCTCGTGGATCTCCGCGAGGCTGGAGCCAGATCCGCCATGGAAGACCAACATGGAGCGATCACCCGCATGGGCCGCGGCGATGGCCGCCTGCCCGTCCCGCAAGATGGTGGGCTTGAGCTTCACGTTGCCCGGCTTGTAGACGCCGTGCACGTTGCCGAAAGTGGCGGCCAGCATGTAGCGACCGATGGGATTCAGCGCCTTGTGCACGTCCACCATGTCCTGAGGCGTCGTGTAGAGCTTGTCCTGGGGCACGCCGGAGGTGTCGTGGCCATCCTCCTCGCCGCCGACCACGCCGGTTTCCACCTCGAGGATGATCTCCGAGGCGGCGCAGCGCGTAAGGAGCTCCACGGACTTCGCGATGTTCTCCGAGAGGCTCAGCTCGCTGCGGTCGAACATGTGGGCATTGAAGAGGTTGCCCAGACCCGCGGCACGGCGGCGCTCGGTCTCGGCGATGAGGGGCAGGACGAAACCCTCGAGATACTTCGGGTGGCAGTGGTCCGTGTGCAGGGCCACGTTCACGTCGTAGAAGTCGGCCATGTAGTGGACGTAGTTGGCGAGGGCGATGGCGCCCTTGGCCATGCTCTTCACCCCCAGGCCGGAGATGAACTCGGCGCCGCCCGTGGACACCTGAACGATGCCATCGGCACCCGCAGTCTTCAGTCCCAGCAGCACTGCATTGGCCGTCTCGGTGGAGGTCACGTTGAAGGCCGGATAGGCGAACTTTCCTTCCTTCGCGCGGTCGAGCATCTTCACGTACTGGGCTGGGCTGACGACTGGCATGAAGCCTCCTGAGAACCGGGATGTGGACCCCTAGATCCTATCGCCAAAATCCAGAACGAATCGCTTTCTACCACTTTCTACCAATCGATGCGGCATCGACCCCGCAACGTGTAACCACCTGCCCCCGCGAAATGAATACACGCCTGCCGAAAGCGCTCAGGCCTCATGTAACCCGGGAAAAGATGAAGGTCCAACCAACCGAATCTTATTCTTCCTGTTGTTAATTCACTTTCTGTTTTACACTTTTGCATCGGCCGGCATCCCACTGAAGAACCCGGCCCTGCCGCCTCCCTGAGGAGCTTTCATGTCCCAGCCATTCCTCGATTCCAATGTCCCCGGCAACCCGGCCTACCACTTTGGCGTGGTGCCCCCCGGCACGCCCTCCCGGGTGGGTTGGGGCGAGCGTCCCGAGCATTTGTCCGCCACCGGCCAGGCCACGAAGTGTGTGCATGCGGGCTCACAGCCTGATCCCGCCTACGGCAGCGTGATGCCGCCGATTTACCAGACCTCGACCTTCGCCTTCACCGACCTCGGTACCAACGGCGGCTTTGACTACACCCGCAGCGGGAATCCCACCCGCGCCCGTCTCGAGGAGGCCATCTCGCTGCTGGAAGGCGGCAGCGGGGCCACCTGTACGAGCACGGGGATGAGCGCCATCCTCGTGGCCCTGAATCTTCTCGAACACGGCGCCCACGTGCTGGCCACCATCGACTGCTACGGCGGCACCTTCCGCACCCTCGAGCACGCCAAGAGGATCTACGGCCTGCAGGTGACCTACCTGGATCTGGCGGATCTGGCCGCGGTGGAAGCCGCCTGGACACCGGCGACGAAGCTTGTCTGGGTAGAGACCCCCAGCAACCCGCTGCTGCGCCTGACGGACATTGAGGCGATCGCCAAGCTCGCGAAGTCCCGCGGGGCCCTGACAGTGGTGGACAACACCTTCCTCAGCCCGCTCCAACAGAAGCCCTTTCAGCTCGGTGCCGATCTCGTCATCCACAGCACCACCAAGTATCTGAACGGCCACAGCGATGTCGTCGGCGGAGCCGTGGTGGCCGCGCCGGACCAGCCGGAGCTCGCCCAGAAGGTCGCGGCGCTGAACAACCTGCTGGGCACCAGCCAGAGCCCCCACGACACCTCCCTGGTGCTGCGCGGCCTCAAGACCCTGCACCTGCGCATGGCGGCCCACGAGGCCAACGCCTCTGCCATCGCCCAGCGCCTGGAAACCCACCCTGCCGTGGCCAAGGTGAACTACCCCGGCCTGCCCAGCCATCCCCAGCACGACCTCGCCAAGCGACAGCAACAGGGCTTCGGCGCCATGGTGAGCTTCGAGCTGAAGGATGCCGCCCGCGTCGAGCACGTCCTGCGTTCCCTGCGCTGGTTCGGCCTCGCCGAGAGCCTTGGCGGCGTCGAAAGCCTCGTCGCCCACCCCGCCAGCATGACTCACGCCTCCATGACCCCCGAAGCCCGCGCCAACGCCGGCATCAGCGATGGCCTCATCCGCCTGAGCGTCGGCATCGAGAGCCTCGAAGACCT
>CAYQAS010000176.1:2441-6600 GCA_964415525.1 uncultured Solibacteraceae bacterium
GCCACGGTCTTCGTGAAGCTGGAGAGCGCCAATCCCGGCGGCAGCGTCAAGGACCGTATCGCCCTCTCGATGATCGAGGATGCCGAAGCCAAGGGCACCCTGAAGCCCGGCAGTGAGCTGCTGGAAGCCACCAGTGGCAACACGGGCGTGGGTCTCGCCTTTGTCGCCGCCACCAAGGGCTATCCCATCACCCTCGTCATGCCCGACACCATGACCCTGGAGCGCCGCGCACTGCTGAAGGCCTACGGCGCGACCCTCGTGCTCACTCCCGGCAGCCTCGGCATGAAGGGCGCCGTGGACAAGGCGGAGGAGCTGGCCAAGGACCCCAAGTATTTCCTGGTGCAGCAGTTCGAGAACCCCGCCAATCCTGCGGTCCACCGCCGCACCACCGCCCTGGAAGTGCTGGAGCAGGTCCCCGAGCTGGATGCCTTCGTGGCAGGCATCGGCACCGGCGGCACCATCACCGGCGTGGGCGAGGTGCTGCAGGAGAAGAAGCCTGGCGTCCAAATCATCGCGGTGGAGCCCAAGGACAGCCCCCTGCTCACCGAAGGCAAGGCCGGCCCCCACAAGATCCAGGGCATCGGCGCCAACTTCGTGCCCGCAGTGCTGAACCGGAATGCCTACACCCGCATCGAGGACGTGGCCTATGAAGATGCCCTCACCGTCGCCCGGGATCTGGCCCGCAAGGAAGGCCTCCTCACCGGCATCAGCACCGGCGCCATCGTGTGGGCGGCGCTGAAGGTCGCGAAGGAACTGGGAGAAGGGAAGACAGTGGTGGCGGTGCTGTGCGATACGGGCGAGCGCTACCTCAGCCACCCGCTGTTCGCTGAGATCGATGGGCCCGCTTCGATCTAGCACAGCACCGCGTCCATGTTGGGTGGTGGTGGTGCTTCCCGGCGGGAGAACAGCGCACCGCGCTGTTCTCCCGCTCGCTTGGCGCTCCGCGCCAGCGCTCTCGGAGCCGGGTCCCTTGACACCGGCGAGCGCGACCTCTCCCACCCGCTGTTCGCCGAGATCGATGGGCCCCAGGCCTGAGAGACAGACGACATCTGCAACAGCAGATGTCCACCTTTCCCATCCCCTCCATCCCTGTTCAAAAATCATTTGAAACAGGGATGGAGGGGATGAAGGGGATAAAAACAGCACGCGCCCTTTCGGTACGACTTCCGTGAACCCACTCCAAGACCTTCTCCGCCAGCCATCCCTGTCCCACGAGGACCTCGTCTTCCTCCTGGGACTCACCGCCCCGCGGGATGTCGCACTTCTGCGGGCCCGTGCCAACGAGGTGATGGAGGCCCACGTCGGACCATCCGTCTACTACCGCGGGATCATCGAGCTCTCCAATGTCTGCGCCTGCGACTGTCTCTACTGCGGTATCCGCGCCTCCCAGCCGGGGCTCTCGCGGTACACACTCCAGGAAGAGGAGGTCATGGATGCCGCCCGCTGGTGTGCCTCAGAGGGCTACGGCTCCGTGGTGCTGCAGGCGGGGGAGCGCTCGGACGCGGCTTGGGTCGCCTGGATCAGCCGGCTCATTCACCGGATCCGCTCCGAGTGCGTAACGCCAGATCTGCCCCAGGGCCTCGGCATCACCCTCAGCCTGGGCGAACAGAAGCTGGACACCTACTGTCGATGGCGTGAGGCCGGAGCCCACCGCTACCTGCTGCGGATCGAGACGACGGACGCCGAACTCTACGCCCGCATCCACCCGCCTCGGCAGACGCTGGAAGTTCGCAAACAGGCCCTGGAGGACCTCGCGACGGCGGGCTTCCAGGTGGGCACCGGCGTCATGATCGGCCTACCGGGCCAGACCCTCGACATGCTGGCCCGGGACATCGCCTATTTCCGCGAACACCCCATCGACATGATCGGGATGGGGCCCTGGCTGCCGAGCGCAGGCACACCCATGGCGGATTGGCCCCAGCCCCTCGCGTCCGACTCCCAGCTCCAACTGGCCCTCAACATGATTGCCGTGACCCGCCTTGCTCTGCCCGACGCCAACATCGCCGCCACCACGGCGCTGCAGGCCATGGTGCCCGATGGCCGGGAGCGGGGCCTGAGCTATGGTGCCAATGTCACCATGCCGAACCTGACACCGACCCACGCCCGGGAGGGCTACCAGCTCTACGACGGCAAGCCCTGCCTCGACGAGGGCCGCGTCGAGTGTCGCGGGTGTCTGCTGGGTCGCGTGGAATCCATCGGGCGAAACGTCGCCTTCAACCAGTGGGGCGATGCGCCTCGGTTCCAAGCCCGAGCGGAGTGATACCCTCGTATCAGGAGGTATGACATGAACCTGCGTCTACTGGCCCTCGCCGCCGCCCTGCCCCTGCTCGCCCAGGCCCCGGCCCCCAAGCCCAAGGCACCCATCGCCGGGCCCTTCGAGCCCACCCGGGATGCCGCGAAGGATTTCGAGGCCGCCAAGACCCAGGCCAGGGCGACCGGCCGACGCATCCTGGTGGATGTGGGCGGGAACTGGTGCAGTTGGTGCCGCCTGCTCCACGGGTTCTGGGAGCAGCAGAAGGAGGTCAAGGCGCTACGGGACGGCGGTTTCGTGTTCCTGATGGTGAACTTCAGCCCTGATAACAAGAACGAGGCCTTCCTGGGCCAGTTCCCCAAGATCAAGGGCTACCCGCATTTCTTCGTGCTGGATGCCGATGGCAAGCTCCTCCACTCCCAGGACACCGGGGAACTGGAAGAAGCCAAGGGCTACAGCCCCGCCAAGATCAGCGCATTCCTGAAGGCCTGGAGCCCGGCGAAGTAGCCGTCCGCGCGACCTTGAGGAGCCGCTGGGCCGCGGCGTGGGGCGTGCGTCCCGGGCCCTTCAATGCGACATCGCTGTTGCAGAGGAGGGCCAGGGTCACGCCCTGTTCCGGCAAATGCTCGAGCACCGCGTTGAAGCCGGGCACGAAGCCGCTGTGGCCCCAAGCCGGCCCCAGCTCTGAGTGCCAGAGGATCGCGCCCAGCCCGTAGGCGGCGCCATCCGGAAAGTCCGTCTTCACGCCGCTGCCGGTCACCATTTGCCGCAGCCAGGGCTGGGGCAGGACCTTGCCGCCATAGAGCGCTGCGCCCCAGCGGGCGAGATCGGCGGCGGTACTGGCAAAGCCGCCACCGGCCCACTCGAGCTGGGGGTTGAACACGTAGCGCCCGCCTTCCACGACCTTTTGAGGCATGTGGAACACGGGCGGCAGGCTGGAATAGCCCGTAGGCAGCTTCGGCAGATCCCGGCGATCCGAGATCAGGGTCTCTTTCAAGCCCAATTCCGCCAGCAGCGCCCGCTCCTGGGTTTCCAGCGATGTCCCGTGAATCCGCTCCAGCACCATTCCCAGCAGAATGTAGTGGCTGTCCGCATAGCCGAAGCCTTTGCCCGCCTCAAAAAGGGGCCCATCGCCGAGGATGAATGCCATCCGCTCCGCCGGCGTCCAGACCTTGTCCGGTGCTGCCACGATGGCCTTCCAGACGGATTCCTTCCCCACGTATTCCGGCATCCCAGCGGTGTGGGTGAGAAGGTGGCGCAAGGTGACGGTGGCGGCATTGGGGAGGCGCTGGAACCACGGCTCCGCAGCAAGGTGCTTCGAGAGAAGATCGTCCAGCCCCAGCTTTCCCGCAGCTGCGGCGCGAAGCACCAGGGCCGCCACATAGGTCTTCCCGATGCTGCCCGTGAACAATCGGTGCTGCGACATCATCCGGGACGCAGATTCCCGATCGGCCACGCCGGAGACTAAGGTCAGCAACCGGCCATCCTTCAGGATCACGGCCAGGCTGGCCCCCGGCATGCCGGATTCCCTGACCAGAGCATCCAGCTCCTTCTGGAGGGCGGCCTGCGCGGGATCGGCGGCAGGCGCCGCAAGGGCGGGAACGCAGAGGAGAATGGCGCGATGCATGGAACCTCCGAGGCACGTTCAACCTTCGCACCAGAATGGCGGACGTTTAGACCGGAGGCGTATGAAACGGCGAACCCCCGCGCAGAGGCGGGGGTTCGGGTGGACCTGTAAGCCGGATTCTGTCCCCCTTGCGGGTGTGACGCCATTCCTCTGGGATGCCTGTCACCAGACACCTCAAGCAACCTACCCGCTGGCTCGATCGGGCCAATCCTCGCCCCCTTTCGGAGGTACGCCAGCCTATTTGGTCTTGCTCCACGAGGGGTTTACCATGCCCGTCCTGT
>CAYQAS010000177.1:0-6565 GCA_964415525.1 uncultured Solibacteraceae bacterium
TGCTTTTTCATAAATCCCGGTGAGCTGGTTTTCTTCATCGGGGAGAATGCCCAACGCCGTTGCGGGATAAGTGACTGCTCCATATCTCAGAATGACATTGGCGCTGATTGCCGGAGAAATTGCTATTACTTCAGGATTACGGCGCAGGGACGCGATGATCTCGCTGTGGCCACGGATTTTTTCCGGCTGGTTTTGTGGTTTGATATTTTCCAGGGCGGTCAGGGACCAGTTTGACGATAGCAGAGCCGGTTGGGACCTTTGTTCGCCGGTTTCGGTTGTAATCCGGACATGAGCCGAGGCATTTACCGTTTTACTGATGAATTCTTCCCGGAAACCAAACAATAGCGAGGACATGGCCAACACAACGCCTACCGCCAGAGCGATGCTGGCGGTGACGATAAGGGAAGTCCTCAGGTTGGCCCGGACGGAACGAAATCCTAGATAAATCGGCAAGTTCATAATAATAATATTCCACGATTAATATAGATGTCCTTCATCTCCTACTGTAACGGCGGGTAAAGATGATTGCCAGGCAATGGAACTATATAATGGCAGTCGGATGCTGTATAATTATCATGAATATTAAGAGGTGAGATTATTATGCGACTGGTTGCCGATTTACATGTTCATACCGTAGCCAGCGGGCATGCCTACAGCACTGTGGCAGAAATTGCCCGTGTTGCTGCGGATAAGGGACTATCCCTGATTGCTCTGACTGATCATGGACCTGCAATGCCAGGCGGTCCCCATGCCTATCATTTTTCCAATCAGACGGCAATCCCGGACTTGCTGTTTGGGGTACGTGTTCTGAAAGGGATTGAAGCTAATGTAATGGACCGGCGGGGCAGGCTGGATCTGGATGAGTTCCGACTGTCCAAACTGGATATTGTGGCGATTGGGTTGCATACAGTCTGTTCACCCTATGGATCAAAGAAAGAAAATACGGCGATGATGGTTGAAGCGATGCAGAACCCCTTCGTTGACGTGGTGGTTCACCCTGGCAATCCGGAGTATCTGGTCGATGGCGAAACGATTGTTAAGGCGGCCGTTCAGTTCGATGTCGCCCTGGAAGTCAACAACAGTTCATTGACCGTTTCCCGCAAGGGAAGTCTGCCGCACTGTGATAATATAATCAGTCTGGCCAAAACATACGGCGCCAAGTTGATTGTCGGTTCAGACAGCCATTATTGCGAAACCGTCGGCGAGTTCTCGGTGGCAGCCGAGTTGTTGCAGAAACACGGGATCCTGGCGGATCAGGTACTGAATACATCACAGGAACAGGTGCTGGCGCATCTGAACCGCCGGACCAACCACAGCCAAGTGAAAATCTGAGGGGGCGGTAACGATGGATACTTCACGGCTCGTAATCATTACCGGCATGTCCGGTGCAGGCAAGACGCAGGTCGTACATATCATGGAGGACCTGGGTTATTTTTGCGTCGATAACCTGCCACCGGCACTGATTCCCAAGTTTGCCGAACTGTGCGCCCAATCGGCCGGACGCGTCAGCCGGATCGCGCTGGTGGTCGATATCCGCGGCGGTGAGTTTTTTGATGAACTGATGCACGTATTGGGGGAGATGGACCGGGAAGCAGTGATGGCCGAAGTTCTGTTCCTGGAAGCCGCCGATTCTACGCTCATCCAGCGTTATAAAGAAACCCGCCGGCGCCATCCACTGGCACCGCAAGGACGAATCAGCGAAGGAATCCGGCTGGAGCGGGACCGTTTGGAATATGTTCGGGGTCGGGCCACCCATATCATCGATACATCAAACCTGACGACCCAACAACTGAAGGAACGGATCACCGAGCTATATGGCGGCGAAAGTGAGCAGGCCAAACTCAGCGTCAACGTGGTGTCTTTCGGGTTCAAGTACGGGATACCCCTCGACGCGGATATGGTTTTTGATGTGCGTTTTTTGCCCAATCCATTTTATGTTGAACCGCTGCGGTGTAAAACCGGCGAGCACCCTGATGTGCGCGAGTATATCAACAAGTGGCCGGTAACTCACCAATTTTTGAAACGGTTACAGTCCTTCATCGATTTTCTGGTTCCTCACTATGCAAAGGAGGGCAAGAGTCAGTTGGTGATTGCCATCGGCTGTACCGGTGGTATGCACCGATCGGTTTTTGTTTCGGGAAAAGTCGGTGATTCATTGCGTGAGCTGGGTTACCGGGTAACCGTTGAACACCGTGACATCAAACATAACAAGGTTGTCGACTAATATGACACTGTTAAAATGGCTTTATCCGGGAATGCGGATCAAGCGCTGGTTTTTTTTGTTTACCGGTGGGGTGGTGGCTTCAGGCTTCAGCCTGGCTTTGCTGTTGAATTATAAATTTATCGGTGCGGTCGAAGGAACGTTGTTTAATTTTGTCTATCGGGTTACAGGAACTTATTACGGCTGGGTGCCGACGTTGGTAGGCGCCTTGGTGTTATGTCTCGGTCTGACGCTGATGGGCTATGCCATGCGGCGAATTATTCGTTCGATTGTCGAGGTGGTTGCGCCCGAAGGCACGGATCGCCTGGTGGATATTATCTACCAGAAGCGTCGTCTGAACCGTGGCCCCTCGGTCGTTGTCATTGGCGGCGGGACTGGCTTGTCGACGTTGCTGCGCGGACTGAAGGTGCGGTCGAGTAATTTGACGGCGATAGTCACGGTGGCGGATGACGGCGGATCCTCTGGTCGATTACGGCATGATTTGGGAATTGTGCCGCCGGGAGATTTGCGCAGTTGCCTGGTCGCGCTGGCCGATACGGAGCCCTTGATGGAAAAATTGTTTCAGTACCGGTTTGCCGGCGAAGGCGATCTGGCAGGACACAGCTTTGGCAATCTGTTCATTGCGGCGATGACCCAGGTAGTCGGCGGCGATATTGAGCAGGCGCTGCAACAATCCAGCAAGGTTTTGGCGGTGAGAGGACACGTATTGCCTTCCGCGAATTGCTCGCTCCGTCTGTCGGCGGAGATGGACGACGGGACAATCGTCCATGGGGAATCGGCGATTCCATTGTCCGGTAAATCAATACGCCGGGTGGCGATCGAACCGGCGGATGTTGCCGCAGTCAAGGCTGCAGTGGATGCAATCCTTGAGGCGGATGCCGTTGTGCTGGGGCCAGGAAGTTTATACACCAGCGTGTTGCCCAATCTGTTGGTGCGCGAGATTACGGCAGCGTTAAAGCAGACCAGAGCTCTTCGCATGTATGTATGCAACGTGATGACTCAACCGGGAGAAACAACCGGCTACAAGGCGTCAGATCACTTGCAGGCAATATACGATCATACAGAACCGGGTATTGTCGATTGTGTTTTGGTCAATGTCGAGAAAATTACCAGTTGCCTGCTGGTTCAATATGCCAAGGAAGGCGCCTGCCCAGTAGAAACAGATGTTGCCAAACTAGAAGCCATGGGCGTCAAGGTAGTTTCCGGCCAACTGGTCAGCGCCACGAACTGGGTCCGTCACAACCCGGTCCGGTTGGCTCGTCTGATTTTATCAACGCTGGGCGATTGGCGTCAGGACCAGGGGAAAATCACACTTCGCAAGTCACCGGGCATTGAGAGCGAAACGTAAGTTCTGCAACTGGAGCAAGGGGTGAAATATCGTTGTCTTTTTCCGCGGATGTAAAAAATGAATTGGTGCGACTGGATGAAGTAAATTCCTGCTGCGCCCAGGCAGAGCTAGCCGCGTTATTGTGGATGGGCGGCGTTATTTCCTTTGGCGGGCAGGGGTTGCTCGGTGTAAAATTTATCACCGAGAGCGCCGCTGTTGCGAGAAAGGTGCTGCGTACATTCAAAAAAGAGGGGATTGCCGAAACGGAAGTAAAGGTGACCAGAGCCTTACGACTGAAAAAAAATAATTCCTACGAATTGCGTTCATTGCCGTCACCGGACGTAGTCCGATTTCTGATCCGGATGGGAATTTTTGTTGAGGATGTTTTGCTTGACCATCCGGAAAATCCGCCGAAACGTCCCTGTTGCCGCAAAGCCTGGCTACGGGGCGCTTTTCTCGGTGGCGGCTCGATCAACCGACCGGAAGTAGAATACCATTTGGAATTGGTGGCCCAAAATGAAGGTTTTGCCGAAACCCTGGTTCATACGCTGCGTTCTTTTGGGCTGCATGCCGGATTGACGACGCGCAAGCAGGATTATGTCGTTTATATGAAGGAAGGCAATGCAATCACTTCGTTTCTCAGCCTGGTCGGCGCGCATAACGCATTAATGGAATTTGAAAATGTACGGATTGTCAAAGGCATGCGCAATCAGGTTAATCGGCTGGTAAACTGCGAAACTGCCAATCTGGCTAAAACGGTCAATGCCGCGGTCCGCCAGGTCGAATTGATCCGCTGGATTGCCAGCAATCGAGGGATGGCTACACTGCCCCGGACGCTGCGTGAAGTGGCAGAGCTGCGGCTGGCCAATCCCGAAGCGACATTGCAGGAATTGGTCGAGGTGTTTGATGGTAAGATCAGTCGATCCGGCATGAGTCACCGTTTGAGGGCGCTGGAACGTCGGGTTGAAGAGCTGCAAGAGCTGGAGGCGCAATGAAACACCGAAGCATTTTGCTGGCAATCATGTTGGCTATATTGGTTGCAGCCTTGCTGGTATGGCTCGGTTCGCCCGGCAGCGGGATTCCGGTGCTGACCTATCATCATATTGGCGCGGACGCCGGCTGGCTGTATGTGAGTGAAAGCGATTTTGAGCAGCAGCTGGTTTATTTGCGCAAGCAAGGTTACACGCCCGTCAGCGTGGCGGAGCTGGCCGAGGGCTTGGCTGGCAGGGGCCGGTTGCCCAATCGGCCGATTGTGCTGACGTTTGATGACGGCTATGAAGATAACTACCGTGCCGCTCTGCCGGTTTTATTGCGACAGGGTATGCGGGCCAGTTTTTTTGTTGTGACAGGAAAAATCGGACAACCGGGTTATATGACCTGGGCGCAGGCGCGGCAAATGCGTGAACAGGGAATGGAAATCGGCTCCCATACCGTTCATCATTACACCCTGAATGAAATTAATCTCAAAGAAATGGAACGCGAATTGCTGGCTTCGCGCCTGATGCTGGAAAGCAACTTGCCGGCAGCGCCGGCTGTGTTTGCCAACCCCTTTGGTGAAACAGCGCCGGCCGTGGTCGAATTGCTGGCCAGGACCGGCTATCAGGCAGCCTGTTCGTCGGTTGTCGGTTTGAATCACCCAGGCGAAAACTTATTTATGATTCGCCGTCTGAGTGTGCCGAAGCCGCGGTTTGGAATATGGGACTTTCGGCTGCGCCTGTGGTGGCTGAATATGTCAGGCAGATTGGAGTTGTAGTCGATGAAACGCAGGTTGTGCCTGTTGTTGCTGGTATTGATAGTTTTGTCCACGCCGGTCGCCGCAATGCCGCTAAGTTTGCGCGACCTGGCCGATGTTTTGCCGGAATGGCCGGTGACGACATCGGAAGCTGGTGGCCTGTTCATTTTCTCGGATAGCCCCGAAGAGTTTTTTAGTGAGGGTATTCTTTATCAGGATCAGGTGAAAGGCAGTACCCGGCTGTTTTTTCATCATGTGAACGGAACACAGGAAAAGAAACGTGTCGTAGTGATGCTGACGAACCGGAATGCGACAGCGGCTAAAATAGAGGTGTCCCGCTATGGGGTCAGCAAGCCGGATCATGATTATCTGCGGGCTGGTCGGGCAATTCAGGCTGATTACTTCAAAGATATCAAGCCGTTCAAACTGGTAGTGGCAGCCAACAGCAGTATTTTGCTGCAGGAGCAGAAGCAGGTTCCCGTTGTGCCGCCGACAGCGATTATGACCGGCATGATCGACTTCAGTTCCGATCAGGAAATACAGCTTTCGGTCGCTGCGATGGGCGAGCTGGGCGACCCGGCAACGCAGCTGAAACAGTTGGTTGTTTTGCCGCCAGGCAAACCGCATTTGCGGGGCACTTTTCAGCGCGCTGACCGATTGATGCTTGGCAAGCAGCCCTATGACCCAGCCAAAGACGGCCCAGTATCGGTAACGTTGGGCGATGGAGAAAGAGACCGATTTTTGTCAGGCTGGGATGTCACGACCAAACTGGCTGTGAGAAATGAAGGAAATTATGGTGTTGTATACCGGGTGTTGCTGCCCACAACCGGCAAAGGGAAAATCCGTTGTTACTTTAATCCGCGTGGCGGGGTTTACGCCGGCTGGCTGCGTGTGAAAACTAAAGCGGAAGGAAAAATGGTTGGTACACCAGCCAAAGGGCTGTCGTTTGGCCATCAGACGCTGGCTGATTTCGAACTGTTGGCCGAATTTCCCGCCGGGGAATCATTGTGGGTCACTTTTTCACCAGCAGGCGCTTCCAATCTGCCTGTGCGACTGTTGTTGATGCCGGCGAACTGAAAGCCACTTGCCTGCTATTTCAAAACGCGATAAAATAACATATATGATGAACCGGGGAGGGAAAAAACCATGGGTAAACACATTCAGACAGTAAATGACGCTCCGCTGACCAAGACTGCAGTGACTGGCGGTTGCGGCGAGTGCCAGACTTCATGCCAATCAGCCTGCAAAACTTCGTGTACGGTGGGAAATCAGAGCTGCCAGAAAT
>CAYQAS010000178.1:0-6410 GCA_964415525.1 uncultured Solibacteraceae bacterium
GCATCTACGCCACCATCGCCCTGGGCGGGCACATCCGCGTGGGCTTCGAGGACAACATCTACTACAGCAAGGGCCGCCTTGCGAAGAGCAACGCCGAGCTCGTCGAGCGCGCCGCCCGCATCGCCAAGGACTGCGGCCGTGAACTGGCGAAGCCCGAAGACGTGCGAGCCATGCTGAAGCTGCGCAAGGCCTAAAAGGACTTGAACCACGGAGCACACGGAGGACACGGAGAAAAGCAACAAAGGCAGGTCGGGATCGTCTTTTGCCCCAGCCTCCGTTGAGTCTTTTCTTTCAGTCCTTTCTCCGTGAGCTCCGTGTTCTCCGTGGTGAATCTCTTTTTCTTTCAGGACATCGCATGAAGTACGACCCCGTGGACTTTCGCTCGATCGACCTCTTCAAGGACGTCACCGACGCCGAATGGAACGACTACCGCTGGCAGCTGCGTCACGCGATCCGCGACATCGAGACCCTCGAAAAGGTCATGGTGCTGACGGATGACGAGCGCGAGCAGCTCAAGGCCTGCCTCGGCAAGTTCACCATGGAGATTACGCCGTACTACGCGGCGCTGATGGACCGCACGGATCCGGACTGCCCGGTTCGCATGCAGTCCGTGCCGCGCCTCGCGGAGCTGCACGACGATCCGAGCGACCTTGCGGATCCGCTCCACGAGGACGTGGACAGCCCCGTCCCCGGGCTCACGCACCGCTACCCGGACCGCGTGCTGCTGCTGGTCACCAACATCTGTTCCATGAACTGCCGCCACTGCACGCGCCGGCGCCTCGTGGGAGATACCGATGTCCACATGCCCGAGGAGAACATCCAGAAGGCCATCGACTACATCGCCGCCCACCCCGAAGTGCGCGATGTACTCATCAGCGGCGGCGATCCCATGGTGCTTCCCGACGAGCGCCTGGAGTCCATCCTCCAGCGTCTGCGCGCCATCGAGCACGTGGAGATCATCCGCTTCGGCACCCGCACCCCCGTCGTCATGCCCCAGCGCATCACGCCCGAGCTCTGCGACATGCTCAAGCAGTACCACCCGGTCTACGTGAACACCCACTTCAACCACCCGAAGGAGATCACGGAAGAAGCCCGTCAGGCCTGCGCCCGCCTCGCGAACGCCGGCATCCAGCTGGGCAACCAGAGCGTGCTCCTGCGCGGCATCAACGACGATCCCGTCGTGATGAAGAAGCTCGTCCACAAACTGCTCACCATCCGCGTGAAGCCCTACTACATCTACCAGTGCGACCTCAGCCTCGGCATCAGCCACTTCCGCACGTCGGTGTCCAAGGGCATCGAGATCGTCGAGGCCCTGCGCGGCCACACGACCGGCATGGCCGTGCCTACCTTCGTGGTGGACGCCCCTGGCGGCGGCGGCAAGATTCCCGTGATGCCCAACTACCTCATCTCCATGGGCGACGGCCGCGCCATTCTGCGCAACTACGAGGGTGTGATCACCACCTACACCTGGCCCCAGTACACCGGTCCGGCCCACCCCGCGACCAAGGAAGCCGGGGATGACGCCCAGTACCGCGCCAAGGACGGCGTCGCCACCTTGCTCGCAGGTGATCGGCTCTGCCTCGAGCCGAATGACCTCAGCCGCACCAAGCGTCACTAAAAAGCCTGTAACCACGGAGCACACGGAGGACACGGAGAAAAGCAAAAAGGAATATGCCTTCCCTCTTTTCTCCGTGTTCTCCGTGTTCTCCGTGGTGAATTTCTTTTCTCTCCATCCCATGACCGTTTCGCTCCAGAGAGTCCAGCACGCCGTCACGGCGGTGACGGGCTTCGAGAAGGGTTCGGGGAAGACGACCTTCCTTAACCTGGCTCTACCTGTTGCTCGACACGCGGGACCAGTGGCGGTGTTCACCATCGGGGTAGACGGCGGCGCCAAGGCCCGGGAGGACGGCGCGGGCACGCCGGACATCACCGTGGCGCCTGGGGATCTCGTGGTGACCACGGAGGCCTTCGCACGGGCTTCCGATGCGCGATTCGAAGTGCTGGAGGCCCTGCCCGGTCGCACGGCCCTGGGCCGCCTGCTCCTGGGCCGCGCCGTGCGCGCCGGCTCCGTGACCCTGGTGGGCAGCGCCTCGTTCACGGACATGGCTGACCTCATTGAACGCGTGCGGGCCGAGGCCTGGGCGGCCTCCGTGCTGGTGGATGGCGCCGTGAACCGGGTCACCCAGGTGAGCGCCCTGGGCGCCGCGCGCTTCGCGTTCACCGCCCGCATCCACCGCGGCAACCTGGCAAAGGCCGCCGCCAAGCTCCAGGCCCTGGCTGCCCTGGCGGATCTGACAGCCGCTGACTCATCCGAGTTGGCTTGGAAAGGTCCCCTCACGATGGAGGGCCTCGCCCAGCTGCCCCCGCCCCCTGGGCCGCTCTCCCTTGGCAGCTTCTCCGATGTCTTCCTGGAGCCGGCGGACCTCAAGCGCCTGCTGACGCGGTACGACGTGCGCCTGCGCCGACCCCTCGACCTGCTCTGCTTCTCCATTGTGCTGCGCGACCTGAGCCGCGACACCTTCCTGGAGACCGTCGGCCCCTCCGTGGCCGAGCGCGTGCTCTTCAATCCCTACGAGGTGGTGGCGTGAATCCCGACGTGCTGAGCTACGCCGAGTTCGACACCCTCTGGGAAGCCTTTTCCCCGGAGACGCCCTTCGGCCGCGAGGTCAAGGAGCGGCGTGCGTTCCTCACGGATGAGGCGCAGCTGAAGCGCCTGCACGACGAGACGGATGCGGTGCTGGGCTTCATGACCGCGTTGGACCAGGACCTCGTGAAGCGCGACCGCATCAGCCACCACCTGAAGCGGATGCCGCGCTTTCCCGAACAGCCCGCCGCCTGCTTTGACGAGGTGGAGCTCTTCCAGTTCAAGAAGTTCCTCCACAACTTCCTGGCCCTCGTCGACCTCGTAGATCCCGCCGTGGCGCGGATCTTCGACCTCCATGGGGCCTGCGAGGATCTGCTGGCGCTCCTGGATCGCGGTCGCCAGGGGGCGGAATTCTTCTACCTGGCGGACGCCTACAGCGCGGAGCTTGCCGAGGTGCGCGCGGCGATCGCCGCCGTAGACCGTCAAGTGCTCGAGCAGGATGCGGACCGCTCCGCGGAGATCCAGGCCCGGTACGGCCTTGTCTTCGGCGAGAAGGCCTTCCTGCTGGTGCCCCGCGACCGGTTCACGGACCTAGAGGCCGCGGCCCACCTGCTGCTCATCGATCCCTACGATGGAAACCTGGTGTCCGTCCGTCCGCTGCGCACTCCGGAAGCCCTGGTGCTCGGCGAGCGTCGACACGCTCTGGCCCTCCAGGAGCAGGCCGCCGAACAGGCCGTGCTCGAAGAGCTCACCCGCGCAGTGAACCGCGAGCTGAGCCGCATCCTCGCCGCGCGCGAGGCCGTCCGCGCCTTCGACCTCGCCTGGGCCCGCGCCCGCATGGCCCGCGATCTGCGCCTCACCCGTCCCGTGCTGCAGGAGGGCCAGCTGCGCATCGAGGGTGGCCGCTTCCTGCCCTGCGAGACCCTCTGCACCCGCCTGAACACGCCATACGAGGCCCTGGACGCCACCTTCGAGCCCGGCGCCACCGTGATCTTCGGCTCCAACATGGGCGGCAAGACCGTTGTGCTGAAGACCGTAGCGTTCCTCCAGCTCTGCGTGCAGACGGGGCTCTACGTCCCGGCCCGCCGCATGGCGACCCGCGTCTTCCCGCACATCGCCTACGTCGGCGCCCGGCGCGAGGGCGATGCCCACGCGGGACTCTCCGGCTTCGGCACGGAGCTGGCGCAGTTCATGGACGCCTGGGAGCACCTGCCGGAAGACGGCCTCTGGCTCTTCGACGAATTCGCCCGCACCACCCACAGCCGGGAGGCGGAAGCCCTCCTCTCCGCCGTGCTGGAAGCGCTGCAGGCGCGCCGGGGCGTGGCACTCTTCTCCACCCACTTCCACGGTGTGGCCCGACTCGACGGCGTGGCCTACCGCCGCATGCACGGCCTCGACCGCTCCAGCCTGGAGACGCCCGCCGAGGGCGAATCCCTGGAAGCCCGGCTCCGGCGCGTGGCCGCGCGCATGATCTACCGGATGGAGCCCGATGACGGCTCCCACCGGGACTCCGATGCCCTGGCGGTGGCCCGCCTGCTGGGACTTTCTCCCACACTCTGCGAACGGGCGGAAACGTTTTTCACAGGTCCAGGAATAGAGAAATGATGTTCACCACGGAGCACACAGAGATCACGGAGGAAAAGCAAGGGATTCACGCCCTTAGTTCTTTCCTGCTTTTCTCCGTGTCCTCCGTGTCCTCCGTGTCCTCCGTGGTTGATTCCTTTCGCTTTTGATTCTTTCCGAGGTTGAACGATGCAAACGAAACTGGGACTCCCCGCCGACAAGATCGCCCAGGCTCGCGACCTGGCCTTCCAGATCACCCGCCCCGTGAAGGAGTTCATCGCGGGCCACACCTCCGTCACCGTAGAGCGGGCCACCCTGCGCCTCGCGGGGGCGGATGGCGCGGACGCGGACGGCGTGCCGGTGCCGAACCTCATCGTGGACCAGCTCCGCGGCGAGAAGCTGGAACACGGCGCCCTGAAGTACTACGTGAACGCCCTGCTCCGCACCGGTGAGACGGTGGAAGGCCTGAACGCAAAGATCGCGGGGGGTCTGCGCATCGCCGACCTGCCCATGAGCGACAAGGCAGCGCTGGAAGCCAAGGGTGCCGAGCTGGTGCAGAAGGGACTCGGCCGCATCAAGACGAACCGATCCCACCGCGAAGCCAAGCTGGAGCAGTTCAAGGGCCGCAACCACAGCCCGCTGATGTACGTCATCGTCGCCACCGGCAACATCTACGAGGACGTGAAGCAGGCTCAGGCCGTGGGCGCGCAGGGTGCCGACGTCGTCGCCGTCATCCGCACCACGGCTCAGTCCCTGCTCGACTACGTGCCCTACGGCGCGACCACGGAAGGCTTCGGCGGCACCTACGCCACCCAGGAGAACTTCCGCATCATGCGTGCGGCGCTGGATGAAGTGGTGGAGAAGGAGCAGCGCTACATCTACCTCACGAACTACGCCAGCGGCCTCTGCATGCCGGAGATCGCGGCCATGGGGGCGCTGGAGCGCCTCGACATGATGCTCAACGACTCGATGTACGGAATCCTCTTCCGCGACATCAACATGTACCGCACGTTCGTGGACCAGAAGTTCAGCCGGATGATCAACGCCTACGCGGGGATCATCATCAACACCGGCGAGGACAACTACCTGACCACGTCAGATGCTGTCGAAAAGGCCTACACGGTGCTGGCCAGCCAGTTCCTGAACGAGCGCTTCGCCTTCGATGCCGGCCTCGAGCCTTGGCAGATGGGCCTGGGCCACGCCTTCGAGATGGATCCCACCATCAAGAACGGCTACCTGCTGGAGCTGAGCCAGGCCCAGATGGCCCGCGAGATCTTCCCCGAAGCGCCGCTGAAGTACATGCCGCCCACGAAGTTCATGACCGGCAACATCTTCAAGGGCCACGTGCAGGACGCCCTCTTCAACTTCACCAGCCAGTTCACCAAGCAGGGCATCCACCTGCTCGGCATGCTGACGGAGGCCATCCACACGCCGTACATGATGGATCGCTTCCTGGCGCTGGAGAATGCGCGCTACGTCATGGACAACATGGCGGACCTGAGCGACGAGATCGAGTTCAAGCAGGACGGCGTCATCGTCCGCCGCGCCCACGAGGTGCTGGACCAGGCCCTGGCCTTCCTCGAGGCCCTGAACAAGACCGGCCTCATGGATGCCATCGCCGCCGGCGACTTCGCCGACGTCAAGCGCCCCCGGGATGGCGGCAAGGGCCTCGACGGCCTGCAGCCCAAGGGCCCCGACTACTGGAACCCCTTCGAAGCGACGCTAGAAGCGGAACTGGGACTGAATTAAAAACAATTATTCACCACGGAACACACGGAGGACACTGAGAAAAAGCAGGCAAAGGGATCATTCAGCCTCCTTCCCTTCTCTTTGTTTTCTTCTCTTTTCTCTGTGCGCTCCGTGTTCTCCGTGGTGAACCCTTTCTTTTGGAGTAACCGATGATCATCCGTCCCTATGGCGACACTCTGAACGATGGCGCGGTGCAGTTGTCCTTCACGCTCCCGGTGCCGGAAGGCCCCCGCGGGCGTGAGGCGGCGCGGCTCTTCGCGGAGAAGCTGGGCTTCCAGCACGTGGACGTGGTGCACGCGACGAGCCTCTCCGAGGGCTTCTCGATGTACGTGGCGTACGGCAAGACCGAGCTGAGCCTCGACTACGACACGATCCAGATCGAGGACGCCACCGGCGAGACGGTGTACTCGATGAACGAGGCGTGCGACGTGATCCGCGAGAAGCTCGGCCGCAAGGTGGTCGTGGTGGGCGCCTGCACGGGCTTCGACGCGCACACCGTGGGCATCGACGCCAT
>CAYQAS010000179.1:0-6400 GCA_964415525.1 uncultured Solibacteraceae bacterium
AACTAACCCTATCCCCTCCTTAAGGCCCTCTCCAGAAATGGAGGGGGCCTTTCCTTAACTAGCAGAGTTAGCAAAGATGCGAAGAGCCAAGAAAGAAATCAAAGACGTAGCGCAGATCGACGAAATTCTCGCAAATTCCCATGTCGGCCGCCTGGGAACTATGGGAAAGGATGGCTATCCCATGGTAAAACCGCTGAATTTCTTCCATACCGGCAAATACATCTATTTTCACAGCGCCGGTGAAGGGGAAAAGATCGAGGACATTCTTAGGGATAACCGTGTCTGTTTCGAAGTCGATATGCCGCTTCGCTATGTAAAGGCAAAAAGTGATCCTTGCAGCGCCTTTTACCATTATCGGAGCGTCATCCTCAAAGGCAGAGCCGTAATAATCAAGGACGACAAAGAAAAGCGCTTCGCCCTGCAATCCTTGATGGAAAAATATCAGCCTGAAAGAGGATACGGCGGCTTTCCGGTGGAAAAACTCGCCGTCACGGCGGTGATCCGGATCGACATCGAGACGATCACCGGGAAGGAAGACCTCACGGAACGGTAGAAAAGAGTTTCATCCATCTAAAACCCATGTGCCACGTATAAAGAGCTTCCTGCTATCGAGCATCCAACAATATTGACGTAGCTCCCGCCTTTCGAACGGTATTCAGCATCTAATGAACTTTCCTTTTGACAGCTAACAGAATATCAAGTAAGTCTTAGAGAGTCCAATCCACTACCCAAATACAGTCCATTGTTGTTTCCACCATGGGCTGTTGATACTGACAGAGGAGCATTTCGATGCACGATCGATCCAGGAAGAATCAAGAACTGATCGATGAGAATTACGCCTTAAAGCAGAGAATTAAGGAACTGGAGCACTCTGAAACAGAGCGAAAGCGGGCTGAGGAGGCGCTGCGGGATAGCGAGGAGCGCTACCGCAATCTCTTTGATAATGCAAACGAAGCTATTTATGTAGCTCAGGGTAAAAAATTAGTATTCCTTAATCCAATGACCGCCAATATGACCGGCTATTCAGCTGAAGAACTATTGTCAAAACCATATATTGGATTAATTCACGCTGATGATAGGGATTGGGTTATTGACAGAAATAACAGGCGGCTGAAGGGTGAGAAATTCACTGACCGCTATTCCTTTCGCATAATTCATAAAGACGGTAACGTTATGTGGGTGGAAGCGAATTCCGTTTTAATAAATTGGAATGATAGACCCGCTATTCTTGCTTTCCTGAGCGATATCACCGAGCGCAAACTGGCAGAGGAGGCGCTGCGGGAGAGTGAGGAGAAATACCGTTTAATAGCGGAAAATACGGCTGACGTTATATCAGTCTTGGATATTAAGAGCCTGCGCTATGCCTACATCAGCCCGTCCGTCCTGCGTTACCGCGGATTCACCGTGGAGGAGTCCATGGAGAAGCCCCTTGACCAGATGATAACCCCTGAATCATATCTTATCGCCCTTGCGGCGTTTGAAGAAGAGATGAAATTGGAAGCCAGTGGAACTGCCGATCCTGGTAGAATCCGTACCCTTGTGCTCGAAGTGTACAAAAAGGATGGCTCCACTGTCTGGGTGGAGGCCCACGGTTCCTTTCTGCGCGACAAGGACCAGAAGGCTATAGGCATTCTCTCTGTGAACCGCGATATCACCGAGCGCAAGCGGATGGAGGAGGCGTTGAAACTCTCAGAGGTTACCTACCATGAGATATTCAACGCGGTCAACGACGCCATTTGGGTCCATGACATTGGGACCGGGGAATTTCTTGATGTCAACAATGCTGTGACGGAAATCTTTGGATACTCGGTCAGCGAAGTGTTGAACCTGAATGTGGGGGATATTTCTTCGGGTGTCCATCCCTTTACACAGGAGACAGCCATGGAACTGTTTAGAGCGGCGGTAGACGGACAGCCCCAGCGCTTCGAATGGCAATGCAAGCACAAGGATGGCCATCTCTTCTGGACAGAAGTCAACTTGAAACGGGCATCCATCGCCGGCAAAGAATGCGTATTGGCCATCGAGCGTGACATCACCGAGCGCAAGCTGGCTGAGGAAGAACTCAGAAAGAGCGAAAAATATTTCCGGGCCATTACCGAAAATGCTGCAGATGTCTTATTTATTGTGGATGTGCAGGGAATGATTACCTATTGCAGCCCCTCTGTGGAGCGTATTCTCGGCTATCGTCCTGAGGACTTGATTGGGATGAGCGGTTTCGATCTGATTATCCCTGAAGATCAGCCCAGAGCCTTCGAGGATTTCGGCAAGGCATCTCTGACAACGGAAGTTGAAGTACCCAACAGCTTTCGCATCAGACATAAAAACGGCACCGTGCTCACTATGGAGGGCATCGGCAAAAATCTCTACCATGATCCGGTTATTGCCGGTTTCGTGATGAATATCCGCGACGTCACCGAACGCAAGCGGGCGGAGGAGGCGATACGTACGAGCGAAGAGCGCTCCCGATTGATCGCTGAAAATGCAAAGGTGGTCATCTGGATCCTGGATATGAATCTGCGCTATACATACATTAGCCCGTTCATAAAGCACAATCTGGATTATACACCTGAGGAATTTTTTGTGAAGCCTCTGCATGAAGTGATGACGCCTGCTTCTTTTGAATTATGCATGCAGCTTTTTGCTGATGAACTGGAGGAAGAAAAAAAACCTGACCGGGATTTGTCCCGTTCAAGGACCATAGAAGTGGAGCAGATCCACAGGGATGGGAGGATAATCCCTGCGGAAATCAATATAACCTTTATCAGGGATGCTGCGGGAGATGCCATAGGCATTCTTGGAATAACAAGCGATATTACCGATAGAAAGCATGCCGAAGCAGTACTGCGCGAGAGTGAGAGGCGTTATCGCCAACTCATCGATCAGGCTGTAGACGGTATCTTTGTCTTGGATCATAATGGCGATTATCAGCTGGTCAATAAGCATTTCTGTGAAATGCTCGATTATTCGGAAGATGAGCTGCTCAAACTAAATGTCATCGACACCTATCCCGATGAGTTGAAAGACATCGGTCGTCAACGTATTCAACGCGTTATCTCCGGTGATAGCCTGAGGTTTGAGCGGCCTATGAAACGCAAGGATGGTGCGTTTTTTCAGGTGGAAATGAGCCTTTCGAGACTCGATGATGGGAGGCAGCAGGGGATCGTCCATGACATCACAGAGAGGAAGCGGATAGAAGAAGAGTTGCGGCGCTTGAGCATCGCCATCGAGCAGGCCGCGGAAGATGTTATGATCACCAACCCCGAAGGGGTTATTCAATATGTAAACCCGGCCTTTGAAAAAATCACGGGATACTCCCGGTCGGAGGCAATCGGGCAAAATCCGAGGTTTCTGAAGAGCGGCGCCCATACTCCGGCATTCTACAAGAAACTCTGGAAGACAATCACATGCGGCAACATCTGGACCGGCCGCATTACGAACAGACGCAAGGACGGCAAATTCATCCAGGAGGATGCCACCATCAGTCCCCTGCTCAATTCGGCGGGTGAACTTACGGGCTATGTTTCTCTGAAAAGGGATATAACCGAAGCGGTCAGAATGGAAGCTCAGCTCCGCCAGGCGCAGAAAATGGAGGCCATAGGCACCCTGGCCGGTGGCATCGCCCATGATTTCAATAATATCCTCGGAGCGATAATGGGTTATACAGAGCTGGTAAAACTAAAAACTACAGATATTAATATCCATTCCTATCTGGTGCAGCTTCTCAAGGCCTGCGGCCGCGCAAAAGATCTGGTTCAACAGATTCTCACTTTCAGCCGCCAGCGGGAACAGGAGAAGAAACCGGTAGCCGTTACGCCTATTGTCAAAGAGGCGATGAAACTCATCCGGTCTTCTCTTCCAAGTACCGTCGAGATTCGCCAGAGCTACACCAACCGCTACGACACCGTCCTTGCCGATCCCACCCAGATCCACCAGGTGCTCATGAACCTGTGCACCAACGCCGTTCACGCCATGCGGAAACGTGAAGGCGTCCTGGACGTAAGTCTTCGCCAGAATGAGATCCTTGCCGATGACCGGGCATATAATCCGGAACTGAAGGCGGGGGCATATCTACAGCTTATCGTCTCTGATACGGGGGAGGGGATCGATCCCACCATCAGAGACAAGATTTTCGATCCTTTTTATACCACCAAGAAGTCGGGTGAGGGGACGGGACTGGGATTGTCCGTCGTATACGGCATTGTCAAAGACCATGGCGGAGACATTACGTTGGAAAGCAAGATGGGGGTAGGTACAACCTTTACCGTCTCCCTGCCCCTGATCGACGCCGATGCGGAGCAGGAAGGTCTGGAATCAGCCGTCATTCCCAGGGGCAAGGGATGCATCTTATTCGTTGACGATGAAGAGCCCATTGCCTCTCTATGGCATGGAATGCTGACCTCCTTGGGCTATGAAGTAGAAGTGAGATTAAGTAGCAGCGATGCCCTGGAGGCATTTAATGCCCATCCGGAAAGATTTGACTTGGTCATAACAGATATGACGATGCCCAATATGACCGGGGCTGCCCTGGCCCGGGAGATATTGAAGATACGGCCAGAACTCCCGATCATCATGACCACGGGATTCAGCGAGCGGATCAACAAGGAAGAAGCGATGAAGATCGGTATCCGGGAGTTTTTCATGAAACCCGTTTCCCTCACCATCCTTGCCCAGACTGTGAAGCAGATAATGGATGAAGAGGCGTCGACTCATTAATGGGGTCTCCGTCTTCAAGACATGCTTCCCGTCGCATCAGGGGAGAACTGACGATTCAATTTCCTAGAACCCATCGGTTCTCCGAACATTCTTCTCTCCACGCACCGGTAATCCTCGGTTACTCCCTTTCGATCCGTAATCATTACATCATATGATTATCCACAAACAGTTGTAAATGCCTTTTGGAATTGTTACGCAATCACCGGACAAACGGACACTTAAGTTCTATTGATCCTCGATGATTTAATCCGCCCCCCGATAAGGCCTCATGGATTGCCTGGGCGGCCTTCCGTCCCGCCCCCATGGCCAGGATTACCGTTGCGGAACCGGTGACGATGTCTCCCCCGTCATAGACGCCGCTATCTATGAAATGCTGTAACTAACCCTATCCCCTCCTTAAGGCCCTCTCCAGAAATGGAGGGGGCCTTTCCTTAACTAGCAGAGTTAGCAAAGATGCGAAGAGCCAAGAAAGAAATCAAAGACGTAGCGCAGATCGACGAAATTCTCGCAAATTCCCATGTCGGCCGCCTGGGAACTATGGGAAAGGATGGCTATCCCATGGTAAAACCGCTGAATTTCTTCCATACCGGCAAATACATCTATTTTCACAGCGCCGGTGAAGGGGAAAAGATCGAGGACATTCTTAGGGATAACCGTGTCTGTTTCGAAGTCGATATGCCGCTTCGCTATGTAAAGGCAAAAAGTGATCCTTGCAGCGCCTTTTACCATTATCGGAGCGTCATCCTCAAAGGCAGAGCCGTAATAATCAAGGACGACAAAGAAAAGCGCTTCGCCCTGCAATCATTGATGGAAAAATATCAGCCTGAGAGAGGATACGGCGATTTACCGGTGGAAAAACTCGTCGTCACGGCGGTGATCCGGATCGACATCGAGACGATAACGGGTAAGGAGGACATTCGGGAACGGCAGAAAAGACTTGACAAATGATAGTTGGTCTGTCACATAGACAATCAAGAATCATTCCGGAAATGGAACTGTGGAAAAAACATCCATCATTCAACGGTTGAAGGAGAAAGGCCTTAAAATCACAAGTCAGAGATTGGCCATAATCAATGTGCTGGTTGAGCAGGGGCATATCCATCCCGGCGCGTCATTCATCTACCGCGAGGCAAGAAAGAAGCATAAAAGTCTTAGCATTTCAACCACATACGCCACGATCAACGAACTCATCCGCTACGGCATCATTACGGCGCTCGAGTTTGACGAAAGGGAAAACCGTTGCGAGTGCAATCTCGACGAGCACATCAATCTCATCTGCGACCGATGCGGAAAGATCGTCGATTACCAGGCACCCGTTTTGGTCGACCGGATGAATGTGGCAAAGACGACGGGGTTCACCATCACCAGTAACCGCTGCGAATATTACGGTTACTGTGAGGATTGCAGCAAGGATCGGGAGAGCGGTTCTCTGGCGGGAGAACCGCGCAAATACCGTTTCTGAGGGCTTTTATATATTTTTTTTGGTTTCTGATCAGGAATCATTCCTGATTATGTTTAGAACCAGATAAAATGCAAACACCTATTGTAAAACTAAAAGAAAAGGAGGAAACGCTATGACTGAAAACAGCAAGTGCCCCGTAACGGGCAGGACAAGCAAACCCATTTCCGGCGGCGGCACGTCGAACCGGGACTGGTGGCCGAACCAGTTGAACCTCAAGATTCTTCA
>CAYQAS010000180.1:0-6297 GCA_964415525.1 uncultured Solibacteraceae bacterium
CTTATTAGAGAAAAACGGGCGGGAGATGATGAGCGACCGCCGGCCCAACAACCGCGGTGTGTTGATCGGTCGCGTGACCCGGTACTCGCCGGAACAACGATTGGTCTATCTAAAACTGGAAGGGCCGCTAGCCCAAGGCGATATAGTCGAAGCCTGGGTGAAAGTCGGTGGCCGCGTCTCGATCGAAATCGGTCCGATGCAGGTTGACGATCTGCCAGTGGAATCGGCGGAGGCTGGCCAGGAAGCGGCGATTTACTGTCGTGAGGCGATTCGGCCCGGCGACCGGGTATTTAAGGTGTTTGACGCCCGGTTGACCGAGAAAGTCCGGTCCTGGTACGCCAAGCCCCATGCGCGTCGGCGTATTCCGATCAGTTTGTCGGTGCGGGCCGTTGTTGGCGAGCCGCTGTCGATTGAAGCAAAGGATCGCGCCGGCAACGTCGGCCTGGCTGAAACGGCATTTATTGCACAGACCGCCCGTAATCGTCCGTTGACATCGGAAATTCTGGAAACGCAGTGCTCCCGTCTGGGCAATACACCGTTTGCCATCGAGCAATTTGCCGCAGACATTCAGGGTGAAGTAATGGTACCGGTTTCGGAAATCAACGATGCCCGCCGGCGGGCGATTGAGGCGCTGGAAACTGCGCGATTGACTCCTTTCCAACGTCCGGCTCTGGATAAATCGCTACCGCTGCCAGCGCTACCCCCAGCGGAGGCGCAGCCGGCTACGTTGCAACTCGTTGTCAAAGTGGATACACTGGCCCAGGCGGCGGCGGCGCTAGCTGGCGGCGCTGACTGGGTGATGATCAGCGGCGAACATTTTCACGGCAATCATTTGAATCAATCCGACTACGCCGAGATCCTTGCGCTGGCTCATAAGCAGAAAAAGCGAGCGGCATTCTGCCTGCCGCGAATTATCCGCGACGCCAATCGCAGTGCGGCCCAAATGCAATTGCAGTGGTTTGCTGAATTACAGCCTGATGCGGTTAGTGTTCCTAATATCGGCTCTCTGACCATGGTGCGTGAACATACTCAGTTGCTGATTCATGCCGATTATCCATTGAACCTGTTCAATTCGCAGGCGTTGGCCTTTGTCCGCGAACAGGGGGCCATCAGCGCCACCCTGTCACCAGAGTTGACGCTGGGACAAGTGCAGAAACTGGCGCAGCAAAAAATCCTGCCACTGGAATGTCTGGTGCACGGACAGCTAACGCTGATGATTTCGGAGTTTTGTGCATTGGGCTCTTATCTGGGTGAAGCAGAAGATAGCGCCTGTGAAGGCGCTTGCCGTCATGGCGATTACCGGCTACAGGACCGCAAAGACGAGTCATTCCCGGTGCTGACAGATGATGCTTGCCGTATGCACATTCTCAATGGCAAAGAACTGTCGATGTTGCCGCATGTGGCGAAATTTGCCCAATATGGCGTAGCCCGGCTGCGAATTGAAGCCTGCCAGATGAAACCGGATGAGATTACCAGGATTACCGGCTATTATCGTCAGGCGATCGCTGTGGGCGCCGCCGGTTTGAGCGAGGCAGAGATTGGCAGCGCAGAACATGCAGACATCACCCGCGGACATTATTTCCGCGGCGTATTATAACACTTCCGGAGGAATAAACATGGACCCAGCAGCCTTACGAACCCTTGAATATGCAAAAGTAATCGCCCGTCTGGCGAACTATACTGCGACGCACCGCGGCCGTGAACTGGCGGAAGCATTGCAGCCGTCAGCAGAATTGCTCACGGTTGAAAACAATCTGTCACTAACCGAGGACGCTGTCCGCGTGCTTCGCCATGCTCCATCGGTTCCTTTCGGCGGAATTCGCGATCTGCGTCAGGTGTTGGGCCGGGCCCGCGTTGGCGGCGGTTTATCTGGTGAAGAACTGCTGTCGGTCGGTTCCACACTGCGGGCCGTTCGACTACTAAAAGGTTTTTTTGCCGATTATAGCGAACACTCTGGCGGTCTGGAGAACTGGGCCCGCGGCTTAACGGTGATTCGCAGCGCCGAGTTTGCCATTGAACGCTCGATCGATGATAACGGATCGGTCAAAGATGATGCAAGCGATAAGTTGAATCAGCTGCGGCGTGAAATCCGACTAATCCAAGGACGGATCAAAGATAAGCTGGATTCGATCCTGCGATCAAGCCAGTACAAGACCTTTTTTCAGGATGCCCTGTATACGATGCGTGGCGATCGTTATGTGATTCCAATCAAACAGGAATACCGTCACCAGTTTCCCGGCATTCTGCATGATCAGTCTGCCAGCGGCGCAACTGTTTTTATTGAACCAATGGCGCTGGTAAATATGAACAATGATCTGAAGGGCGTCATTTCCGCCGAACAGACGGAAGTGGAAAAAATACTGCTCGCATTGTCGCTGCAAGTGGCCGCCGAAGCAGATCCGATTGAAGCCAATTGCGACATTTTGGCGCAGCTGGATTTTGTTTTCGCCAAAGCGCGTCTGGCTTTTGAAATGCATGCGATCAGACCGGAAGTCAATGAACAGGGGCGGGTCGATCTGAGACTGGCCCGTCACCCGCTGATTGCTGCGGCAACGGTTGTGCCGACAGACATTCGGATCGGCGGCGAGTTCAATACATTACTGATTACCGGCCCCAATACCGGTGGTAAGACGGTCGCCCTTAAAACATTGGGCTTGCTTAGCCTGATGATGCAGTCGGGATTGTTTGTGCCGGCGGCGGCAAATTCGACACTGACGGTGTTTGAAAACATATTTGCCGATATTGGCGATGAACAGAGTATTGAGCAATCGCTGAGTACTTTTTCCGGTCACATGACCAATATCATCCGGATATTGTCGCAAGTGACGCCGAAATGTCTGGTGTTGATCGACGAAATTGGCGCCGGAACCGACCCGGAAGAAGGAACCGCTCTGGCAATGGCGATCCTGGAACATTTGCGCGAACAGGGGATTCTTACGATTGCTACGACCCACTACGGCGAATTGAAAGCATTTGCCTATACCCAGGAGGGCGTTGAGAATGCTTCGGTGGAGTTCGATATTGAAACGTTGCGACCGACTTACCGCCTGTTGATCGGAGTCGCCGGTAGCAGTAACGCCTTTGCGATATCGCAGCGTCTCGGCCTGCCGCAGGAACTGGTGGAAAAGGCCCGGGTGCTTACTGGCGGCGAGCATCAGAAATTTGAATCGGTGCTGTCGGTGATGGAAGAGCACAAGCGGGCCAGCGAAAAAGAACGCCAGGAAGCGATCGCCCTTCGACAGGAATCCGTTCGCTTACGTCAAATTATTGATCGAGAGAAACAAAGCTGGGAAATCAAAAAGAAAGATGCCCTGGCGAAGGCCCGCGCCGAAGCGGACGAACTGATGCGCCAGACCCGGCTGGAAGCCGAAGCGGTGATCCGGGATCTAAAACAGCATTATTCGGCGACAAGTAGTGCGGCAATCCAGGACAGCGTCGACAGCGCCCGCCGCAAAATTCGCGAGAAAATCAGCGAACTAAACCCGCTGGAGCCAGTCAACATTGCGGTCGCCTATGAAACCGATACGGCGGCAAAGGTCGTCAAGGGAGCAGTCGTACATGTTGCAAACCTTGGACAACAAGGCGTGATACTGTCGGTAGAAGGCGATTCGGTCAGCGTGCAGCTGGGTGCGTTAAAAATGACGGTGCCCCGTAATCAGTGCCGGGTCCTGAAACGATCCGAGCAAAAACCGCTGGAACAGGAACGGAAAACCCGCCAGCTGGCAACCGAAAAAATGCAACCTATTTCGCGCGAGATTGATATCCGCGGCATGAATAATGAAGAGGCAGCCTATGTGTTGGAAAAGTATATTGATGATGCAATTTTGACCGGGCTTGATTCTGTATCCGTTATTCATGGCAAAGGAACCGGTGCTTTGCGCAAGGGCGTACAGGCTTTTCTGTCGGCGCATCCCCGGGTGAAAGGAATAACGATCGGCGAGATTAATCAGGGAGGAACTGGTGTGTCCGTTGTAAAACTAGCGTGAGAAAGCTATAAGTAGAGGAGGTCACTGCGGATGATAACCAAGAGTGCGGAAATGGAAGCGAGGGCAGTGGATCAGGTCGTTGAACTGATGGCGCTGGCTGCCCGGACAGCCCCTAAAGCAAAAGGCGTGGATAATTTGGTGGTCGTGGCGATTCGCGCCAAAGTAAAAGACCAGCTGGCTGCCGAAATGCGCCGGATCGTCCAGGAAGAAAACGGACTGCCGAATTTTGAGCGCGATGCCGGTAATCTGGATAAGGCCGCTGCAGTATTACTGCTCGGACAGCGGGTAAAGCCATTAGGGCCCCGGCCTTGCGGCTACTGTGGGTATAAAGATTGCGAAGAAAACTTGCAAAATAGCGGTTTGTGTGCGATCAGCATCGGTGACCTGGGCATCGCACTGGGATCGGCGGTCAGCGTCGCTGCCGCCCATCATGCGGATAACCGGATTATGTTTACTGCGGGCAGGGCGGCAATCAATCTTAACTTGTTCGACGACAAAGAGGTGCGAATCGCATATGGGATTCCTGTCTCAGTTTCTGCCAAGAGTCCATTTTTTGACCGTTAGAAAAGTTGTTATTTCGTTAACCAAGAGGGCTGTCTCAAAACAGGTTTTAACCTGCATGAGACAGCCCTCTTAACTATTCGCGACGTTGATTTTGCTGTAGAAACCTCGGTCACAGGGGTTTTGGCTGCAAAAATAGTCGAATGTTTATATTATTTACTCTGCGTTTTTTGCTTCCGCGAATCGAGTCAGGCGGTTTTGTAGCAAAACAGACAACCAATCACGATGAGCTGGCGAGCCGATGTTGTCAATTGCATCAAGCCGGTCGATCGGGAATATCGGATTAGGTTTATAAGCCGTCAGACGGTGCTTGAGACGGAGAACGCGCAACACTGATTCATCCAGACGCGACAACGGAATTTCGCCGCTTTCCACGGCGGACAGGACTGCATTATAAGCTGCCGGATAATTTTGCGGCATCAGGATGATATCGACGCCTGCTTTCAAAGCAAGGACTGCGGCAGGACCCGATTCAAAACCGTCGGTGATTGCCCGCATGTTCATCGCATCCGTGATTATCACGCCCTCATAACCAAGTTCCTTGCGCAGCAGAGCACTAATGACCGGATAAGATAATGTCGCCGGCAAGCCGGGAGTGGGATCGAGAGCAGGGTAATGCAGATGTCCGATCATTATCATCGCGACCTTGGCCTGGATTGCTGCGCGAAACGGCAATAATTCGACCGTATCGATCCGGTCGGACGAATGATCGACAACCGGTAATGTCAGATGTGAATCGCTGCGGGTATCACCGTGACCGGGAAAATGCTTTCCCGTTGCGGCTACTCCTGCGGATTGCAGACCATGAATAAAAGCCGGCGCCAATTTGGCCACTACATAGGGATCGGCGCTGATGGCGCGGTCGCCGATCACCGGATTGTCGGCGCGGGTTGCCACATCCAGTACCGGCGCAAAATCAACGTTAAAACCAAGCTGATATAACTCCTGCCCTAATAGGCGACCAATCCGTGCTAAATTTTCGCCAGGCAGCATCTCTAAGGCCCGGGCTGCCGGCAACGGGGTTGTGAAAGAAAGTCGGGCGACCCTGCCTCCTTCTTGATCGACTGCGATAAACGGCGCAATTGTCGCTGACGCGCGAAGCTTGTCAATTATCTGGACAGTCGCCGGCAACGTCGGAACATGACGTGAGAATAAAATATATCCGCCTGGCGGGTAAAGCGTCGCCGGTCCCGTGGGTTCAGCGTAATTTCCATCAGGCGCAATGATAAACAATTGGCCGATTTTTGCTGCTAGACTTAATTGATTTAGCTGGGCCATTGCCTGTTCGGTCACTAATGGTTTTGGTTCGCCGATTACAGGGGACAGGGATCGGGCGGCAATGGCTGTTGAAGAACCAGCAGTCAGAACAACCAACAGCAGTAACCCGATGAAACAGGTGCGACTTTTCATAGTATGCAACAGCCTCACTTATCACCAAATTATAAAGATGCGGCGCCGGAAGGGCGCCGCATGAATCCAGGCTAATTTGTCGGAGGTGTGGTTGGCGGTTTGACCGGTGTGGAAGGAGTCGTTCCAGGTTTTCCGCCAGGCGGGGGAGTGCTCGGCGGTGTTGGTTTTGTTGTTGGCGTTGTTGTTTTTCCCGATTGACCGGGAATCGGCGTATCAGTTTTATTGACCGGCCGCCCATTGGGATCAGGGGTTGTCGGTGCCGTTGGCGGTTGTTTTGGTTGAGTGCCTTCAATAAATTAATCCGTAATTGCGTCTTTCTTGTTTGGGTAATTGCATTAAA
>CAYQAS010000181.1:0-6037 GCA_964415525.1 uncultured Solibacteraceae bacterium
ACGGCGTCTACGGCCTCACCAAGGGCCAGTTCAGTGCAACCGCGGATGTCGGATCCATCCTGAAGAAGGGCGATATCAACGAGATCCCCCCTGTGGATCCCGCCACCCTGGCCATGGAACTGGGCTGCGGCTTCGTCGCCCGAGCCTTCAGTGGCAATCCAAAACAGCTGAATACGATCCTCAAGGCCGCCTTCGCCCATCAGGGCACAGCCCTGATCGATGTCATCAGCCCCTGTGTCACATTCAACAACCACGAAGGCTCCACCCGGTCCTACAAGGTGGCGAAAGACCGGGAGATCCCGCTCCATGAGCTGGGTTTCGTGCCCTTCAACGAGCTGGAGCAGGTGGAAATCCCCGCCGGCGAGGCCCGCGAAGTGACCTTCCCGGATGGCTCCCTGCTGACCTTCCGCAACGTCCGGGAGGACTACGACCCCACGGACCGCCTCGGCGCCTTACGCACCATTCACGAGGCCAAGGCCGGTGGCGAGCTGCTCACGGGCATCCTCTACGTTCGTCCGGAAGGTCCGACCCTGCACGACTACATGCACATCGAGGACGTGCCCCTCTGGAGCCAACCGGATGCCGTGGTAAAGCCCGGCCCGGCGGCTCTGGCGGAAATGATGGAAGAACTGAGGTAGGAGGCTCCCGTGACCGGTCCCGTCGTCATCGCCGGTGGGACCGGTCTGGTGGGCCGGGTTCTCAGGGCGCACCTCGAGGCCGAAGGCCAATCCGTCGTAGTGCTCTCCCGAGGACCCGGTGGACGCCCGTGGTCCGATCTGCCGGCTCTCGCGCGGGAGGCCTCCGCCATCGTGAATCTGGCGGGGGAGAACCTCGGTACGGGCCGTTGGACGCCAGCAAGGCGGTCACGAATTCTGGTGAGCCGGGTGGAAGCCACCCGCCGCATCGTGGACGCGATCCAGGCCTGCCCACCCCCACGCCCCGCTCTGATCCAGGCCAGTGCCGTGGGGTTCTACGGTGCCTGCGGATCCACACCGGTGGATGAGGATGCACGCAACGGAGCCGGGTTTCTCGCGGAGGTTTGCCGTACGTGGGAGACTGAGGCCCTGCACGCCCAGACGAGAATCGTCATCTTCCGGCTTGGCGTGGTGCTGGCGCGAGGAGGCGGCGCCCTGCCCCGCATGGCCCTGCCGGTGCGGTTCTTCGCGGGTACGGGGCTCGGGCCCCAAGGGATCAGCTGGATCCACATCACGGATCTCATCACCCTGATGACACGGGCCATCCGAGACGAGGAATGGTCGGGCATCTTCAACGCCTGTGCACCAGAAGCGGCGTCCAGTGATGCCTTTACGCACGAACTTGGGCGCGTCCTGCACCGCCCCGTGTGGCCGGTACCGCGGGGGTTCACGGCAGCGGCGCTGCGGATGGCGCTCGGTGAAATGGCGGAGGAGATGCTGCTGCAGGGCGCCTTTGTGACGCCGAAACGCCTCCTGGACCGTGGATTTCCTTTCCGCTTTCCAGGGCTGCAGGGAGCCCTCAAGGACTTGATCGACAACCGGTGATGTAAGCCACGTAAGACGAGGCCCCGCAGGGGTGTCGGGCGCCTATCATGGACGCATAACCAGGGACAGGCATGCCACCCATCACACAGCTCGACCGTGAAAGCCCGGTGCCCTTGCACCTCCAGGCGGAGCACCGCCTCCGTCTTCTGGTGGCCGAACCCCGCTATCAGAAGGGTGAACTGCTGCCGGATGAGCTCACCCTGGCCAAGGACCTCGGCATCAGCCGGAACACGCTGCGGGCGGCCATCGCCCGCCTCGTGCAGGAAGGCCTGCTCGAGCGGCGCCCTGGCATGGGCACCCGCATCGTGCGGGAGCGCACCAGCAGCGGCCTTCACGCCTGGCTGAGCTTCACCCGCGAGATGGCCAAGAAGGGCATCGACGTCCAGACCTTCGAGGTCGTCTCGGAGCGACTGCGGGCGGACCAGGAAGTCGCCTCTGCCCTTCAGGTTCCTCGCGAGAGCAGCGTCCTGCGCCTGGACCGGCTGCGCGGCTGGGACGGCATCCCCAGCGTCCACTTCCGTTCCTACCTGCATCCCCGCCTCGGCCTGGAGCCGCGGGACGACTTCAACATGCCGCTCTATGAGCTCATCACCCAACGCTGCCGCATCTTCCCCGAACGCTCGGTCCAGGAGATTACCGCGGTGGAAGCCGAACCCTGGGTCGCAGCCCGCCTGCTCGTGCCTCCCGGATCACCCGTGCTGGTGCGCCGCCACATGGTCTACGACAAGTTCGGCAAGCCCATCGAACTCGGCATCGATACCATCCGTAGCGATCGGTTCACCCTCACCCTCACGATGATGAGCGAAGACCGGTAATCAGGCGAACCATAACGAAGCAGGAGGGCCGGCTACATCCTAACGGTGGAGGGAAGCCAGGACCGGCTGCACAAGACCATACGCGCCCGGCTGGAGCGCCTGGACACGCCCTCCGGTGAAGTCCGCCACTCCACAAGCGCGTTCACGGATCGGGGTCACAGGCGCCAAGCCCTTCCCCAAGTTACGACCTTGGAGGCCGTCCATGGCCTCCCAGAAGGCTTCCTGTTCGAGTGGTCCCACCTGAAGACGCTCGTGCGCGTCCGATCCGAGACGGGGCGTAAAGGCAAGGTCGTCTCCGAGACGTGGTTCTACGTCAGCACCCTGCCCATGAATACGGTGGACGCCATCACCGAGGGCGTGCCATCCCACTGGAGGGTCGGGAACAGCCTCCAGTGGGTTCTCGACGTGGCTTTCAACAGAAGAGCGGAATCGTACGGCAAAGACGCTGCTCCCGAATACGACGCTCTCCGAAACCACATCATGCGGAACCTCCTGCGGCAGGAACTGGACATCATGAGTCGTCGCATCAAAGCCGCTCTATGCCAGGATTATCACCACGCAGTTCTGACTGGGTTTCCGGGACGGACCGACGATTGGATCATCCGTTCGCCCTAAATCGGGCTCCTCAGGTTGCAAACACTTCTCCAAGATCCCCAGCCTGGAGTGAGCAAAACCGCTCCCTCATTACAGGAAAATATTCATAGGAGCCGTTCACGTTTTTTGATACACTCCGGAAAACACACCCAAAACCAGAGGAGAATTGTCGTGAAAAAGCTCAACCTTTCCAGGGAAAACCTGCTCGTTCTGTTCGACGATAGCGCTGCCCGGGTTGCGGGAGGAACACAGGGCGGAACAGACCACACCTGTCGTGAAAATCACAACACTGGCTGCATCGTGGATGCAGATTCCCAGAATTGCCCCTCTATGAATTGCCCCTCTGTCATGCCGTTTTGCGACTTTGCTTCCAGGAATGAGTGCACCGGACATTGCTTTCCCGAACGCCCCACACCGGTGCCATCCCAGAACGGCGTTAGCTGCGTTTAATAATATTAATTCACTTTTACGGGGCGATCTCACTTGATCGCCCCGTGAATTTTTTTCTCATCTTGAGCAATAGACCATCAGAGCAAATGCAAGGCCTATTCATTGCTCTGCACTGCAGCCACCTTTGATTTGGAGTTGGTGGCAAGCATGCAGGAGCTTGGAACAACTCCATGAATCGCTTCCAGCACCGAGAAACAACCGAGGGAAGAAGCTGTTGCGGTAGAAGCCAGACACGACGCCTAGCTCTAGAGTCGCCGCCCCAAGGCCGCCCACTGCCCGGAATGCCGCCTTGAAGCTCTGGCCGGGTTGCCGGAACGATGGCATTGAATGAATCAGGCACTTGCCCAGGGATATGGATCAGCTCTGGGTCTGGAATCCCTACTGCGTCGCCAACGCCAGCGCGAGCCAGGTGGGATGCAGGCTCCACTGTTCGGACCAACGCCAGTTCTGCGCGGGATCCTTGGCGTAGGGCTCGGGCATGTAGGCGAGGTCGCTTTCGTCGTCAAAGCCCCCGGTGATGCCGTTGCATACGCCGCCGGGGGCATTGGGGTTCTCTGGCAGGTAGACCGGCGTGTTCCGCCCGCGACCCTGAAGCATGCACATGTCGTAGGGGTTGCATCCGAGGATCCAATCCACCTGCCGCTGAGCGTGGGCCCGCAGGGCGGAGGTCAGCTCGGGGATCAGGGGCCCCGCAAGATTGGCCGCCGTGGCGAGGCTGGCGAGGCGCGCGTTCTCGCCTTGCCACCAGTAGCCGCTTTCGTTCTTGTGGGGCAGGAAGTAGGCGCTGCGCGGCTTTCCACCCACGTCCTGCACCAGCTGACGGGCGATCCCGAAGGGATTGGCGACCTCGCGGGTGAGGCCGAGTTCGAACTGGAAGTAGGCCTTCACCGTCTCCACGACCTTGGCCTGCCGCGCGGCCTCCGTTTCGAGCGTGCGATAGCGCAAAAGCGCCACCACCGGCAGTCCCGCTTCGGCCCCATGGAAATAGGGCCGGGTCCCCTCATCCACCTTGAAGTGGCCGCGCCACGGACCGTCAGGGACCTGCCGTCCCATGAGACGATCCGCACGGCGCCGGGCCGCGACCAGGTAAGGGGATTTGCCGGTGGTGGCGAAGAGCTCCGTGGCGGCCATCAAGGCGCAGTAGTCGTCCAGGAGGTTCTCGCGCCCGTTATCGCAGTAGGTCAGGTTGTGCTGCTCCAGATGTGCAAAGCCCTTCTCCGCCGCCGCGAGGTACTGGGCGGACGTGAAGGCCCCGTCCTCCTTGAGACGCGCGGCCCGCGCCAGCGCCGCGATCGCCATGCCGCCGCCCTCACGGTAGGCCGCCTGGTAGTCCGCGAACTTGTGGCCGTCCTGGGTCTTGTAGGCGGCGATGGTGCGCTTGCTGAGGTCCTTCGTCCAGATGTCGAAGACCGTCGTGTAGAAATAGCCCTCGGGATCCTGCATCCGCACGAGCCAGTCGGCGCCGTGGAGCGCCTCTTCCTGGAAGACGGGCGCCAGGGCGGGAAGCGCCCCTTCCGGCCCCTTGGTCACGCGATCCGCGCATTCAAGAAGCGCCCAGGTGGTCAGGGGCGCCTGCTGGGGGCACATGTAGTTGGTGTAGTTGAGGTGGCTCAGATATTTACTTACGTCCCCGCTGGCGTCGTACCAACCGCCGCTCACATCCACCGTGCCCTTGCGCCCACCGTGGAAGGTCATCCGGCTATCGGCGCGATCGACCTTGCCGGAGCTGCGCTGGCCCTTGAAGAAATACAGGATGTCGGAGAGCAGCGTCTCCGGTAGCAGGCGCTTGCGCACCTCGAAGGATTGCCCCTCGAGCGTACCATCGGGAAGCGCCACCCGCAGGCGATAGCTTCCCTCACGATTCAAATCGGACACCTCAGCGCGGAAGAAGGGCCCCTTGTGCCAGTGGTCCACCTTTTGCGAAGCGGTGAAGGTCCCCTTTCCCACGACCTTGCCAGCGGGATCGAGAATCTCGAAACCCGGAGCTGTCTTGGTCGCGGGCGCCTCCAGCAGGAAGATCTTGGTCTGGTCCGGCTCGAAACCCACGTGGTTGTGGACGAGCTTCGGAACCTGGGCCGATGCGGCACCCGCGACAACGGCAAGGATGGCGGCAGCGAACAGACGCATGTCAGGCCTCCGCATCCAGCAGGAGCGCAGCGGCCCCCAGGATGGCGATGTGCGCCTCTTCAGAAGGCGTGATGGTGATGCGCTTGAGCGCGTGGGGATAGGCGAAGGACTTCAGTTTGGTGCGCATGGCGGTTTCCCAGAAGCGGTAGGCCTTGGCGACGCTGCCGCCGATGACCACCATCTCGGGATCAAACGCATAGAGCACCGTCATCAGCGCGTGGCCGAAATCCGTGCCAAAGGCTTCGAAAGCCGCCAGGGACTCCTTGTCGCCCTCCGCGGCCCGCTCATGCAAAACGCTGCCATTGAGGCCCAGCTCTCGAATGAAGCGGCTGCCGCTGGCGAAATACTCGATGGTCTTGCCGCGATAGGGAGTGGTGCCCATCTAGCCTGCGCCACAGCTGGCGCCCATGTAGAGGGGCCCGTGGATGATGATGCCGTCGCCGAGGCCCGTACCCACCACGATGCGCACGACTTGTTTGAGGCCCTTGCCCTTGCCGAAGTGGTACTCGCCAAGGGCAAAGCAGTTGGCAT
>CAYQAS010000182.1:0-5775 GCA_964415525.1 uncultured Solibacteraceae bacterium
CGCGGTCCTGGCTGCCGATGTTGCCGGGGTTGATGCGCAGGCAGGCCGCGCCGCCCTCCGCGGCGGCGAGGGCGAGGCGGTAGTCGAAGTGGATGTCGGCCACCACGGGAATGGGGCTGCGCTCTGTGATCTGGGGGAAGACCTCCGCCGCCTTTTTGGTGGGTACCGTCACGCGCACAATCTCGCAGCCCGCGGCGGCGTATTCGTAGATCTGGGCCACGGTGGCATCCACATCGCGGGTGTCGGTCTTGGTCATGGACTGCACCGGGATCGGCGCGCCGCCGCCCACAGGCACCTTACCCACCATCACCTGGCGGGACGGGCGGCGGGGCGCGAGCGGGTGGATCTCGGGACTGTCAGCCATGGGGGCCTCCGGGGTCATTCTAGAACCTTCATGGGATGCCGCAGCGGGGACTCGATGCCGAAGAGGGTCAGGTGTGTTCGGGTATGCAGTGATTTCTGCATTTAATCCTGGAGCTCTCCTATTCCGTCGATCGGTCCTTCGTCTGACCGTCTTCGCCTACATGCTGCCGGAGGCACCCTGGGTGCGGGTCCCGTCCCTGCGATGCATGATCATGATTTGACGGCGAAATGGTGCAGTGGCCGGGCTGCCACCAGCGCCGGAAACCTCAAGGGCAGGGGCACCATGGATGACACGGGCCTCGTCCACCTGCTGAAAGCAATCGTGGCCGAATCGTCAGTTGTGATCCCGCCTCCAACCTGGAGGCGGGAGCATGGGGACGGCTTCCTTTCCTGGAGATCCCGATGCGCCGGAAACAAGGTGCCTGTCTGCGTGCAGTTGCGCTGGCCGGTTGTTGCTTGGCCCTGCCCGCTCAGTGGAAGAACTTCCACCCGCGGGTGGAGGGCTACCGCCATCACATCTACCTGGAAGGCTACGAGCTGCCATTCCTCTCCAGCGGCCCCATGGACCCAGCGCCCCTGCCGGACGGCAAGGCCCTTGTGATTGCGGCCCGAGGCTGGCTGTGGCGTTTCGACCTCCAGACCTGCGTGGCGCGGCGCCTGACTCGGAGCGCGGGTTGCGACCACCGCCCGGCGGTGAGCGCAGACGGTCGTTCCGTGGTGTTCGTCCGGGACGAGGCGCACACCACCCGGCTGGTGTTGCTGGATTTGGTCAGTGGTCAAGAGCGGGAGCTGGTGCGGTCGGAGAAGCTCGACCTGGATCCCGCTTTCAGTCCCGATGGCCGAACGGTCTACTACTGCTCCTCCGAGGCGGGGGATATCGACCTCTGGAAGGTGGATGTGACGAGCGGCGTCCGCACACGCCTGACCACGGAATCCGGCCTGGAGATGGCCCCCCGTCCGCTGCCGGACGGGTCAGGCTTGATCTACATCCACAAGGCTCGGGGCGGCACGGACCAGATTCGGCAGCTGCGTCTTGCAGATGGTTCCGTGAAGGTGCTCCACACCGGCAGCATCCTCAGCATGACGCGCCCCGCGGTCAGTCCGGATGGGAGGACGGTGGCCTTGGCCCTGCCGGGACATGACGATCACGGGCAGATGTACCTGATGGATCTTGGGATGCCGGACCAGCGGCTCAACCTGACCCGTACCTCCGCCCAGCCCCTGGCACCCGCTTGGAGTCCCGATGGCACCTGGGTCTACTTCGTGGAGGACTCCGGCACCCACACCTTCGACCTCTTCCGTGTGCCCGCCCTGGGTGGCCCCACGGAGAAGCTGATGGTGAAGACCTGGGACTATGGCGTTCCCACGGGGCGCGTTCGGCTGGAGGCCACGCTGGACGTTGGGGGAACCCCGGCGCGCTTCGAACTGACAGACGGGAAGGGACACCCCCTGGTTCCGCAGCGCGGCCCCATCCGCTTCGATTGGCAGACGGGGCGCACCTATTTCCATGCTCAGGGTGCGATGGAGATCGAAGTGCCGGTGGGCGAGGTCCGCGTCGCTGCCACCCACGGCCTGCTGACGCCGGAGGCCAGGGTCACGGGCACCGTGGCGGCGGGTGCAACCTTGCGTCTGGACCTGCCTTTGAAGCCTGTGGCGAATCCCAGGGCTCAGGGCTGGTTCGGCGGCGATCTGCACTTTCATCTGAACTACGGCGGACCATTGGTGCTGGGCCCTCCGGACCTGGTGGACCTCATGCAGGCCGAGGACCTGGATGTGGCGACGCCGATGTCTGCGAACCTGCACAACCGGCTCACCGACTTCGACCTGCTGGGTTGGAAGCGGGACGAGGCGCCCTGGATCCACTTCGGGCAGGAAGTGCGATCCCACTTCCAAGGCCACGTGGGGCTCATCGGCATGGACCGACCGTCCTGGCCCTGGTTCTACGGACCGGGCTATCCGGTGGTGGGCAAGGCCGATTTCTCCAATGCCCAGACCCTCGCGAACGGACGCGGCCTGGGTGCCTTCGGGACATACGTGCACCCCGTGGATGTGGAGGAGGTCTTCCGCCCCGATCGGCTCGGTGGCATCCCCACGGGCTTCGTGGCGGATGCGGTGAATGGGCGGGTGGACGGCCTGGAGCTCACGGGGCTTTGGGTGAACGAGCCCTCCACATGCGAGGTCTACTACCGGGTGCTCAACCTTGGCATCCCCATGGTGCCCAGCGCGGGCACGGACGCCTTTCCCAACTTCTATCGCTGCAGCGTGCCTGGTTCGAACCGCCTCTATGCCAAGGTGGACGGTCCCATGACGCTTCAGGGCTACATGGCTGCCGTCAAATCGGGGCGGAGTTTTGCGACCACCGGACCGATGGCGTTCCTCCGGATCGGCGGGCAGGAGCCTGGATCGGTCGTGCCCGCTGGCCGCACGGACTACACCTTCACCCTGGCGACGGCCCTGCCTCTGGATGTGGCGGAGGTGATCGTCAACGGGCAGGTGGTGACGATCCACAAGGGGCCCTTTGCTCCTGGGAGTCACACGCTGCAGGGGAGCCTGAAGCTGCCGGCCGCGGGCTGGGTGGCGGCACGGGCCTTTGGCGCCAAGGTGGCGTGGCCTGCCATGAATTCGCGGATCTTTGCCCATACGGCGCCCGTGTGGATCGGCGCCAAGGGCAGTGTGGATCCCGAATGCGCCAAGGCTGCGGCAGGCGATCTTTTAACGACGCTCGCGGTGGCGCACGAGAAGGTCGTGAAGGGCTACGGGCCAAAATCCAGTCTGATCAAGGAATACGAGACTGCACGGCGGAAGCTGGAGCTTGCGGTTCGCACGGGACGGTTCGAATGAGAAAGGGGCGGAGCCCATCGGCTCCGCCCCTGCGTTGGCTGGTGCGGACTCAGAAGTTCCAGGCCACGGTGGCGTGGACGACGGCTCCCTTATAGAGCGGAATCAGGGTGTTGACGCCCTTGTTGGCATAGTCGGGATAGCGGATATCCGTGTTCAGGAGGTTGTCCGCCTCGAGGCTCAGGCGGAGGGCCTGCTTGTTCATCTCGATGGCCTTCCAGGTCACCTTGGCGGAGACGAGGTGGAAGGACTCGGCTTCCTTGTTGGGGGCGGCGGCGCTGGCGGACAGGTCGCGGGTGGTCTTCGGCGCGCCGAAGTAGGCGTCGAAGACACCCAGGCTCCAGTTACCCGACTGGTAAAGGGCACCCACCTTCACCATGGTGTTCGGATGCAGGGCGAAGTCCTTCACGCCGGCCTCGTTCTCGTTCTTCTGGAAGTAGGCCGAACCCGTCAGCATGAGGCTTGATGTGAGGGAGGCCTTGCCCTCCAACTCGAAGCCCTGGAAGTCTGCAGTGCCGCCGTTGATGTACTTCAGGTAGTCGAGGCCGAGCACATTGCCGGTGGCCGGGTCGATCTTGAGGTAGACCTTGCGGGTGATGAGGTCCTTTTGCTGGCTCTTATAGAACGTGATGCTGCCCTGTGCGGTCTTGCCCTGGTAGAAGACCTGGGCTTCCGTAGTGGTCACAAGCTCGGGCTTGAGTTCCTTGTTGCCGCGGAAGACGGACACGTTGAAGCCGGTCTCGTGCGGGTAGCCCTTGCGGAAGGCGGTGCTGTAGAGGACCTTCGCGCCCCACTCCGGCGTGAAGTCATAGATGAGACCCACCCGGGGTGAGGTGTTGCCGTCGATGCCGTCCAGCTTGTTGTACTGGGCGCCACCGATCAGCTTCAGGGCCTGGATGCGGTAGTCCACCTGGGCATAGAAGAAGGTCGATTTCTGGGAACCGCCCACCACGAGGCCGGTGCCGTTCCACTGGGCATCCTCAGCGCCGCCGCCGACCACCACGTTCATCCCTTCCATGGGCTTGATCCGGGCCATGAGTTCGAAGAGGGTCGCGTTGGCGGTGGTGAGCTGGGGGCTGGCAAGGGTTCCAGAGGTCCAGTCGGTCTTGTTCCAGGTCAGGTTGGCCCCCACGTTCAGGAACTTGTTGATGTCCTTGCTGTAGCCCAGGTCAACGTGGCTGAGCGCCTGCTTGCCGACGGTCTCGGGTTTCCAGATCTCGTCTGCGCCGTCCAGGGAGAACTGGTCGTAGCTGCTGCGGGCGGCGTTCAGGGTGAAGCCCATTCCGGAGAGGTTGACGACCGTGCTCAGGACTTCCCGGTTGAAGAACCCTTTACCAACCTTCTTGCTGTAGTCGGCGAATTCAAACTCGGGCCCTTTGTCGCTGTAGTGGTTCGCGCCCACCATGCCCTGGAATTCGCCCGAATTGAAGGTGACGTAGCCCTGTTGCCCATAGCCACCGTAGCCCCCAGCGGTGACGCTCTGTGCCCCGCTGAACCCAACGTCCTGGCGGGTCTTGGTGACGATGTTCACCACGCCGGAGTAGGCGCAGGAGCCGTAGAGCACTGAGCCGGGGCCACGGATAATTTCCAAATGGTCGACGAGGGCAATGGGGAAGGCGTTCCAGGTGGGGCCATTCAGGCCGCCCGTGATGGGATCCCGCATGGGCCGGCCGTTGAGCAGGACCAGGATGTGGTTGTTGTAGGGCCAAGTTTCCTGGGCTCGGACCACCACGCTCTGGTCTTTGAAAATGTCGGGGGAGAGGAGGGCCATGCCCACCACCCGATTCATGACCTGGCCGAGATTCTGGGCCGCATAGCCCTCCAGCTCCCGGGAGGAGATGACGGAAACGATGCCGGGTGCGGCGTTCAGGGATTCTGCGGACTTCGAGGCCACGGTGATCTTGGTGTTGAGGAGCGCCTCGAGCTCCTTCGCCAGGTCGTCGGCCTCTTGGGCCCGCACGGGAACGGCGAGGAGGGGGGCCATCAGGGCCAACCGCCATGCCAGGTTGCGCGTTCTGTTCATGGATGACCTCCGGTCAAGGGTGGGGGGCGTGCGCTCCTGTATCGGCCGGGGGGGATTTGACATTGAAAATGACAAGGAATTCGATCGCACGGGGTACCCTGGAAGGCTTGCGGAACACCGCGCCTCCCCGGATGGGTCCATGTTCGAATCACTTACCGACAAGCTCAGCAAGGCCATGAAGGCCCTCCGTGGGGAGTCCCGCCTCACGGAGAAGAACATCGAGGATGTCCTGCGCGAGGTGCGCATGGCGCTGCTCGAGGCGGACGTTCACGTCCAGGTGGCTCGCACCTTCCTCAACCGAGTGAAGGAGAAGGCCCTCGATGCCGGGCCTGACGGCAAGGGCGCCGTGGTGCTTCAGGGGTTGAACCCCGCCCAGCAGTTCATCGACATCGTGTACCAGGAGCTCACGGAGATCATGGGCGGACAGGCGGATGAACACCCGCTGGATTTCGCCTCCAAGCCGCCGACGGTGGTGATGATGGTGGGCCTCCAAGGCGCGGGTAAGACCACCACCTGCGGCAAGCTGGGCAAGTTCCTCAAGAAGCTCGGCC
>CAYQAS010000183.1:0-5760 GCA_964415525.1 uncultured Solibacteraceae bacterium
AGGCCCGAGGCGACGAGGCAGAGGAGGGTCGGGGTGAGCTTCATGGCAGACTCCCTCACATGTCCAGGTGGGCGGTCACGGAACCGCTGAAGAGGCCGCCGAGCACCCTGTAGTGGATGGCCACCGCACCCGAAAGGGTCGGGCTGCCGGGGATCTGGAACGCCAGGTTGGCCCCGATGCTGCCGCTGAAGATCGTGACGCGGTAGGTCTTCCAGAACGTCTCGAACCTCATGCCGAAGGCGGCTCCGCCTTCTGCGCTGAGAGTTCCCAGGAAATGCGGATTCTTATCGGCGTCGATCTCGATGATCAGATCACCCCGGGCGTTGAGCCACGCATTGCCCCAGATGATCCCGAAGTCGGCTTCCTTGCTGTAGCTGAAGGCCGCACCGGCGCCAAAGGTGGCTCCGCCGCCCTGGAAGTCGGCGGTCATGTAGCCCGAGGCGTCCCAGGCGTTCTTGATGCGCACCTGGATGGGGGCTTCCTTGGTGCCGATGTGGACGAACTGCTTGTCCGGTGCGAAATGCAGTTCCACCTGGCCCATGGGGCGCAGCAGGCCGCCGTAGAGGTTCAGGTCGGCGGTGAGTACGGCGTCGAAGGCATTGGGGTTGCGGGTGAAGCGGATGTCCGCGGTGACCTGGTTGTCGCTGGGTTGCTGGTCGCGGCCCGAGAAGAGCCAGCCCTTGCCCTGCAGCAGGGTCGTGAGGTTTTGACTCACGTAGAGGTCCAGTCCGCCGTGGAACGTGAACTGGTCAGAGGTTCCCGCATCAACCCCGGCCATGATGGCCAGGCCGAGGCTCTGGTCGGGCTTGCCCTTGATTTCCGTCGTGTTGCGGATCTCGTCCGGCAGGAAGTTCTGGGCCAAGCCGCCCGCGAGGCCGTAGATCTCCAGGTTCGGTGCCACGGGCACGCCGCCGCCGGGAGCCTCGAAGTGTCCCAGGGCGTAGAAGTAGGGGAAGTAGCCCGCGCCCTGGTAGCTGCGCCCGAAGCGCATGCCCGCGTCCAGGCCGAAGGGCGTATCGCCCATGTTGACCTTGAGGGCGCCGGTGCCCAGGAAATAGGCATCGCTCACTTGGTCCCCGGCGGTCTCCACCTGGAAGCCCAGGGAGGCCTTCAGGGAGCCGAGGGACGCCACGCTCTGGTCCACGTCGAAGAGCTTCTCCAGCTCCATGGCGCCCTGGGTCTCATCGTCCTTGGCGGTGGTGAAGAGGACGCGGTTGTAGGAAACGGGGAGGATCGGATTGATCTCGAAATCCCCGCCGAGGCCGACGTAGAAGCGGCCGTCCCCGGTCACGCCGTAGCCGCTCTCGCCGAGGCCGAAGGGGAAGCCCCAGAGGTTCACGTGGGGGCGGTCCTGCAGGGCGCTCCAACGGGAGCCCTTGAAGTCGAGGCTGAGGGGCTCCTTGCTGCCCTCGATCCCGGCGCCGCTGGCTTCCAGCACCAGGTGATCGAAGGCGATGGAGGGCAGGGCGGCCCCGGCAACGGCGAAGTCGAAGCGCCCCGTAAGGTCCAGGTTGGTGGGATTGAGGCGGGCGGCGTCCAGCACCATGGTCACGCCCACGAGACGCGTCTTGAGGCCCATGGGGCCGCTCGGCGTCTGGGTGTCCACCTCAATCTGTTCCGCGCCGTTCTGCGTGAGCTTGAAGCGCACGGGGGGCTTGAAGTCCTTCAGCAGCGGTTCGGCAGTGAGGTCCATCTGGGCCTTCACCTCGGGGCCGTGCAGCAGGGCGCCTTCCACGAAGCGAAGCTCAAAGGGCTCCATGCGAACCGGGGCGATGTGGAGGTTCACCAGCTTGGAAGCGAGGTTCACCGCCACCGCGCCGCTGAAGCTGCCATTGCCTTCGAAACGGCCCGCCTTGCCCGCCACCAGCACGGGGTTGCGATCCCAGGAGGGCGTGAAGGTGGACAGTTCCGTGGGCAGACCGAGGTGGAAGCTCGAGAGATGCACGCCCATCCAGCCATCCGGCAGGCCTTCGGGCGAGTGCTCGGTGCTGAAGTCGCACAGCAGGCTCGAGAAGATGGCGTAGACCTTGTAGGCGCCGACCTCCGCGGGCTTCTTGAGCGGGCCCCCCGTGACGTAGAGGCCGTCGTTCAGGGCCGCAGGAGCCTCCACGAAACGGGTCTCAAATGCCTGGTTCGGACCCCAGCGCAGGGCGCCGGTGAGGGTTGTCCCCTCTGAGACCACGACGCCCTTCTCCACCCGGGCAACCCCGCGTTCCAGCTCGAGTCGGTAGGCGGTGAGTCCCGAAGGATGCAGGGTGGCGTTGGGCAGGCTGAACGTGCCGGTGAAGCCTTCCCAGGCTTTCTCGAGGCTCACCACCTTTGGGGAGGGCTTGCGGACGGCCGCCATGCGGCTGGCAGTTGGCTTCGGGGCCGCCGCCGGGGGGATGTGGCCACGAAGATGGACAGGGAGCGCCTCGGACCGGTACGGCTGGTCCGTCGCTCCCACGCGGCAGAAGACCTGGAGCGGGAACTGCAGGCGGGTCGGGCCACCCAGGAGGGGTGTCCCCCGCTCGAAGCCAAGGGCCACCGAGTTCATCACCCAGGTCTGCCCCTTGTGGAGCAGCGGCAGGTTGGAAGCCAGATTCGGGGCGAGGGTGCCGCTGCCGGTGAGGAGGGCGCTTTCGAAGGTGACGGTCCCGCCCTCCAGCTTGATCTCGGCGCCGGTCACGCCGTGCCGCACCGGGGGATCGATGACGACTTCCAGGTTGCCCTTGAGCTTGACGCTGGAGGGACTGAACGCGACTTCCGCTGCCAGAAGCGTGGCCTCGAAGGGCCCTTCCGCCAGGGTGAGATCCCCCGGCGTGAGGGTTCCGGTGAGGCCTTGGTGTGTGAGGGTCAACGGGGCGAGATCCAACTGGAGGCCCGCCAGGGTGGCGGTGCCTTCTACCCGGCTGCCCTTGTCGGACAGCACCAAACGGGTGAGCTGGCAATTCCAGCCGTGAAGGTCCCCGGTGACATCCTTCAGGGCTTCATCCAGGGTGCCTTCGGCGGTGGTCCCCTTCAGGGTCAGGCCTTTGAAGGTCAACTTGCGGAGGCCGAGGGGCGCGGGAAGTTCGAACAGGGCATTGCCGCTGAACTTCTCCGGTGTGGCATCACCGTCGGGGTCCACACGGGTCGCCTTGAAGCCGCCCAGGTGGAAGAACTCCACCTGCATCTTCGGCGTCAGGACCGCTTCCACCAGCTTGGTGCCGACCTTCTTGAGGACCTCCGCCGCCTGGGGCGGCACCTGCGACTGGACGGGAAGCAGAAAGGCGAGGCCGACAAGGGCCAGGGTACGTCGTGCCATGGGTTCCTCCCGAGAGGATGTACAGGGGTGCCCCCATATGATGCCTCTCGGGGGTGAGGCACAACGGTTTCTTCCAAACTGGCCTCAGAATTGAGACTTGTGAGTTTGAACCGGGCCGAGAAAGGAGGTCGGCCCTCGCTCGATCACACGAGCCTTGGACGCGGGAGCCCAGGTGACACCGCACCCGATGTTTCGCGTCGCGGTTCCCGGCGTTTGGCTGAGGCAGACCTGAACGCCGGTGCCGAGATGGATGGGCTTGGAGTGGGGATTGCCCTACTGCTCCGTGACCTGTCCCGCCCCGCGAGGATCGAAGGGAATGCCGGCCTTCTTGCAGCCCGCAATCAGGGCGTCGCGGTCCTGGCAGCGGCGGTAGGCCTCGGAGGGGGACAGCAGGGTCTCCTGGATGAGGCGGATGGTGGCTTCGGTGTGGCTGACCTGGCCGTAACGGCCACTCTTCATGGCGCCGGGGATGAGGTCCAGGCGGCCTTCCCTCAGGTGTCCCGCGATGGCGGGGTTGTTGAACAGGGTCTCGACGGCGGCGACCCGGCCTCCGCCATTGCGGGCATACAACGTGTGGACGAGCACGGCCCGGAGATGGTCCGCCAGGCGATTGCGGACCCAGGCGCGCTGGTCTTCCGGGAAGGAATCCAGCAACCAGTAGAAGGTGTCCAGGAGGCTGGCCGTCGGCACCTGGATGAAGACGAGGCGGCCCATCTGGGCCCCCTGCAGGGCGAGATCGAGGGCCTCACGACTCCGCAGTTCGCCGAGGCCGAGAACGTCGGGATCCATTTGAAGGGCGGCGCGGATGGCTTTCACCTGGCGTTGGGGATCCCGTCCGACCTCCTTCTGCCTTACGAGACCCACCTCCTTGGCCAGCTGGAATTCCGTGCTGTCCTCCACCGTGACGATCAGGGCCTTCCGGTTCTTGTTCACCAGTTCCAGCAGGCTCGCGAGGGTCGTGCTCTTGCCTGAGCCGGAGGGCCCCGCGATGAGGACCAGCCCCTTGTTCAGGTTAGCGAGGCGGCGAATGTGGGCCCCCAACCCTAGAGCCTCCGCCTCGGGCACCATGCGCGGAATCACCCGCAGGGCGACCGCGGGCCCCTGGAGGTCATGCACGACCCGTACCCGCAGCCGGTACACGAGCCCTGGCGGTGTGAGGGCAAATTCGGTATCGATCCCGGCGCCGTAGGCATCCAGGTTCATGGGCGGCACCCAGCCCTTCAGCAGATCCTCCAGGGCCTTCGCGTTCAGGGTCGGCAGATCGTCGACCTGCTCCACGATGCCGTCCTTGCGGATGGCCACGGGCTCGTCCGCGTTCAGATAGAGGTCGCTGCCGCCCATGCCCAGCAGCCGTCGCAGGTAGGGATCCAGCTTCCCGAGACTGGCATTGGCGCTGGCCCCATCGGCCACGGTCGGGGCAGCGGGCTTGGTGCTGGCGGTACCCGCCGGGAGGTTCAACCGGGCCAGGACGATCTGGGCTCCGAATTTGGAGCGGGTGCAAATGACGTGGAAGAGACACTCATCGTAGGCGTATTCGAAGGCCACCCGCTCGCCGCGGAGGTAGTCCGTGTTGAGGGATTCGGGAATGACCTCCTTGGCCAGCCCGTCCAGCACGGTGCCAAGCATGTCCTGGGCCATGAGGTTCTGCCGGTGTCCTCCCGGCAGTTCGATGATGGGCGGCTCGCCGGGATCCATGCGCAGGGCGATGCCGCCGCGGCTCACCAAGTGCGCCAGGAACCGGTCGATCTTGGACATGGACCATCTCCCGGAAATGGGTGGAATCGAGGTGTTATCGGATCGTTCGCCAGCTGAATGAAAGTGCGTCTAGTTTGACGGCGATCCGGCCGGTCGCGTGACACCGCAAGGGGCGCAGCGCAGGAACCACTGGCCCCGTTTCGTGCTGGGAATGAGGCGCATGGTCTGTCCGCACTGGGCGCAGGGTTCCGCGGCGGGAACGGGATTGGCGTCGTCCAGCCAGAGTCCGCATCCGACGCAGACCTGCTTGCCCTCTCGGGTCCGGCGCAAGGGCGCGGCACAGACGGGGCAGGTCTCCAGGGCCTTGCCTTCGGCGTCAGTTCCGTAGCTCACGCGGCAGCCGGGCTCCTTCAGGGCGTCGCACGCGACGTAATGCCGCTCTTCCCAGGTCCGCAGGTGCAGATCCGAGCTGCAGCGAGGGCAGGGCCCGACCACCGCGCCATCCACCCGGCGCGCGCGCTGCGGCGCCTGGGCGACCTGCTGGCCCACCATGTCCGCAACAAAGGTGCGGATGTCGCTCATGAAGGCATCCCGGGCCTCCTGGCCACGGCGGATCCGCTCCATCCGAGCCTCCCAGGAGCCGGTGAGCTGGGGGCTGGTGAGGGATTCCACTTTCAGGGATCGGATCAGTTCGATGCCCTTGTCGGTGGGCAGGAGGATGTTGCGCTTGCGGGTGATGTAGTCCCGCTTGAGCAGGGTCTCGATCATGCTGGCGCGGG
>CAYQAS010000184.1:0-5741 GCA_964415525.1 uncultured Solibacteraceae bacterium
TGTGGACGTCGTCGACACCACCATCTCCTCCATGTCCATGTCCACCTCGCAGCCCCCCACCGAGACCCTCGTGGCGGCCCTCCAGGGCACACCGTACGAGACCGGCCTCGACCTGGGCAAGCTGGCCAACGTTGCCCGCCAGGCTGCCGAGACCCGCAAGAAGTACAAGAGCTTCGAGGCCGACATCGCCGCGGTGGACGTCAACGTCCTCCAGTTCCAGGTGCCGGGCGGCATGCTCAGCAACATGGTGAGCCAGCTGCGCCAGTCCAACGCCCTGGACAAGTATTTCGATGTGCTCCAGGAGATCCCCCGCGTCCGCGAGGACATGGGCTTCCCCCCGCTCGTCACGCCCTCCAGCCAGATCGTGGGCACCCAGGCCACTCTCAACGTGGTCACGGGCGAGCGTTACAAGATCATCCCCGAGGAAGTGAAGCAGTACTTCCGCGGCTACTACGGCCAGCCCCCTGCGCCCATGAACGCCGAGATCCAGAAGAAGGCCATCGGCGACGAGACGCCCATCACCTGCCGCCCCGCGGACATGCTGGCGCCCGGCTGGGAGCAGGCCAAGAAGGAGATCGGTGATCTGGCCGAGAGCGACGAGGACGTGTGCTCCTATGCCATGTTCCCGCAGATCGCCCGCCCCTTCCTGGAGCGCCGGAAGAAGGGCCTGGGAGGTCGCGAGGAACTCGCCGCCGCCGTGGCCGCTGCCTTCTTCGCCAAGGCCGATGCCGAGGCTGCCAAGCCCGCCCCCGCCGCTGCTGGCGCTGCCGGCACGGTGGTCATGAACTCCTATGTGAACCCCTGGAAGCAGGCGGCCCGCAACTGGGCCCGAGGTTGATCAGATGGCTGTGAACAAGTTCTCCCTCAAGCTGGACGGCCAGCCCTACGAGATCGAACGCCGGGGCGACATCATCGTCGTCAACGGGATGGAATTTCCCCTCACCATCAAGGACGGGACCTTCCTTACCGGCGGCAATCCCCACACCGTGAAGCTCCAGGACGGCACCGCCACCGTGGACGGCATCAGCTATCCCGTCGAGGCCACCGGCCTCGAGGAGCCCAAGGATGCCGGTTCCGGCGGTCGCCGCAAGGCCTCCAGCACGGCCTCCGCTGATGCGGCAGGTGCCCTGCTGGCGGTCATGCCCGGGCTCATCATCAAGATCCTCAAGAAGGAAGGGGAGGAGGTTGCCGTCGGCGAGACGTCCTCATCCTCGAGGCCATGAAGATGCAGAACGAGATCCAGGCCAAGACCGCCGGCAAGATCACCCGCCTTGCCGTCAAGGAAGGCGAGAACGTCGAGATCCGCCAGGTTCTCTGCGTGATCGAGTAGGCAGCACGAAAGCCGTGAAAGGCCCGGCGGGTGACCGCCGGGCCTTTTGACATCTACTGGCGCAACTGTGCGAGCACCTGGCCGTCGGCTTTGCGTACCAGTGCACAGGCGGATCGGCCCGCAGGAACCTTCAGCGTGTGCGATCGGCCCGCAACCCTGAAGGTGCGCGTGAGGTCCCGGTCGGTCTCGTTCACGGCCATCAGGAGCGCCGTTGTGGTGGTTTCCAGGATGCGGCTCAGCATCGGATCGCCGGATGTCGTCACGGGCACGCCGGAAGCCTCCAGCGCGGCCTTGAGGAGGCCGATGAGCGCCCCTTCCTCCCGGGCGAGTTCCAGCGGAAGGGGTTCGAAGGTGAAGGCATTCCCGATGCTGGCCGGGGCTTCGGGACCGCAATGGAGCTTCTCGTTGAGCTGGCCATCAAAGGTCACCCAGCCATCTGCTGCCCACGGACTCTGTTCCCGGAACACCAGAGGGCGCATGCCTTCGGGCACCGGCAAAGCGGACAGCGGCTGTCCGTAAGGGTCGCCTTCGAGGGCGCCGGTGAAGACGATGCGCGTTCCAGCCTTGGCCGCCTGTGCCAGGGCTTCCGCGGCCTTGGGCTCCAGCCACTCGGGACCGGGCACAAGGATCAGGCTGGCGCCCTTCAGGCGCTCCGCGCTGAGGCGCAGTTCAGAGAGGGCGGTGGGCCCGACTCCGAAGCGCTCGGAGAGGGTGCGCAGGACTTTTCGCACGCCATCGAAGGGCTGGGGGCGACCCATGAGCATCCGACTGTGGGGGATCACCACCACCACGGGGTCGGCTTGGAAATCCTCCAGGTGCGGCGCGGCTTTCGTGAGGAAGTCCGCGAAGGCGGGAAGGCTGCGCAGCTCCGTCTTGGCGGTGCCGTCGGGGCGAAGAAATCCAATCACGGCCTCGTTGTCCAGGGCCATGTAGGGGTTGATGTTCCAGATCCACTGCACCACGCCTGCGCCGCGCCCCATCAGGGTCAGGGCGAACTTGCGCTCCATCAGGCGGGCCGCGGCCTCGGGCGTGCGCCAGGGCTTGCCGTCCACGTCCTCCAGGCGCATGAGGCCCGTCTCCTGCACCAACATCGGCTTCTCGGGCACCTTGGCGGTGACGTGGTCCCAGAGCAAGTCGTCGTTGAGCCACCAGTCGTGGAGCGCGGTGTAGTCGAGCTGCTCCGCCATCACCTGAATGGAGGGGCTGGCGTTGAGGCCCGCCTCGTCCTGCCCCACGGTCACCAGCGGGTTGCCGCCGACGTTTCGCAGAACGCTTCGCATGTGGCCCGCCCAGCCTGCGAAGGCCTCCATGGTGAAGACGCGGAAATCACGGACCTTGCGGGGCCGTTTCTCGTCCTTGATGGCACCGGTGTTCAGTTCCGTGGGATTCGGAAGGCTCAGCGCATCATCGCTGGCGTCTCGCCAGAGCTCCCGGAGGCGCGCGGGATCATCCCCATGGCGCGCCTTCACCCAGGCCTGCCAGGCGGCCCGCTCGAAACGGTCCCCCATGGGGCGGTTCGTCCAGAGCGTTTCCGGCGTGGACCAGGAGGGCTCGTTGATCAGGTCGTAGTGGATCCATGGACAACCGCGATAGCGAGCGGCCACCTGGGTCAGGAGCGCGGCCTGACCCTCCAGGGATTTGGGATCGAGGTAAGGGTTCTCGCCGCCGAAGGTGGGCGGGAGGAAGGCGAAGAACGTGAAACAGACATGGATGCGGTGTTTGGCCGCGGTGTGGACGAATGCGTCCAAGGCCCGCAGGGCGCCGTCGTCCAGGGCGCCAGGGCCCGTCATCAGGCGGTTCCAGTAGGCCCAGAGGCCCGTGCGGACAAGGTTCACGCCCTGGGTCTTCATGCGCGCGAAGTCCGCGTCCCACCGGGCCGGATTGGGCTGGAAGAGGAAACGCCGGTGGACGCTGGAGTCCATGTAAGTGGTGCCGAGGATCGGCTGCACCTTGCCATCGAGGCGGAGCCAGTCTCGGCTGGTGGTCAGCGGTGATCCGGTGGACATCAGATGTCCATCCCGCACCCAGAATCCCGTGGTCTCGGTGTGGTCGCCCCACCTGACTTCCACACGGTGGAGACCTGACGCGAGGGGGCGCTTCGTGCGCAGGGGCGTTTCTGCGAAGGCCGCTTTCGGGGTCCCATGCCAGGGGACCTCCAGCTCCAGCGCCGGGTTTCCACGGGCATCCAGGAGCCTCACCCGAGCCGGAAGGGGATGGGCCACGGCAGATGGCCTGAAGAGGTTCAGCCGAATGCGTGGGGTGTCGCCGGATTCGACGGTGGCCTGGACAGGGCAGGCCTCCAGTTCGGAGGGGCCCGCCAGGGCACGATCGACCAGGGCGCGCACAAGCGGTGCATCCATGGCTGCGTCGTGGGTGGCGAAGACCCAGCGACCCCCGGCGCCAAAGCCCCGCAGCCGGTCGATCTCCTGGAGGGCACAGGCCCGGGGCAACGTGCCGTCCGTCAGGTGCACCAGGGGGCGGAGGAGGGCGTCCCTGGGCGCGTCCGGGGCTTCCTCCGCGAGGGCTTCCTTCCGGGTGCCGAACCGCACGGTCAGGGCCCAGGTGCGGGTCGATCGGGGCAGTGTGAGGGGCCAGCCCGTGCCGGGAACGGGTGCCGGGGCTTGCAGGCCCAAAGTCTCCACGGCTTCTGCGGGGCCGAAGAGGAACGCGTGGGCGAAGGTGGCCTGGGGCGGCCCCTGGACCCACCTACCCTGTGCGAACCGCACGGGTTGCTGGAGCGGCGCCCCGCCCAGGTTGACCAGGTGGCGTCCATGCTCGAGGTGCGCGCGGATGGCGTCGAAGGCCTCCACGGGGAAGGCGCTGCCGTGGGGAAGGATCAACACGTCGACGCCGGAGGCCAGCACATCCCGAAGGCGGGCGGAAGAATCGCAGCGGATGACCTCCAGGCCCTTCAGGGCCTCCGTGAGTGAGGTCGAAGAGACACCCGGGGCATCCACCGTGGGAAAGCCATCCGCCTGGAAGAGGGCCACCCGCGGCGGTGCGGCGGAGAGCAGGCAGGGCAGGACCAGACTCAGGAGGGAACGCATCATGGGGAACCTCAGAGGTGCCCCTCCAGTCTATGCGCGGGTCTGCTCCATGACCTCGCGGTGCCGCTCGACGCAGCAAGGGCAGAGGCCATGGGTGAACTTGGCCCCGGAATGGCTGGTGACGTAGGCTTCCACGGCGGTCCAGTAGCCCTTGTCATCGCGCACGCTCTTGCACTCGGCACAGATGGGGATCAGGCCCGAGAGCTGCTCGACCTCCGCCAGGGCCCGGCAGAGTTCTTCCACAGTGCTCTGCAGAATGGCGTTCCGGGCATCCTGCTCACCGAGCAGCCCTGCCTTCGCCGCTTCGGCCTCTCGGCGCTGGGCGATTTCCTGCTCCAGCGCGGCCGTGCGTCGGCGCACGGTACGCCTCAGGGTGTGGATCCAAGCGAGGACTCCGAGGCCCGAAAGTGCGCCCGCCGCAAGGAGAAACGGCTGCTGCACACGGCGAAAGCCCTGGGAGAGGGACAGTTCAGGCAATTCCAGGGGACCGAGGTGCCGGTCGTGGATGCGGGTCAGTTCCCCAGACGCCTGAATGTGGTAAAGGCCCTGGTTGAGGGCCTCCAGGAGGGCGGTATTCCCTCGGCGCACCGCAAAGCTTCGGCGCAGCGCAAAGAATTCGAGGGGGACCATGCTGAGTCCCTGGACCTGGCCCGAACGCTGGTAGCTCTGCAGCGTCTGGCGAGGAACGACGGCACAGTCGCCCTGGCCCGCATCCAGGGCCATCAGGGCCGCCTCGTGGGTGACGAATCCAACGGGCTTCACGGCCTCCATGGATTCCCGGTCGCTGGCGATGCCTCCCTCCAAGCCCAGGACCACCTTGCCGTGCAGGTCCCGTTGGGACCGGATGGTGTCATGTCCTGTGCGCACGACAATGCCATACGCGATGAGGCTGTGGGCGATGCAGGTGTCGTAGTGCTTCTCGCGGGAAGGCGTCAGGGCCATGCCCGCCAGGGCATCCACTTCGCCGCTTTCGAGGGCGGCGGCCTGCTTTCCAAAGGGCATGGGACGGAGGGTGATGTTCAGACCTTGCTGGGCCGCCACTGCCCGAAGGACGTCGATCACGTAGCCGGCGGGTTGACCCTCGGCATCGAGGTACTCGTAGGGTGCAAACCCAATGCCGACGCCGATGACGAGGGGGCGCCGGCACTCCGAAGCATGCAGACTCGTCGCCACCGCCAAGATGGCATAGGCAAGGAGCAGCCTTCGGAGGATGGACATGGGGCCTCGGGGGAATGGCTCGGGATGATCCCACCCCTGCGGATTTGCCACAACGGTCCATGATGCGGATTGGCTGCGTTACAGTTACCTCCCCGAGGTGCCCCATGCCCCAGCTCCCCGTGATCGCCCTGGACGGCCCGAGTGGC
>CAYQAS010000185.1:0-5486 GCA_964415525.1 uncultured Solibacteraceae bacterium
CCGCGCCGCCGGCGCCTTCGCCCAGCTCGTGGCCAAGGACGGCGACTACGCCCAGCTCCGCATGCCCTCCGGGGAAATCCGCAAGATCCACCTGGACTGCTCCGCCACCATCGGCAAGGTGGGCAATCTGCAGCATGAGAACGTGGCTCTTGGCAAGGCAGGCCGCCGGATCTGGATGGGCGTCCGCCCGACCGTCCGCGGCGTGGTCATGAACCCCGTGGATCACCCGCATGGTGGTGGTGAAGGCAAGACCTCCGGTGGCCGTCACCCCGTGACGCCCTGGGGCCAGCCGACCCGTGGCTACAAGACGCGCAGCAACAAGCGCACCACCAAGTTCATCGTCAAGCGGATCAACTAGGAGAGTCACCCATGGCACGTTCGCTCAAGAAAGGGCCATTCATCGACGGCCACCTGCAGAAGAAGATCGAGACCGCCCAGGCGGTCATGGACAAGCGCGTGATCAAGACCTGGTCCCGCCGCTCCACCGTGATCCCCCAGATGATCGGCCTGACCATCGCCGTCCACAATGGCAACAAGTTCGTTCCCGTCTACGTAACCGACAACATGGTGGGTCACAAGCTCGGCGAGTTCGCCGCTACCCGCACATTCAGGGCCCACGCCGGCAAGTCCGACGCCAAGGCGAAGGGGAAGTGATATGACTGACATCGTTTCCAGCGCCACGATCCGGCACCTCCGCGGCTCCGCTCAGAAGGCCCGGCTGGTGGTCGATCTGATCCGCGGCAAGCAGGCCGGGGAGGCTCAGTGGATCCTCGCCAGCACCAAGAAGTACGCTGCCGCGCCCATCAAGAAACTCCTCGATTCCGCCATCGCCAATGCCATCGACAAGGACCCCGCCGTGAATCCCGACGAATTGATCGTTCGCACCGCGTTCGTGGACGAGGGCTTCCGCATGAAGCGCGTCCGGCCCGCCCCCATGGGCCGCGCCTACCGGGTGCAGAAGCGCACCTGCCACATCACGCTGCAACTGGGTCGGGAGGAATAACCATGGGCCAGAAATGCCATCCCTACGGATTCCGACTCGTTCATTCCAAGAACTGGCACAGCAAGTGGTACGCCAAGCGTGATTACGCTCACCTGCTGCACGAGGACCTCAAGCTCCGCAAGGAACTGAAGGCCCAGCTCCACGGCCTGAACGCCATGATCAGCAAGATCGACATCGAGCGCGCCGCCGACAAGGTCACGGTCCGCATCTTCACCGCCCGCCCCGGCATCGTCATCGGTCGCAAGGGCGCCGAGATCGACAAGCTCCGCGAAGATCTCCAGAAGAAGCTCAACCGCCCCGTCAGCGTCGACATCCAGGAAATCAAGAAGCCTGAAGTCGATGCCCAGCTCGTGGCCGAGGGCGTCGCCCAGCAGCTCGAACGCCGCATCGCCTTCCGCCGCGCCATGCGCAAGGCTGAAGAAGCTGCCATGCGTTTCGGTGCCAAGGGCTTCAAGATCAAGGTCAGCGGCCGCCTCAATGGCGCCGAAATCGCCCGCACCGAGGACTACCTCTCCGGGCAGATGCCGCTTCAGACCATCCGCGCCAATGTCGACTACGGCTTCGCCGAAGCTCACACCACCTACGGCATCATCGGTGTCAAGGTGTGGGTGAACATGGGCGACGCGCCTGCCGAAACCGTGAAGCGTTGAGGTGAACCCATGTTGCAGCCCAACAAAGTAAAGTACCGTAAGCAGCAGAAGGGTCGGACGCGCGGCGTTGCGACCCGCGGCGCCGAGCTCTCCTTTGGCGATTACGGCATCAAGGCGACTGAACACGCCTGGGTGACCAACCGTCAGATCGAAGCCGCCCGTATCGCCATGACCCGCCACATCAAGCGTGGTGGCCGGATCTGGATTCGTGTCTTCCCCGACAAGCCCATCACCAGCAAGCCCGCTGAGACCCGCATGGGTTCCGGCAAGGGTTCGCCTGATGGTTGGGTCGCTGTGGTTCGCCCCGGCAAGATCCTGTTCGAGATGGAAGGTGTGGATATCGAGACGGCTCGCGAAGCGCTGCGCCTGGCGCAGATGAAGCTGAACGTCATGTCCGAATTCGTGTCCCGCACGCCGCCGGAAGAGTGAGAGGTCCGAGATGAGCAAGAAGCAGCCCTTTAGCGAACTGGCTGGAAAGAGCATGGAAGAGCTCATGCAGCTCGAGGCCGAGCTCGCCGCCAAGCGCTTCACCCTCCGCTTCCAGCACGCCGTGGGTCAGGTCGAAAACACCGCCGAGATGCGCAAGACTCGTCGGGAACTGGCCCGTGTCAAGACCGCCCTTCGGGCGAAAGTGACGGAGTGAGATCATGAGCCTGGAAAACAAGATGGTCCGCAACGGCGTCGTGGTCTCCAATAAGGCGGACAAGACGGTCGTCGTGAAGGTCGAGCGCAAGTTCCAGCACCCGATCTATAAGCGTACGGTCAAGGCCACCAAGAAGTACATGGCCCACGATGAGACGAATGCCTGCCAGATCGGCGACGTCGTCAGCATCGTCGAGACTCGTCCCCTGTCCAAGCGCAAGCGCTGGATGGTGCTCGAAGTCGTCGAAAAAGCCGGCGAGTAAGGAGCAGACATGATCCAGATGGGAACCATGCTTAACGTCGCCGACAACAGCGGCGCCAAGAAGATCTGCTGCATCCTCCCCCTCGGGGGCGGCGTCGGCAAGACTGCCCAGCTCGGGGACGTCATCACCGCTTCCGTCAAGGAAGCGATCCCCGGCGGCAACGTGAAGAAGAAGGCCGTGGTGCAGGCCGTGATCGTTCGTCAGCGCAAGGCTTTCCGCCGCAAGGACGGGAGCTACATCCGCTTCGACGAGAACGCTGCCGTCATCATCAAGAAGGATGGCGAGCCTGTCGGCACGCGCGTCTTCGGCCCTGTCGCCCGTGAACTCCGCGAGCGGAAGTACATGAAGATCGTCTCCCTCGCTCCTGAGGTGCTCTGATGGAAAAGCCGATCAAAATGAAGCTCAAGAAGGGTGACGAAGTTCAGGTCATCGCGGGCAAGGACAAGGGCAAGCGCGGTCAGGTCACCAAGGTCGACCCCGTTGCCAACCGTGTCACCGTGGCCGGCGTCAACGTCATCAAGAAGGCCGTCAAGGCCAACCCGCAGACCGGTGAGGAAGGCGGAATCGTCTCTCGTGAGGCGACCATCCATGCCTCCAACGTGCAGCTCCTCGATGCCGAGGGCAAGCTGACCCGGAAGCGCAGCTAGGTTTTCGAAACAGTTGGCCGGCTTGCCGGCCTTCTGTTGCAAATAGCGGTTCACAAACTGCACACAGTACGAGATACTACCCGTTCCGCCGACAGGACGCTGTCGGCGGAATGTTTCAACCGAGCCAGGGAGGAAACGGCCCAGATCGCTGGTGTCCAAGCCCTTCCCCTCTCCCGAACCCCGAGGGCATGATCGCCCTCCGGAAATGGAGGAATCCATGAGCAATGCTGCTGAGCCTCGAATCAAGGCTCGCTACAAGGAAGTCGTCCCGAAGTTGAAGGACGAGTTCAGCTATACCAGCGCGATGCAGGTGCCACGCCTGCAGAAGATCGTCATCAATATGGGTGTTGGTGACGCGATCCAGAACATCAAGCTGCTCGACGGTGCCGTCGAGGAGCTCTCCTCCATTGCTGGCCAGAAGGCCATCGTCCGCAAGGCGAAGAAGTCCGTTGCGCAGTTCAAGCTGCGTGAGGGCATGCCCATCGCCTGCATGGTGACCCTGCGTGGTCCCCGCATGTGGGAGTTCTTCGATCGTCTGGTGAGCCTGTCTCTGCCCCGCGTTCGCGATTTTCGCGGCGTGCCCACCAAGAGCTTCGACGGCCGCGGCAACTATACGCTCGGCCTTCGTGACCAGCTGATCTTCCAGGAGATCGATTACAGCAAGGTCGAGAAGATCAAGGGCATGAACATCACCTTCGTCACTACCGCGCCGACGGACGCCGAGGCCCGTGCGCTGCTGGCCCACCTCGGTATGCCGTTCCGTAAGTAGGAGGAACCATGGCGCGCACTGCAAAGATCTACAAGGACTCGCAGAAGCCTAAATTCTCGGTCCGTCACCGCAATCGCTGCAAGGTCTGCGGCCGTCCCCGCGGCTTCATCGGCAAGTTCGAACTCTGCCGCCTCTGCTTCCGCAAGCACGCCCTTGCGGGTGAGCTTCCGGGCGTCCAGAAGGCCAGCTGGTAAGGGGAGAGGCAAATATGTATACCGATCCGATTGCTGATTTTCTGACCCGTATCCGTAACGGCATCATGGCCGGCCACGACGCTGTCGTGATCCCTGCGAGCAAGATCAAGGCTCGCATTGCCGACGTGCTCAAGTCCGAAGGCTACATCAACGGCTGCAAGGCTGTCTCTCACGAGGGGCGCGACTACTTGGTCGTGAGCCTGAAGTACGTCAAGGGTGGCGCTTCCGTGATTCACGGGCTCAAGCGTATCTCTTCTCCCGGTCTGCGTGTCTACGCGGGCGTCAAGGAGATCCCTGAAGTCTTCAGCGGCCTGGGCATCTCGATCCTGTCCACCCCCAAGGGTGTGATGACGGGCAAGGCTGCCAAGGCCCAGAACCTGGGTGGCGAGATCATCGCCCAGGTCTGGTAGACCTCCTCCCTCAACCGAAACCAAGGAATCCGAACCATGTCTCGCATCGGAAAAAAGCCAGTGGCACTGCCGAAAGGCGTGAAAGTGACCATCCACGGGGCCGAGGCCGTGGTCGAAGGCGCCAAGGGCACGCTTCATTGCCCCATCCCCACCGGGATCACCTTTGACATCCAGGCCGATTCCGTCAATGTGCTTCGCGCCAACGACGAACCCCAGACTCGTGCCTACCATGGCCTGACCCGCGCCATTTTCCAGAATCACGTCACGGGTGTGACTGAAGGCTGGAAGAAGGAACTCGACATCGTGGGTGTCGGCTACAAGGCTGCCATCGAGGGCGACCAGCTCCGCCTGGACCTCGGCTTCAGCCACCCCATCTTCTACAAGGCCCCCGAAGGCATCGCCATCGCGGTCGAGAAGAATACGCACCTCATCGTGACTGGCCATGACCGCCAGCTCGTCGGCCAGGTGGCAGCGGACATCCGCAAGTACCGCAAGCCGGAGCCTTACAAGGGCAAGGGCGTGAAGTACACCAACGAAGTCATCCGCCGCAAGGCCGGCAAGACCGGGAAGTAGGGGGTAAACGATGGCTACTGACCTCAAGCTTCGCCGCGAACAGACCAAAAGGCGCATCCGCAGCCGGATCTCCGGCACGGCGGCACGCCCCCGTCTCACCATCTTCAAGAGCCTCAAGCGGATCTATGTCCAGGCCGTGGACGATGCCAAGGGTGTGACCCTGGCTTCTGCCTCCAGCCTGGAGAAGGAACTCCGCGAGCAGCTCGGGAATGGCTGCAACATCAACGCCGCTAAGGCCGTGGGTGCTCGCATTGCCGCTCGTCTGCTGGAACAGGGCATCAGCGCTGTGGTCTTCGACCGCAATGGCTAGGTCTACCACGGCCGCCTCAAGGCCC
>CAYQAS010000186.1:0-5424 GCA_964415525.1 uncultured Solibacteraceae bacterium
TGCTCAACACCCTGGCGGAACTCATCCGGCAGCACCTGCGCAAGCGCTACGAGACGTTCTGATGGCTTCCTTCCGTGAATGGGCAAGACGCGGCAGCGCGCTGATCTGGTTCTCCGGCGGCGCCCTCGCCCTCTCCATCCTCATGATCAGTGGCCTGGTGGGCTACATCGCCGTGCGCGGCCTGGGCTTCTTCTGGCCCAAGCCCATCGTGCAGGTGCAGACCGCCTCCGGCCCGGTCATGGGCGAGATCACCGGCTACGACGAGGCCCACCTCGACACCCCTGCCAAGGTGCAATTCCGGGTCGCCAACCGCGACCTCTTCGGACAGGACTACCGCTGGTTCTCCGCCAGCGAGCTCGCCCAGCGCCAGGAGCCGGCGGACGCCGTGCTCGTGGAGCGGCTCGAAGGCGGCGCCTTCATCGGTCGCATCAAGGACGTCCGGAAGGACGGCCAGACCGTCGCCGAAGGCGCGGGCGCCCTTCGGCTCGCCCATGAGCGCCTCCCGGAGGCCCGTACCAGCCGCCTGAAGGTCCTGAAACTCGAGAAGGACGAGGGCGGCAAGCTGAACGCGAAGCTGGAAAAGCTGCGCATCGAGAAACGGCGCGCGGAGGCCGCTGGCAAGTCCATCGCCGGACTGGAGCAGCAGGAGAAGGCGCTCCACGACACGTTCGAAGGGCTTCAGAAGCAGATCGACGAGGTGCGGGCCACCTCCCAGGCCATGACCCTCACCCTCGAAGCGGTGGACGGTCAGACCAAGGACCTGCCCTTGGCTTCCACCGTCCGCATCGTGGCCGCCAACCAGATCGGTCTGGCCGGCAAGGTCCGTGTCTACCTCAGCCGCCTGTGGGAATTCGTGGCGGATGACCCGCGCGAATCCAACACCGAAGGCGGCATCTTCCCGGCCATCTTCGGCACCGTGATGATGGTGCTCATCATGAGCATCATGGTGGTGCCCCTCGGCGTGATCGCCGCGCTGTTCCTGCGGGAATACGCCAAGCAGGGCCTGATGGTGCGCATGGTGCGGGTGGCGGTGAACAACCTCGCCGGTGTGCCCTCCATCGTCTTCGGCATCTTCGGTCTGGGCTTCTTCGTCTACACCCTGGGCGGCTCCATCGACCGCATCTTCTTTGCGGAGACCCTGCCCACTCCCACCTTCGGCACGGGCGGCATCCTGTGGGCTTCTCTCACCCTGGCACTGTTGACAGTGCCTGTCGTGATCGTGGCCACGGAGGAGGCCCTCGCCAGCGTCCAGCGCAGTCAGCGGGAGGCCAGCCTCGCCCTGGGCGCCACCAAGTGGCAGACCACCTGGAAGGTCGTCCTGCCCAGTGCGATGCCCGGCATCCTCACGGGTCTGGTGCTCGCCATGGCGCGGGGCGCCGGCGAAGTGGCCCCGCTCATGCTCACGGGCGTGGTCAAACTGGCTCCGGCCATGCCGCTGGATGGCACCTTCCCTTTCCTGCACCTCGACCGCAAGTTCATGCACCTGGGTTTCCACATCTACGACGTGGGCTTCCAGAGCCCCAACAGCGAGGCGGCCAAGCCCATGGTCTTCGCCACCGCCCTGCTGCTGCTGCTCGTCGTCCTCGTGCTGAACCTCGCCGCCCTCCGCCTGCGCCAGAAGCTCCGTGCGCGCATGGGCAGCAGCGCCTTCTAATTTCGCCGCCCCCTGGAGTCACCCGCATGATGCAACCCGAATCCCAACTTGCCGTGCCCGAGCCGCTGCACATGCCCGTGCCCGAGCTCACGCGCGGCCCCGCGGTCCACGACGTCGACGCCTTGAGTCCCAAGGACGTCCCCCTGACCGACCAGGCGGCCCTCAAGGCCCCGCCCATGGTGGAAGTTGAGCGCCTGAGCCTGTTCTACGGGCAGAAGCAGGCCCTGTTCGACGTCGACCTCACCGTGCGCAAGAACACCGTGATGGCGCTCATCGGCCCCTCCGGTTGCGGCAAGAGCACGCTCCTGCGCTGCATCAACCGCATGAATGACCTCATCGATGGCGTTCGGGTCGATGGTCGCGTCAAGGTCGGCGGCCAAGATGTCTACGGCGCGGGCACGGACGTCATCTCCTTGCGCAAGCGCATGGGCATGGTGTTCCAGAAGTCCAACCCTTTTCCCAAGTCCATTTACGAGAACGTCGCCTACGGCCTGCGGGTGCAGGGCGTGAAGGACCGCAAAGTGCTGGACGAGGCCGTGGAGCGCAGCCTGATCTCCGCCGGGCTCTGGGACGAGGTGAAGGACCGGTTGAACGACTCCGGCCTGGGGATGTCCGGCGGCCAGCAGCAGCGCCTCTGCATTGCCCGCGCCCTGGCGGTGAAGCCGGAAGTCCTGCTCATGGACGAACCCTGCTCCGCCCTCGACCCGCTGGCCACCAGCCGCATCGAGGAGCTGATCTTCGAGCTAAAGCGGGACTACACCATCGTCATCGTGACCCACAACATGCAGCAGGCGGCGCGAGTCAGCGACTACACGGCGTTCTTCTGGCTGGGCAAACTGGTGGAGGTCGGGCTCACCGAAAAGCTCTTCACCAATCCACGAGAACGCATCACAGAAGATTACATCAGCGGGAGGTTTGGCTAATGGGTCGGCACTTCGACAACGAGCTCCGGGATCTGAAGTTCAGCCTCCTGGCCATGGCCGGGCAGGTGGAGGAGATGATCTCCCTCACCCAGGACGCCCTGGTGCGCCGCAACACCGAGGCGGCGGACCGCGTCCTCGCCCTGGACAAGGAAGTGGACGAGTGGGAACTGAAGCTCGATCAGGCCTGCATCGATCTTCTGGGGCTTCGCGCGCCATTTGCGTCGGACCTGCGGCTTCTCGCCAGCACCCTGAAAATCGTTCCTGAACTGGAGCGCATCGGCGACCACTGCTGCAACATCGCCTGGCGCGCCAAACTGCTGGCGGTGCAGCCTGCGGTACTCACCGGGGATGAGCTGGAGCGCATCAGCGTGAACACCGCCACGATGGTGCGTAACGCCGTGGATGCCTTCGTCAACGGGAATGCGGTCGAGGCCCGGGCCGTCATCGCCGCGGACGATGCGGTGGATTCGGACTACGTCCACACCTACAAGGAACTCCTGCGGGCCATGCTGGCGGATCCCCTGACCATCGAGCGGTCCAGCCACCTGCTCATGATCAACAAGAATTGGGAACGCATCGCGGATCAGGCGACGAACATCGCGGAGGAAGTGCTCTTCATTCTCGAAGGGAAGAGCGCCAAGCATCCCTACCTGCAGCAGTCCTGATCTTTCGTGTGGGAGGAGCGACCTGCACATCAGGCTCGCACCGCTCACTTCCCTGCCCCCCCACGCAGTCTCCGGGCGAAGCCCGAAGACCACGTCTGGTAGGATCTGGCCCATGCCGAACCTTCTGCTCCTGGAAGACGACGCCGATATCCGACTCGGCCTTGAACAGCACCTGAGGCGCGAGGGGTTCACCCTGTTCGTCTTCGGGACAGGCCGGGAGGCCATGCACTTCGTGCATCAGGTTGCTGCCGGCCACGGTCCGAAGCTGGATGTGGCCCTGCTGGATCTGAGTCTGCCGGACATCGATGGCCTGGAGGTCTTGCGTGCCATCCGCAGCCAGCCCGCCACTCGCAGCCTGCCTGTCGTGCTGGTCACCGCCCGCAGCGAGGAGATCGACCGGGTCCTCGGCCTGGAACTCGGGGCGGATGACTATGTCAGCAAGCCCTTCAGCACCCGCGAGTTGGTCGCCCGCATCCGTGCCATCCTGCGCCGCGCTTCCTTCATGGACCAACCGGAGAAGACCCACCAGCTCTCCTACGGGATTGTCACCGTCGACCTCGACATGCACGTGGCGCGGGTCTCCGGCGAACACATCGACCTCACCCGGCGCGAGTTCGAACTCCTGGCCTACTTCCTCCAGAACCCAAAGCGGGTCCTCAGTCGCGAGAAGATCCTCCAGCAGGTGTGGGGCCTCGAGTACCTGGGGGAGAGCCGCACCATCGACGCCCATGTCCGCCGCGTGCGCTCCAAGCTCGGGGATGCAGCCAACCTCATCGAGACCGTCGTGGGTGTTGGCTACCGCCTGGGCAGCGTGGACGGCTGATCCGCTCCGGAACCATCGAAAGGGACCTTCTCTGGGAGGTCCCTTTTCGTTTTTCGCGAATCGACCATCCTCCTTTTTCCAAGTAAAGCCAAGCGTGCAAGAACCCCTGCCAGGCCCGCGATCAGAACCGTGTCATGCCATGCCCAACGTGACGCATCGCCCGTGACGGCGGTGTAACATAGACGTTACAGATCGGCGACCGAGGTGTGTCGCCTGATGCCTGGAGGCAGCATGTCCCTGAATGCGCTCGTTCGCTGGCTGAAGCCCCGTGAAACGGTGTTTTTTGAACTCCTGGAAGGTTCGGCAAACAACCTGGTGGTGATGACCCACCGGTTCGCCGATGGTCTGAGGGCCGGAACGGCCGGGATTCCCGCGCTGCGGAAGGACATCAAGGACTTCGAACACAAGGGCGATGAGTTCACCCAGGGCCTGATGGAACATCTCGATCGCACCTTCGTGACGCCCATCGAGCGGGAAGACATCGTGGCCCTCGCCCACGCCATGGACGACGTCGCGGACTGTCTGGATGCGGCCGCCGAGCGACTTGTGCTCTACAAGATCGACCGGGTGCTTCCCATCGCCCAGGACATGGCAGACCTGCTCGTCCGCGGTGCCGAGGGTCTCGCGCCCCTGATTCAGTCCCTGCGCACGATGTCCAACACCGGCGCCATCCGTAAGGGGATCATGGAACTGACCTCGCTGGAGAACCAGTCCGACGCCCTCTACCACGCCGCCCTGGCAGAACTCTTCGAGAGCCCCACGGATCCCATCTACCTCCTGAAGTGGAAGGAGATCTTCGGCGTCATGGAAGACGCCATGGACCGCATCGAGCTCGTGGCCAAGGTGGTGGGTTCCACCGTCATGCGGAACGCCTGAGCCCACCATGACGCTCACCGTTCTCGCCGTCATCGTCCTGCTGGCCCTGGCCTTCGACTACATCAACGGCTTTCACGACACCGCCAACGCCATTGCCACGGTGGTCTCCACCGGAGTGCTCTCGGCCCGCAACGCCATCATGATGGCCGCGGTGCTGAACTTCGGCGGTGCGCTCATGGGCGTGCAGGTGGCCACCACCATCGCCAAGGGCATTGCTGACGCAAGCATGATCGTGCCCAACGTCGTGATCGCCGCCCTCGTCTCCGCCATCCTCTGGAATCTCATCACCTGGTATTTCGGCATCCCCTCCAGTTCTAGCCACGCGTTAGTGGGCGGGCTCTCCGGTGCCGTGATCGCCCACGGGGGTGTGGATGCGCTGCACACCACCAAGCTCAAGGAGGTCGCGACCTTCCTGGTGGGGAGTCCCGTGCTGGGCTTCTTCATCGCCATGGTACTGTACATCGGCATCCTTTGGACCGTCAC
>CAYQAS010000187.1:0-5372 GCA_964415525.1 uncultured Solibacteraceae bacterium
TCTACGCACCCCAGAGCCGCTGGAAAGAGCTGAAGGACGGCATGCTGGATCGCATCGCGCAGATCCGCGTGGGTGACGTGCAGGACTTCCGAAACTTCATGAACGCGGTGATCGACGAAAAGGCCTTCGACGACACCATGGCCTACATCGACTACGCCAAGGCCTCGCCCGAAGCCGAGATCCTCGCGGGCGGCACCGGGGACAAGACCACGGGCTACTTCATCCAGCCCACGGTGATCCTCACGACGAATCCCCACTTCAAGACCATGGAGGAGGAGATCTTCGCCCCGGTGCTGACGGTCTACGTCTACGAGGACGACCAGCTGGACGAGACGCTTCAGGTCTTGGACGAGACGAGTCCCTACGCCCTCACCGGCGCGATCTTCGCGCGGGACCGCCACGTCATCAACAAGCTCAGCGACGCCCTGGCCAACACCGCCGGCAACTTCTACATCAACGACAAGTGCACCGGCGCCGTCGTCGGCCACCAGCCCTTCGGCGGCGCCCGCGCCAGCGGCACCAACGACAAGGCCGGCAGCTTCCTGAACCTCATCCGCTGGACCAGCCCGCGGACCATCAAGGAGTGCTTCACGCCTCCTCAGGGCCTGGCCTATCCGTTCATGGGCGAGGCATAGCTCGACCTTCTAACCAGGTGTCCAGGAGCCTGCGTGATTCCATCGACGGAATCGCGCCATGAAATCGTTCGATAGACTGGAGCCATGGACCTTATCTGGGACGGCCTCAAGGAGGCGCTGCGCCTGCTGTTGCACCTCGACCGCGAGGTGCTGGCCATCGTGTGGCTTTCCCTGAAGGTCTCCGGGATCGCCACCTCCCTCAGCACAGCCCTCGGCATCGGCCTGGGAGCCCTGGTAGCGCTGACACGCTTCCCGGGCAAGCGGATCGTCGTGAGCCTCGTGAACACCGGAATGGGCCTGCCGCCAGTGGTGGTGGGCCTCTTCGTCTCCATCCTTCTCTGGCGCAGCGGGCCCCTCGGCGTCCTCGACCTCCTCTATACCCCCACGGCCATGGTCCTCGCCCAGTGCGTCATCGCCACACCCATCGTCATGGGCTTCAGCATCGCCGCCCTGCAGGCCTTGCCGCCGAACCTGCGGCTGCAGATCCAGACCCTGGGCGCCTCGCGGAGGCAGACGCTCTGGCTGCTATTGAAGGAGGCGCGGTTGCCCCTGATGGCCGCCGTGATGGCGGGCTTCGGCGGCGTCATTTCGGAAGTCGGCGCCAGCATCATGGTAGGCGGCAACCTCAAGGGCCAAACCCGGGTGCTCACCACCGCCACCGTGATGGAGACCAGCCGCGGCAACTTCGAGATCGCCATCGCCCTGGGGCTGCTGCTCCTCGCCCTCACCTTCGGCGTGAACCTGGCGCTGACCTGGATTCAGCAGCGGGAGCGGCCCCGATGAGCGCGCGACACCCCGAATCCGCCCCAGGGGCAAACGCGACGACGGCCCCGCTCCTCCAGGCCCGGGGCCTCCGCCTTTCCCGGGGCGGCAAGGTCGTGCTTCAGGATCTGGATCTGGACCTCGCCTCCGGTGAGATCCTCGCCGCCGTCGGGCCCAATGGCACCGGCAAGTCCACGCTGCTCCAGGCCCTGGCGGGGCTGTTGCCGCCGGATGAGGGCTCTCTCCGCCTCGACGACCTCGATCTCGCCCGTGCCTCGGACCGCCGGGCCTGGCGCCAACGGGTCACCCTGGTCTTCCAGGATCCGCTGCTCTTCGACACCACCGTGGCGGCGAACCTAGCCTCGGGCCTGCGCCTCCGCGGCGTGCCGCGATCCGAACGCGATGCCAAAGCCGCCCACTGGGCCGCGCGCCTCGGCCTTTCCCATCTCCGGAACCGCAGCGCCCGCACCCTCTCCGGCGGCGAGGCCCAGCGCACCGCCCTGGCCCGCGCCCTCATCCTCGAACCCGAGATCCTCTTCCTCGATGAGCCCTTCTCGGCTCTGGACGCGCCCACCCGGGAGGCCCTGCTCCAGGACCTCGGCGCCATCCTGCGCGAGACCGGCACCGCCGCCGTGCTCGTCACGCACCACCTCACGGAGGCCCTGAGACTGGCGGATCGTCTCGCCGTCGTCATGGGTGGCACCCTTCGCCAGATTGGACCGATCCGTGAAGTGATCCATCGACCGGCGGATGCGGAGGTCGCGGACTTTCTCGGCATGGAGGCGCTGGTGGAAGGCGTGGTGACTGCCAGTGAACGCGGCACCTTCACCCTGAACCACGGGCTGGTGGGCGCCGGGGAGCAGCCCGTGGGGCGTCGCCTGCTGGTGGGCATCCGCCCGGAGCATGTGACCCTCGACCGCACCATCCATGGCGAGCTGAGCGCCCGCAACCAGTTGCCCGCCATCGTGACGCGGATCCTGCCCCAGGGGCCCTTTTTCAAAGTCGAGCTCGACGCCGGTTTCTTCCTTTCAGCCTTCTTGACTCTCGATGCCCTTGAACAGCTCGGCCTGGAACAAGGTTCTCCTTGCGTCGCCCAGGTCAAGGCCACGGCGGTACATGTGGTTCGAGAGGGCTGAGAAGCGACCCTCTGCCATGTGATACTGGTCAGGAACGGGGCCTCAGTCCCGAGCACCCAACGTCTGATTGGACGGCCCTGGAGCACCCATGATGCAGGATCACGAAAAGTGGAACCGCGAGCGCGCGGAGCTGGACGCCTGGAAGGATGCGCCCACTCCTGAGCTCATTCGCCACATCATGGCGCGCTACCACCGGGAGACCCGGATCGGCATGGCCGAGCTGGAGAGCCTCGCTGAGGAAGCCGCGTTGTTCGAAGGCTGGCGGGCCGATGTGCTGCTCGCCGTCCGCGACGAGGTGGACCTCTTCTGCACCGAGATGCGCCAGCACCTGCGGGATGAGGAAACGACGCTGTTCCCCGCCATCCTCGCCAAGGAAGCCGGTCGCGAAGTCGACGTGAAGCACGAGCTGCAGGAACCCCTGGACCTCTTCCAGGACGAGCACGATGCGGCCGAGGGCCTGCTCAAGCGCATCCGTGTGCTCACCAACGGCTACGTGGCCGCCCCCGGGGCCGCCCCGGTCCAGCAGGAGCTCTACGCTTCCTGCCAGCGGCTCGCCGACAGCCTGCTCGCTCACATCTATCTGGAGAACCAGATCCTGTTCCACCGGCTGATGTAGTCGGTTCCAGCCAACGTGAAGCGCCCGGCATCGCCGGGCGCTTCACGTTTCAGCGGGAGAAGGCAGGCCTGAGCCCGTCCGAGGTCGCCACGATGGGCGATTCTGCGGCGGTTTGGTGCGGCAGGCTCGGCCACCAGCGCACCTGAGGCGGCGTAGATCCTGGCTCCAGGCGTTCTCCGGGGCGCGGCACCAGCACCTGGACATCCGCTTGAGCGGCGGCCACCAACACCCGCTCCACCGGCTCGGTCCAACCATGGGAGGCCAGCTGGAAGGTCCCCCAGTGAATAGGCAGCATCACCTTGCCCTGCACGAGGCCGTGGGCCTGCACGGCCTGCTCGGGGCCGAGGTGCCAGTCGGGCCAGGCCTGCCCATAGGCGCCGGATTCGATCAGGGTCAGGTCGAAGGGACCGAGCCGGGTACCGATGTCCGCCAGTCCGTCGAAGAGCCCCGTGTCGCCCGAAAAGTAGACCCGATGTGCCGCACCCAGGAACGCGTAGCCCGCCCACAGCGTGCGGTCCTTGTCGAAGATCCCCCGACCGCTCGCGTGGCGGGCCGGCGCGCAGACGATCTCCAGCGTGGCCACCTTCGTGCGGCCCCACCAGTCCAGCTCCGTGATGCGCGCCTCCGGAACGCCCCAGGCCGCGAGGCGCCGCCCCACGCCCAGTGGAACGATGAAGCGAGTCGGCCAGTCCTTGATGCGGCGGATCGTCCCCCGATCCAGGTGGTCGTAATGGTCGTGGGAGATCACCACGGCATCGGGTACCGCCAGTGTTTCCAGCGCCACGGGCGTCGGATGGAAGCGCCGGGGGCCCACCCAGCCCAGGGGGGATGCGCGCTCGGACCAAACTGGATCCGTGAGGATGCGGGTGCCGTCGACCTCCACCAGCAGCGTGGAGTGACCCATCCAGGTCACCGCCAGCCCGCTGCCAGGGGATGTCTGTTCGGGACGGACCACCGGGAGCGGCTCCTTCGGTCGCGCATGAGGAGAGCGTCGAAACAGGCTGGTCAAGGCTCCCACGGTGTTGTTCCAGAGCGGCTGAGGGTTATGGAAGCGGCCATCGCGCCACTGTGGGGAAGCGGACATGGGAAGTCTCCAGACAGGTGAGGTGAGGGTGCCTTGTAGCCACAGCCCCGCCACCACCAGCGCCCCCCCCAGCCACGGCCTCAGGCCGTTCAATCGCAGGGTTGAAGGGATGGTTTGAAAGGTCACGGCGCTCACTCTGACAAAATGACGAAATATGTCAACGGGAACAGTTTTGACATTGGGACATTTTTTGTCAACACTTCTTTCCATGGGCAGCGACAAGGAAACCCGGATCCTCGACGGCGCCACCGCCGTCTTCCTGCGGTACGGCTACCGGAAGACCACCATGGGCGATCTCGCACAGGCCGCGGGCATGTCCCGCCCTGCGCTCTACCTGCTCTACTGCAACAAGGAACGGATCTTCGAGGCGGTCCTTCAGCGCTTCGCGGATCAGATCCTGGAGACCATCCAACGGGAGTTGAAGACGGCGGCCTCACCCCTGGAGCGGCTCCACGTGGCCTTCGAACACTGGGTGGTCCGCCCCTTCGAACTGATGGCGGGCTCCCAGGACACCCAAGACCTCATCCAGTGCGGCTTCGAGTTCGCCGAAGCGACGGTGATGCGCGGCTACGAAGCTTTTGAGGCTCTGCTGCGAGACATCCTGACGGAACTCCCCGGTCCACCACCTGCAGGCGCGCCCAACCCCGCCGAAGTTGCCCGAGTCCTGGCAGTCTCCGCCCGCGGTTTCAAGAGCGCCGCCCGGAACGTGGACGAACTGCGAGGGATGATCGACAGCCTGCTGCGGATGTCCCTGGCGTCGTTGCAGCCGCGGGATTAATACAAAAAGAGCGGCGGTTCACCCCGCCGCCCTTCTAAATGAAAATTTTCGGTCCGTCAGACCTTGAACCGCCGGGGCGCCAAGCACAGCCCGATGAAGACCAGCTGGCTCAGGATGAAGATGGTCAGGGCCCAGAAGGCCTTGTCCATGAAGCCGTAGGAGTGGAGGCCGACGCCGAGCATGTTCACGCCGAACCAACTGAGGCTGGTGACGATGTTGCCGCCGATGGCCATGGCCATGATGCCCTTCTCCCGGAAGACTCCGGCCATGCGGCCGTGCAGGATGATGGCCACCCAGAGCACGATCAGCAGGGCGCCGTTCTCCTTGGGATCCCAGCCCCAGAAGCGGCCCCAGCTCTGGT
>CAYQAS010000188.1:0-5304 GCA_964415525.1 uncultured Solibacteraceae bacterium
GACGGCCCCGCTTCTCGCGCTCCGGCGCGCCTTCGGCGGCGGGGGCCTCCTCGCCTTCGCCCTCGAGCTCATCCTCGGGCTTCACGCTCTCGAACAGGGCCCGTAGGCGGTCACGCTCTTCCAGCGCGGCACGCTGCACATCCCGGCGGTCGTACTTGAACACCGCGGGGGAGACGGACACCTTGCGGGCCTCATCGCCCTGGGCGCCTAATGCGCGGTCAAAGGAGATGGGACTGTCGCCGCCGAGGACGACGGTGTCATCCTCCGGACGCCCACGGCGGGGTTCCGGCTTGGGGGCGGCCACCTTCTCCTGGGGCTCGTCCTCGCGACGCTCGATCTCGGCGGCCATCTCGCCATAGGCCATCTCGGGATCCGCCAGGATGGTCACCTTGACCTCGTGGCTGGACTCCATCTCCGAAAGATCGGAGCGCTTGGCGTTCAGGACCGCCATGGCGATCACCGGGGCCAGCTTCACCCGCATCTCGGCCACACCGCCGCGGCTGAGCACGGCCTTGAGGCGGCGCACCACGGAGAGCACGAGGGTATCGAGGTTCTTCACCTTGCCCGAGCCCTGGCACATGGGGCAGCACTCGTGGGTGGCGTGGGAAATGGAGGGCCGGATGCGCTGGCGGGTGAGCACCAGCACGCCGAAACGGTTGATCTTGCCAACCTCCATGCGGGCCTTGTCTTCGCGGAGGCACTCCACGAGCCGGTCCTGGACCTGACGGATGTGGCTCTCCTTCTTCATGTCGATGAAGTCGATGGCCACGAGCCCCGCGAGGTCGCGCATACGCAGCTGGCGGGCGACTTCCTCAGCCGCCTCCATGTTGGTCTTGTAGGCCGTGTCCTCCTGGTTGTCCCCCGTGGTCTTGCCGGAGTTCACATCCACGGCCACCAGGGCCTCGGTCTGGTCGATGACCAGCGCACCGCCGGAGGCGAGGGGCACCTTGCGCAGGTAGATGCGGTCGATCTGCTCTTCGGTCTGGTACTTCGAGAAGATCGGCTTCTTGCCCACGTAGTGCTTCAGCACGCCGATGTGCTGGGGCATGGTGCGCTTGAAGAAGTGCTGGGCGGTGTGGAAGGTATCGATGTCGTCGATGTAGACCTCTTCCATGTCCGCGCTGAAACCGTCCCGCAGGGTGCGGGTGACGACGTCGTCCTCCTGCCAGACGAGCCCAGGGCCGTGGCGGTGCTTGTTACGGCTCTGGACCTCCTTCCAGGTGTCGAGGAGGTACTCGAGGTCACGCTGGAAGTCCTCCTTGGTCACGCCCAGGGAGGCGGTGCGCACGATGACGCCGAAGCCCTTGGGCATGTCCGGCTCGTCGATCAGGGGCTTGAAATACTCGCGCTCCTCGCGGCTCTCGATCTTGCGGCTGATGCCGTTCAGCGGGTTGCCCGGGGTCAGCACGAGGTAGCGACCGGGGAGGCTCACCTGGGCGCTCATCATGGCGCCCTTCGCGCCCATCTCCTCGCGCACCGCCTGGACCATGATTTCCTGGTCGCGGCTGAGCAGGTCCTGAATGCGACCGCGGCGGCCATCGGGGCTCACGAGATCCCGGGGCAGCTCGCCGATGGGCAGGAAGCCGTTCTTCTGGCTGCCGTAGTGGATGAATGCCGCCTGCAGGCTCTGGTCCACGCGGACCACCTTGGCCTTGTAGATGTTTCCCTTGATCGTCTCGTTGTTCACGATCTCGATTTCGAAATCCGTGAGCACGCCGTCCATCAGGGTGGCCACGCGGATCTCTTCCGGATCGGTGGCGTTGATGAGCATTGTCTTTTTGGCCAAAAGTGGCTCCTGTGGTGGTGTGGGGGCGGCCACGCGCGCGGGCGGCTCGCTCCCTTGGGATTGGGGGATGAAGAGAATTGAGAAAAAAGCGTGTCTGAAAGTGCCGCAGCGCGGCGGGATGCCCGAGGGAGGGGGACGCGGCCCGCGCCTCCGGAGACTCGGTCATTGTCACCGGCTGGACAAATCTGGGCAAGTCAGCATCCTGGCAGTCGTCACACGCAAGTTACAGCACCGTCAAACCCCTGGAGCGTTCACCCCCGATCCTGTCCAGGTGCTAAGGAGATCACTCATGATCAAGCCCATCGCCATCGTCCTCACCCTGGTGGCCGGCGCCACCCTCCAGGCCCAGGCCGTCAAGGTCGACCCCAAGCTGACCACCTACAAGAAGGTCGCCGGCATCAGCGGCAACCTGAACTCCATCGGCAGCGACACCCTGAACAACCTCATGACCTTCTGGGTCGAGGGCTTCAACAAGCAATACCCCAACGTGAAGATCCAGGTGGAGGGAAAGGGCTCCAGCACCGCCCCGCCTGCCCTGATCGAAGGCACCGCCCAGCTCGGCCCCATGAGCCGCGAGATGAAGGCGGAAGAGATCGACAAGTTCGAGAAGAAGTTCGGCTACAAGCCCACCGTGGTGAAGGTGGCCATCGACGCCCTCGGCGTCTTCGTCCACAAGAACAACCCTGTGAAGAGCCTCTCCCTGAAGGAGATCGACGGCATCTTCTCCAAGACCCGCAAGGGCGGCGGCAAGGATCTCAAAACCTGGGGTGAGGCCGGCCTCAAGGGCGAGTTCCTCGCCCGTCCCATCAGCACCTACGGCCGCAATAGCGCCAGCGGCACCTACGGCTATTTCAAGGAGCACGCCCTCTTCAAGGGCGATTTCAAGGACACCGTCAAGGAGCAGCCCGGCTCCAGCAGCGTGGTCCAGAGCGTCGGCACGGACCGCTTCGCCATCGGCTACAGCGGCATCGGTTACGTCACCTCCGATGTGAAGGCGGTGGCCATCTCGGATGACAATCGATTCAACGGCCTGCCCTTCGCCCCCAGCTACGAGAACTGCCTCAACGGCAAGTACCCGCTCTCCCGCTTCCTTTACATCTACATCAACAAGAACCCCAAGAAGGGCTTCGACCCCCTGACCCGGGAATTCCTGAAGTACGTCGTCTCCAAGGAAGGCCAGGAGATCGTCGTGAAGGATGGCTACTACCCGCTCACCGCCAAGACGGAGGGTGAGGAGCTGAAGAAGCTCTGAAAGGCGCCTTCCGCCCTGGACAGCCGATAGAGACCGGGGCGAGCGTTCGGCTCGCCCCTTTTTTCTGAATTCGCCGACCTTCCCTCTCCTGGAGCCCCATGTCCCACGTGGATGTCGTCCTCGCCCGGGCCAAGCGCATGGATCGCCTGATGACCTGGGTCATCACCCTGGGCGGTCTGGCCATCATCGCCGCCGTCCTGGGGATGCTCGTGTTCATCGCCCGGGAGGCCTATCCCCTCTTCCAGGGCGCCAAGGTGGCCGCGCTCCAGGGCCAGACCCTGACACCTGCCCGGCACCTGCTGGTGGAAGAATCTGGCAAGGCCTTCCTAGCCCTGGATCCCGCCTCCGGCGTGCGGGCCCACCGGGTGGACCGGCCCGAACCCATGACGGTGCTCGCGGACGGCCCGTCTCTGCCTTGGAAGGCGCTCAGTGAGCCCACTGCCAAGGGCGAATTCGTCGTCATCGGCGCCGATGGCCGCCTCGGCTTCGGCAAGGCCTCCTGGGACAAGCCCGGCGGTGAGCCGGATCCTGCGGCCTGGACCGCGAAGGTGGAATGGCTCGCCATGCTGCCTGGAGGCGATGTCCCCGCCACCCTGCTGGGCGCCCGGATCACTGAGGCCGGTGGATTGGGCGGCGGAGGCACGCTTCGAGTGCTGGCCCTCCAGGGCGAGTCCCTCCGACTGGCGGAGAGCGCTACGGACGCCGAGGCGCAGCTGAACTGGAAACCGCTGCCCCTGCCAAGCGATGCCACCCCCCGCACCGCGGTGCTCAGCCAGGACGGCAGCCGAGCCTACATCGGCACCGCCCAGGGCCAGGTGTTCCTGATGGACCTCGGCGAAACGCCGTCCATCGTCGCCACCGCGACCTTCGGCCAGCCTGTCTCCGCCCTCGGCTTCATCCTCGGCCACACCTCTCTCCTGGTGGGTGGCGAGCGCGGCGCCCTGGCGGCCATCCAGCCCCTCAACAAGGCGGAAGGCGGAATCCAGCTTCAGACGTTCCACACCTTCGCGCCCCTCTCCGGTGCCGTGAAGGGCTTCATGATGTCCCTGCGGGACAAGCGCTTCCTGGCCTACAGCGAAAAGCACCTGGTGGTGGACTACCTCACCACCGAGAAGCGTCTGCTGGACGCACGCTCCGACGGCATCCTCCACAGCGCGCTATCTCCTCGTGGCGATCACATCGACGTTCTAAACATCTCGGGTCAGGTGCGACGTTGGCATCTGGACGCCCCTCATCCCCAGACCACCTGGCAGACCCTCTGGGGCAAGGTTCACTACGAAGGCTATGAGAAGCCCGAGGCGGTGTGGCAGAGCACCGGCGGCACGGATGACTTCGAGCCCAAGCTCAGCCTGATCCCTCTGCTGTTCGGCACCCTGAAGGGCACGTTCTACGCCATGCTCTTCGCCCTGCCGCTTGCCGTCTTCGGCGCCCTCTACACCAGCCAGTTCGCGACGCCCCGCCTGCGCAACGCCATCAAGCCTACGGTGGAGATCATGGCGGCCCTGCCCTCGGTGGTGCTGGGCTTCCTCGCGGGCCTCGTGCTGGCGCCGCTCTTCGAGAAGGGCGCGGTCCACATCCTGCTGCTGCCCCTCTGCTCGCTGCTCGTGGGCATGGTTCTCATGCCCTTGTGGCTGAAGTCCTCCCTGGCCTTCCGCAACGTGTGGGGCGAGGGTCGCGAGGTGATGTGGGTGATCCCGGTGATCCTCCTCGGCCTCGCCCTGTCCCTGCTGCTGGCGCCCTGGTTCGAGCGGGTCTTCCTCGCGGGCGACTTCCGCACCTGGCTGCTGGCCAAGCACGGGCTCATCTACGACCAGCGCAACGCGCTTGTGGTGGGCTTCGCCATGGGATTTGCGGTCATCCCGATCATCTTCACCATCAGCGAGGATGCGCTGTCCAGCGTGCCCAAGAGCCTAACCAGCGCCAGCCTCGCCTGCGGGGCCTCCCCGTGGCAGACGGCGTGGCGCGTGGTGCTCCCCACCGGCAGCCCCGGTATCTTCAGCGCCACCATGGTGGGCTTCGGGCGCGCCATCGGCGAGACGATGATCGTCCTGATGGCCACGGGCAACACGCCGATCATGGACTGGCTGCCGTTCAACGGGATGCGCACCATGTCCGCCACCATCGCCGTGGAAGCCCCCGAGGCACCTGAAGGCGGCACGCTCTTCCGCGTCCTCTTCCTCACCGCCCTGCTGCTCTTCATCCTGACCTTCCTGCTCAACACCCTGGCGGAACTCATCCGGCAGCACCTGCGCAAGCGCTACGAGAC
>CAYQAS010000189.1:0-5289 GCA_964415525.1 uncultured Solibacteraceae bacterium
CCCAACGCGGCCTCGACTGAATACTTGGACGGGCTCCTAACCATCATTGCGCCTCGACAGGACCAACAGGGCCACGGTACGTTGGAAGGCTATGACCCGTAAAACCTTCCAGCGTCGTGCCGTCCGGAGCACGCGACCAGACACGGAGCGATTTTTCACGCTCATGCTGGTCCTGAGCCACCGTACGTTCCGTTGGTCCGTGGCACGGAGCACCGTGAAGTGGGCCGCCGGCATCATCCTCGGGGTCTACCTCATCTCCATGCTCGGCTCGGGCTATGGGCTCTGGGCCACCAAGCGGTTGATGAGCTTCAGTCAGCTTCAGCGGGAAACCATGGACCAGCAGCGCCAGCTGCGGGAGAGCCAGGAACAGGCCCAGACCCTTGAGCAGGAGATCATCACACTCCAGGAGCAGATGCAGGAACTGATGCGCCACTTGGATCCCAAGGGCACCCCGACCCTCCAACCGGCGCCTTCGAAGCCCGAGGGCGGCACCGAGGCCCCGGGGAAGCTCGGCATGCTGCAGCAGAACCTGGACCGTGCCCGCCAGCAGGCCCAGGCCATCCGGGCCCGCATGGAACCCGTCTTCCACACCTGGAACCACACGCCCTCCATTCCCCCGACCGCGGGCTACATCAGCTCCCCCTTCGGCCTGCGCCTGACCCCCTTCACGCGAATCAACGAGGCGGGCGCCGGTCCCGTGAGCTACCACAAGGGCCTCGATATCACGAACTCAGAAGGCACGCCGGTGCAGGCCACCGCCGCCGGCAAGGTCACCTTCTGCGGCTGGCAGCCGCTCTACGGGCTCGTGATGGTGATCCGTCACACGGATGAGCTGGAGACGGTCTATGCCCACCTGCAGCGCGCCATGATCGGCGTGGGCACCGAAGTGAACCGGGGTGACCTCATCGCCGCCATGGGCCGCTCTGGAAATGCCACGGGAGTCCATCTGCACTACGAGGTGCGCCGCTGGGGGGATCCGGTGAACCCCGCGCCCTACCTCAAGCTGCAGCGCCAGTTCCTCGCCAAGGACCGCTCATTCTTCAAGTTCCGCGGATAAGCCATGTTCACCAAGCCCAAGAAGAAGCTCGACGCCGCCCCCGCCATCCACTCCCTGCTCGGGAAGGGGATGCTCTGGAAGGGTGAGATCCACTGCGGCAAGGACAGCCTCCGCGTAGAAGGCACCGTCGAGGGCACCATCCATTCCGACGGCGAGGTGGTCGTGGCCCCCACGGGACTCGTCAACGGCATCATCCACGCCCGCCACCTCATCGTGACCGGTCGCGTGGAAGGCGTCTTCCGCATCGAAGAGTGCTTGGAGATCCACGGCACCGGCTGCGTGGAGGGCGAGGTCGAGGTCGGTTCCCTCGTGGTGGACGAAGGCGGCATCCTTCAGGGCGTCTGCACCCGCAAGGGCCACGAGCGTCAGGTGGTCACCACCAGCCAGTTCCGGGAGAAGGCCCACCCCGCAGAGGATCAGCCGGAAGCGACGGACACGGCTGAAGCGCCATCCCACGAGCCTGCGGAAGCCCCCGTCTCCCGCACCCGACGGAAGACCCGCTGACCCGAATCCGGGGAAGACGTCTGCAGCGAACCGCTACCAGCGGTATTTGAACAGGTCGCCGAGCCCGCGCAGGTTCAGGCTCAGGTCGAGCCGATCGTCCATGCCCCGGCGGAAGGGATCGTCCAGGGCGACGTGGGAATAGCGCAGGATCGTGGCCACACACGGCGTCACCCAGGTGAGGCCGACTTGGCTGCTGACGAAGCCGGCGTTCCGGTGCCCCGCCGGAGTCTGCCGGGAGAAGGCGTAGTTGGCGCTGTATTCGAAGCGCACGCGATCGCTCCAGATGCGGTGCAGACCGCCCACCTGGATGCCGCGCTGGCGCACGAGGAAGCGATTCAATCCGGTGCTGAAGGCCGCCACCGTGATCCGATCCTGATCGGGAAGTTTGAAATCCATGGACAACGCCGTGTCCGCGGAACTCTCGCCCACCTCGGAAGAGCGGCGGAAGCTGATGCGCACGGTGTCATCGGGCTCGAAATCCAGCTCGTTGTCCAGGGAGCCCCAGCCCTTCTTCTGCGTGCGGCCGTCCGGCTGCAGCACAGGCTTGACGTGGAAGCGCATGGACGTGCGCCAGCGCACCAGATCGGCGAACACCAGGCCCTTGCCTGCCCGACCCAGAAGGTGCTGTCGGAAGCCGACTTCCACGCTCTGCTCCCCCATGGCCGAACCCAGCACGCCCGGCCGCGCGTCCACCTCATCGAAGCGAGGCACGCGGTCCGCCTTGTTGAAACCGCTGTTGGCCGTGAGCCCGACGTAGGGCTCCAGCACGTGCTTCACCTCTCCTTTGTATCCGAGGAGGCTGAACCGCTCGAAGACGCGCCCCACTTGCGGTCCGGAGAACTGCAGACGGCTGGAGAGCATGCGGCGCACCAGCTGCGGGCCATCCACCGTGAAGGGCGAAAGCGCCTGTTCCTGCAGCGACTCCTGGAAGCCGGAGAGGCCATCCTGGGTGTTGAAGAAGGGATCCCGCAGGCTCGCGCCGTAACGGGTATAGCGAGCCATCACCTGCAGGTCCGCCCGCACCGGCCCCAGCTGCCCGAGCCGCCCCTGGACGCGGCTGTAGACGTCATCCCGGCCCCAGTAGTAGTAGCCCGAAGGCTGGTCATCCCCCAGCTGGAGCACATAGGACAGGCGGCCTACGCGGGCCCCGCCATCCACATAGAAGTTGCCAATTTCCACCGGGTAGAAACGCAACTGGACCGATGGGGAGGTCTTGCGGCGGAAGTTCGTGGGAAAGCCCGGCTGGAAGAGGGGATCCTCCGGCAGGAAAAAGCTGCGCTGCTCAGACGCGGAAAGACTCAGGCTGGCGAAGGAGAAGTTCCGTCCCGCATAGATCGAGCTGTCGAAGGACGTGGTGCCCAGTCCACCCGTACCTCGGCCGTAGTCTGCGTCCAACAGGGTGTCCGAGGCCTGGTTGACGTCCGCCGCCAGGGTCCAGCCATCCTCCCGCTGCCAGAGTTCCTTGACCTGGAAGCGGTAGCGGCGGCGCTGGGGCTCCTCCCGTTCATGGATGAGCTGGCCGGTGACGCTGCCCTGATGCGTCGGATCCGGATGCCAGCGGAGTTCACCTCCCCAGAGCGGTCTCTGGCGGCTGAAGAACTCGGGACTGGCGGTGACATCCGCCCGGTCTCCCAGGGTCTGGAACCAGGTCGGGCCGAAGGCCATGCCGTAACGCGAGGATCGGCCGATGGAAGGCGGCAGCAGCCCCGAGCTGCGCTGGGCCTTGGCCGGAAAGATGGCCCAGGGCAGAAAATACGGCGTGGGCACCTTTCCCAAGTAGATCAATGCGTTATGCAGGGTGGCGAAGCCGTCCAGATCGAGTTTTAGGCTGGAGATGCGGGCCGTCCAACCGGGCGATTCCTGGGGGCAGGCGTTCACCTCCACCGCGTCGAAGGCCCAATGCCGGAGCGTGTGGAAGACCACCTTGTCGCTGCGCAGGGTCCAGTCCGGATCCACCTCCAGCTCCAGGGCGAAGGCCTCCCCGGCCCTCTGGCCCCAGTGCATGCGGAGCCGCCCACAACGCAGCCGCACGCCGGGCCCTTCCAACCGGATGTTGCCCAGGGCCTCGAGTTCCTCTGTCGCCGGGATGTAGGTGATCCGATCCGCCAGCAACAGGATGCCGTCGGCCTCGATCGCGCCCCGCTCCAGCACCAGCCGCTCCGGGGACTGCAGCAGGCGGTCGCCGGTGTAGGTCTCCTCCATCCGCTCCCCCCGCCATGCGAATGGCAGGGGGCGCTTCGGAGGCGGTTCCTGCGCGTACAGGCCGACCGCCGCCAGGACGGCGGCGCACCAGCCAGCTGCAGCGCGGTGGGTCACGTCAAGCCTCAGTGGGCGTGATCGTGGCCAGCGTGATCATGGTCGTCGCCCGCAGGTTCCGAAACGGCAGCGGGAGCGGCTCCATGGCCATGGTCGTGGGGCACGAGGAAGGCGGTGAGCACGAAGATTCCTATGCCGCCCAGGAGGCTCAGGGTGCTCTTCCAGCCCTTCTCCTTCTGGACTTCCGGCAGCAGATCCGAACACGCCACGTAGAGACCCAGGCCCGCCGTCAGCCCCAACACCGGGCCCAGGGGCAGGTGGAAGTAGGCCGGAGCGATGGATCCCAACAGCGCGGCGCCCGCCAGGGTGCCCGCCGCACGGATCGCCCCCCGGGCGCCGAAGCCCCGGGCCAGGAAGATGCTGGCGATGGTGCCGCCTTCCGGGATCCGGTGGAGCAGGACGCCGAAGAAGACGAGCATGCCCAGGCTGCTGTGGGCCTTCATGGCGGCGGTGATGGCCATGCCGTCCATGAAGCTGTGCAGGGAGAGCCCCACCAGCGCGAGGATGCCCGTGAAGGCCCCCCCGGGATGGCTGTGCTCTTCCTCGCCGTAGTGGAAGTGCGGACTGATGCCGTGTTCGATCACATGCACGATGAAGAAGCCGCCCAGAGCCCAGAGGGCCATGCGCTCCCCCCCATGCATGAGGGCCTCGGGCAACACCCTGGCCAGGGAGACGGAGACGAGGTAGCCCGCCGCCAAGCCCGAGAGCATCCGCATGACATGGTGCTTGCCGTGCTGAAGGAAGCCCACCACCAGCCACCCTCCGAGGAGGGTAGCCAGGGCCGCTAAGGGCGCGAGAAGGTAGGACATGGACTAGGCCTGGGCCTTGGGCTTGCGACCCCGCTTAGCGGGAATCTTGGGCTCCCCGGCGAGTTCCGCGGCGGCCGTGACGACCGCAGGTGTCGGCTCGACCTTGGGCTTGCGGCCACGCTTGGCGGGGGCCTTTTCCACAGCGGGAGCCTCAATCACAGGAACCTCAGCTGCGGCCTTGGGCTTGCGGCCCGGCTTCGCAGGGACCTTCGCCACCTCCGGTTCGGCGACGGCAACCACCACGGGCGCCGCGCCCATGCGCTTGGGGCGCATGACGGGAGCCAGCAGGGAGGCGGCATCCAACACCACCGGCGTCGGTGCGGGCTCGGGCTTCGGCGCCACGGGAACCACCGGCTGGGGTCGGGGCTTTGCGGCCACCTTCACAGGCAGGGTCGCATCCACCACCGGCACGGGCGCAGGTTCGGCCTTCGCGGCAGCCTGAGCCGTGGCGTGGGGGCGCGGCCGACCCGCGGGCTTCGCGGGCAGGGTCGCATCCGCCACCGGGGCAGGACGGGACTCGGGCTGAGCGGCGGTCTCGGCACCAGCCTCCTGGGACGCGGGCGCGGCGGCGCGATCGCCTCCGCGGCCGCGGCGCCGACGACG
>CAYQAS010000190.1:0-5070 GCA_964415525.1 uncultured Solibacteraceae bacterium
CGCTCTGAATGAGCTCGCTCAGTCGAGTGAGCGCATCCTCTCGATTCTGCTCCTGACTTCGATATTGCTGGGCCTTGATGGTGATCATGCCTCCTTCTGAGATGCGGTGATCTTTCAACTTCAGCAATTCTTCCTTATAAAATAGCGGCAACGATGAAGCGGCAATATCGAACTGCAAATGAATCGCGGATGAGACTTTATTCACGTTCTGCCCACCGGCACCTTGCGACCGCATCGCATGGATGTCGATTTCAGAATCGGGGATGGTGACATGTGATGAAATGTGAAGCATAGAGGTTACTAAAAATCTGGCCCCTTGAGCATATTTCTGATATTTGGACTGATCTCATTTTTTGGTTTTCTCAGTTCCGCAATTACTAGACCAAGAAGTTCGTCTATTTCTGAATGAACTGCTGCAAAGAAATCTCTGATTGGGCGAAGTTTGTTACTTAGGATAGTGGGTCCGTTTGGCAAGATCATGATCTCATATTCATCCATAAAGAAATGATGGATGACGTGGTTGCGATCCGTTACCGCTTTCTTGAGATTCGGTTCGAGCGATGGCGGGAGGTTGATTCGCCTGTTTACTTCATCGACAAGTTTACCCATAGTCTTCTTCTGCTGCATGGGATTATTTCGAGGGATTTCAAGATATCCTTGGAGCATCTCTTTCGGTAAATTCCCATTACCCAGATTGTCGATTGCCCCCGTTAAGAGCAATAGCGACTTTTCAAGGCTCAATGCCGCGACTGCGGTGAGACCGTAATTCGCGAACATCTCCTTGTAGCCGGGTTGTGAGGAGTCAATTGGCATCCTGGAACCTGTATCTAACAGCTTGGCTAAGAGGCGTAGCGCTTTATGTCGTATCCTTCTCCAGCCGAATGTTCGTTCGTCACACGAACCGTATCACTAACCCATTTATCAACAAACTGACAGCTGTTAATGTGAGGATCATATTGACCGCTGTGATCCAGTTCGGAGCAGACTGGATCTCCTGCCCCGTAAAATCGTTAAAAGTCGCCTCTATAGCTGGAACGCTTCTTCGCCGCATTGGTGGCGTAATTGTGCATTATTCCCCATGACCAAAAGCATCCAGCTGCACATGCGATGGCAAGGGCAAACAGTATTCCATGTTCTGTTCCGTAGAGTAGTACAACTGCTACGATAGCGACCAATACAGATAGCCAGCCCATCCAATTTCAAGCTCCCGTCGTCTGTACGTTTTTATGGAGTCTACTGCCCCCTCGCTCGATTGTAGCAACACGAGACTGCGGAACCCATCCAATATTAGCCACGGCGTGGTGACCGCCGACTTTGCCGGAGGAACGGGGGCTCGTCGAGACTTCGCCAGGAATAAACGCGGAAAGTGACCGAGTCCGAGAGGGAATTTCTGAAGGCTTCCCCCTGACAGATACCCGGCAGGGGTGATCCGAGAGGCACGGACAGAATCTGCCTCTGGATGCTTAACATCCGTGACTTTGAGCCCCCTGGTAGTGTAGAAACAGGCCCCTGTGGCTGGGCGTAATGATACTGAAGTTGTTGAAGCTTAGGAAAGTTCCGGCAGGCGATCAATGATGCGCAGGCGGACCTCATTGCCCACCTGCATTTGAATCATCTTAGTCATCAGGCTTTCACGAACCCTATTGGCATCTTCCAGATTAAATTGAATGGCCCCGCCAGATTGCTCGACGAAGTGAAAAAGCAGCAAGCTTGTAATGTGCTGGAGTTCCTCCTCGCTCGTGTGCGCACTCAGGTTCAAAATCTTGGACATTGAAGAGATTCCAGCTCGATCGTCAGGCACGGCCCTTTATCGCTGAATTCTCCATTATTCTACAATGCCTCCAAAGAGGGGGTAGCTCTGTCTTGCAATGAGAGACGCCTTGTGTATCATATCGGCTGCCGCTTACTGCCTTACCATGACAATGGTGTACAGACGGAAGTGTACGATCAGTCTACGGAAACGCTAGTGGTGGCCATCAGCGATTCAATCCGGCCAAGACGGCCTTCGTTGTCTGCGGTATTACTTCGAGGCGGGTTAGGACTTCGAGTCCTGATATTCTTCGTGCCAGGCCATTTGGATCGATTCGAGAATTTTCTCGTTCGATTTCTTGGGATCGTCCTTAAAGTCCGGGAGCGCCGTAATCCAGGCATGCAGATCGGTGAATCGGACGGTAAGTGGGTCTGTTTCAGGATGTTCTTCGACTAAACGAATGGCGATATCCTCGGTATCCTGCCACTTCAGATTCATATCCACTCCTCATGTTCCGTCGTAAGCCAACCACGGCATCGGGACGAGACCGTCGCTACGTGACATCCGAGACCTTTTTGCCCTGCAACCCCTTCGTAAGCGAATCATTTAAGAGTGCGACGGTCAGCGGTTTTGCGGCCTGTTCGAGGTCCGCCATGCGTGCACGGATAGCGCGTGGATCTGTCGCGTCTTTGGCAACAGTCAGCGCCGCCAGCGCGGCACGAGCGACGGCAATGTTGTCTGGTGCAATGAGATGGCCTCCCTCAAGGAGGGATTTCTCCGTCGTCGTAATCAAAGCACCGGCATCCAGTCGTGCTTCAATCAACTTGCGGGCGGAGACATCATCCGCAGCGAACTTAAATGAATCTTCGATCATTCGCTCCACTTCACTATCCGACAAACCGTAGGATGGTTTGACCTCGATAGACTGGCTTTGCCCGGTCCGCATGTCTTTCGCCAGTACGTTGAGAATGCCGTTTGCGTCGATCAAGAACGTGACTTCGATACGCGGCACGCCAGCGGGTAAGGGTGGCACTTTGAGTCTGAATCGCGCCAGGCTTCGATTGTCTCTCGCGAGCTCGCGCTCCCCTTGAAGGATATGAATGTCGACACCGGTCTGGCCGTCGACGTAGGTCGTAAACATCTCTTTTGCGCCCGCGGGAATAGTCGTATTCCGTCGGATCACGCTGCTCATTACGCCACCCATCGTTTCGATGCCGAGCGATAACGGGGTGACATCCAGCAGCAGCATGTCGGTGGTACCACCGCTCAATATATCGGCTTGGACTGCCGCCCCGAGTGCGACGACTTCGTCGGGATTGAGTTCGCAATGGGGAATCGTGCCGAAGAGATCCTGGACACGCTGCCGAACGAGCGGCATACGAGTCGACCCGCCGACGAGGACCACTTCTTCGATATCTCTGGAAGTAAGGCCTGCATCTTTCAAGGCGAGGCGGCATGGCCCGAGCGTGCGCTCCACCAGATGCATGGTGAGAGATTCGAGTTGATCACGAGTCACATCTCTCTCGTACCGCCCTTTCCCCTCAGGCAGATCGAGTATGGCCGTCGTCTTGATCCCATCGGAGAGCCTAATCTTCGTCTGTTCTGCTTCCAGTCGAACCGCTTGAATATGGTCGGGATAGGCATTCAAGTCGAGACCATATTGCTCGTGGATTTCCTTGACGAAAAGGTCTGCGAGCTGGCGGTCGAAGTCATCGCCTCCAAGATGAGTGTCGCCGTTGGTCGCCAGAACTTCGAAAATGCCGTTCTTAAGTTTGAGAATGGAAATATCAAAGGTTCCCCCGCCAAGATCATAGACGGCAATCGTTCCTTGAGTCTTTTGCTGGAGCCCATAGGCCAGCGAGGCAGCGGTCGGTTCATTGATGATCCGTAACACCTCGAGCCCCGCGATCATCCCGGCATCCTTCGTCGCTTGCCGTTGGCTATCATTAAAATAGGCGGGGACGGTGATGACAGCTTTGGTAATGCTCTCGCCGAGATGCGCCTCAGCCCGATGCTTCAGTTCCTTCAAAATCATGGCCGAGATTTGCGGCGGGGAATAGGTTTTCTCGCCAAGCTTGATCCGAATCACCCCACCCTGCTCCGTTAAGTGGTAAGGGAAGTACGCCAGCTCGCCCTGCACATCCTCAAGACTCTTTCCCATGAATCGCTTCACGGAATACACAGTCCGTTCTGGGCTGCGGGTCAAGTGTTCTTTTGCCGGATTGCCGACGATCAGCCCGTTGTCGGTCATCGCGACAACAGAGGGAACCATTGTCCGATCGTGTCGATCTGGGATAACACAAGGACGCCCGTCTGCCATGTAGGCCACGAGCGAATTCGTTGTCCCGAGATCGATACCGACGATTCGTGCCATGGCAGTGATTATCCGATGGTTGAGACGAGATCGCTTACGATGTTCTTGACATAGGTGCGGTTAGAAAGTTGTTCGCGCATCTCTTTCAATATCCGGTCACGATCGGCCCTCGCCTGGCTGGTGGCCTCCCCGCGATCTTGGAGTGCGTCCCACTGAACGAAGAGCTGCTGCAGGGTGGTCTCCATCTCCCGTTGCCGCTGTTCAAGCGTATTCCGCTCAGACTGGAGCTTCGCACGAAGCGTCGATCCAGTTTCTGACGTCTGTCCGGCAGTTCTGTATTCATTCAATGTATCTTGCAGCTCAAGAATCTCTTCAAACAGGTCGGAGGGAGGAGTATTCCGGATCTCCTTCACCGCCCCTGCTTCCAGGCCGAGAAGATATTCAGCTCGTTCGATTGGGTCACGGAGCGTCCGGTATGCGGAATTCAACTGGGCAGAATTGCTGAGACTGATCGTCTGTTCGGCAGCGCTCTTATTCTGATAAAAATCTGGATGGAATGCGCGACTCAACTCGTAGAATTTGCTTTCCAGTTGCCGCTGATCGATCATGAGGCGGCGGGGGAGGCCCAAGCACGTGAAGTAATCGAGCTCCTTGGAGACCGGCTGGACCTTGACGCACCGGTCACAGAAGTATTCACCGGACACTTCAGACTGGCAGTGCCAGCACATGCTTCGAGCCATCTGTAGCTCACGAGGGCTTGAGCTGTGGGTGTGCTGATGATTCATCCCGCTACCTCTTCTAACAAGACGGGCATGGCAGCCTGCCATGCCCGTGGACGGTCGTGATGCTCTGCTGACAATCGTTATGCCGAGAAGGACTCTCCACAACCACAGGTCTTGTCGGCATTCGGATTGACAAATTTGAAGTTTCCGCCCATCAGGTCTTTCTGGAAGTCCAACTGCGTGCCTTGAAGATAAATGGCGCTCTTGGCGTCGACAATGACTTT
>CAYQAS010000191.1:0-5069 GCA_964415525.1 uncultured Solibacteraceae bacterium
CCATGCCTGCGGATGGCGCCAAGCTGGCCCACTTCTGCTCCATGTGCGGCCCGCACTTCTGCGCTATGAAGATCACCGAGGATGTGCGCCAATACGCCGAGACCCACGGTTACGGCGATTCCGAGGCCATCGCCAAGGGCATGGAGGAGCGTTCCCAGGCTTTCGTGGAGCAGGGCGCGGAAGTCTATCGCTGAGCCCCGTTCCTCAGTTCCTCAAAGGGTCGATTGCAGTCTCCGCCAGCAGCACTCCTACCTGCTGGCGGAGGCTCTGCATGCGGTAGGGCTTGGCGAGGAAGGCCGTAGCGCCATCCTGGGGGATCACCTGATCGGAGTAGCCGCTGCTCAAAAGCACCGGCAGGTTCGGTGCCTGCCGCCGGATCTGGTGGAAGACCTCGATGCCGCCGATGCGCGGCATGGTCACATCGAGGATCACCAGGGCGATCTCCACGCGATGGCGCTCGAAGAGCCGCAGGGCGGCCTCGCCATCCTCCGCCAGGAGGATGTGGTGGCCGTCGGCGCCCATGGCCTGGGCGGCGAGGTCCCGCAGCATGGGTTCATCGTCCGCGAACAGGATGGTGGCGCCTTGGGGGCGGTTCGCGTGGGGCGGCTCCACGAGCCTTTCCGGAATCGGCTCGGGATGGATGGGCAGGAGCACCTGGAAGCAGGACCCCTGGCCGGGAGTACTTCGTATCCGCAGGCTCGCCCCGTGGGCCTTGAGGATGCCGAGGATCACGGAGAGGCCCAACCCGCGACCGCTGAACTTGGTGGTGAAGAAGGGGTCGAAGATGTGTTCGAGGGTGGCCCGGTCCATGCCGCAGCCATCGTCTTCGACCTCCAGCACCACCATGGGGCCGGCGGCCATGGGAAGGCCGGGGGGAAGGCGCCGGAGGTCCGCGGGCAGTAACTCCGCAGGGTGCGTGCGGATGCAGATGTGCCCGTGATTCGACCCAAGGGCCTCCGCGGCATTGCTGGCAAGGTTGATGACCACCTGCTGCAGCTGTGCCGCATCCATTCGGACGGCGGGAAGTCGCTCGGCGAGATCCATGTCCAGGGTGTGCAGCTTGGGGAGGCTGGCACGCAGAAGGTCGAGCAGTTCGGCCACGGTGGCATTGAGGTCCACCGCCTCGATGCGGGTGGGCACCTTGCCTGCATAGGCGAGCATCTGGCGAGCGAGCCCCGAGGCGCGAAACACCGCCTGGTCGACCTTGCCGAGGAGGATTCGGGCCTGGGCGGGATCGGAGTCGAGCCGCTCCGATGCCTGTTCCAGGAAACCAGTCATGATCCCCAGGATGTTGTTGAAGTCGTGGGCGATGCCGCCTGCCAGCACGCCCAGGCTCTCCAGGCGCTGGTGCTGCTGGAGGTGCTGATCTGCCTCGTGTTTGCGGGTCACATCCAGGACGAGGGAGGTCACCCCCTGTACCAAGCCGGCGCCATCCCGGGAAGGCACATGGCTCCATTCCCCCAGGACGGGTTCGCCATTCTGGCGGCTGGCGGAGGCCAGGGCGGTGGCTGGTACCCGCCCTTCCTTGGCCTCTTCAAAGGCTTGAAGGAATGCCTCGCCGGTACCTCCAGGAAAGAGCAGGGGAATGCCTTCTCGCCCGAGGGCCTGTTCCCGGGTGAAGCCGAACATGGCTTCTGCGGCCGGATTCCAAGTCAGGATGTGTCCGGATCGCCCCCACTCGATCACCGCCAGGGGGGATTCCCGGACCAGATGCTGGAACCGGTGCAGCGCGCGCTGGGTCGCCCGGCTCTTGCGCCGAGTGTGGAGCCTCATCTGGCGGCGGATGAGTAGAAGGAGCCCCGTGGATCCCGCCGCGAGCAGCGTGCCACCGAGCCAAAGCGGAAGTGCTGTGGTGTTCGGTCGTTCGAGCCGCTGTGCCCCCATGGGGGCGGACATGCCTCTCGCAGTGATCATGAGCCCGAGAAAGAGCAAGCCCGCACCGGCGGACCAGAGGAGGGCCGGGATCCAGAAGTGCCGGTATCGAGGGCGGGGCGTTGGCATGGTGGCGCAGAAAAAGGAGCCCATTCTCCCACGGAAATGAAACGGCAACGTGAGGACTCTGTCCCGATTTAGGCCTCGGATCGGAACAGGGTCAGCACATGGACATCGTTGGCTCCGGCATTTATGAGCTGTTCCGTGGCACGTCGTAGGGTGGCGCCGGTGGTCCAGACATCATCAATGAGCAGCACGTGCTCTCCCGTGAGCTTCTTGCCTGGGCGAATTCGAATCATCCGGGGTGACAACCGCCTCCGCTGGCTGGAGGTGCGGCGGGCCTGTCGTCCGGCATTCCATGCCTTTTGCAGGGTCGGACGGCAGGGCAGGGTTAGTCGTTCTGCGATGTGCCTCGCAGCGGTTTCCGCGAGGTCCTGCCCAAGGAGCAGGCGGCGCCAGGGGGTGGGCGGAGCCCAGGTGACCAGAGTGCAGGCGCTGGCGAAACCAGGCAGTTCGGCGGTGGCGAGCCTGCCCAGCAGGGCCGAACGCCAGCCCAGTTCCCGCGACTTGGCGGCGGGCACCAGCAGCGGGCCGAGCGCCGGACGTCCGCCGTGGTAGTCCCAGAGGGCATCCCCGGCCACCCAGGGGGTGGGGTCGGGGCAGCCACCCTCTGCGGGATGCACCAGGGCGCAACGAAGGCAGCGGTCCTCGGGAAGCGGGACAAGGCCATCCCAGCAGCGCACACAGAGGCCTGCCTCCGCGCTGTGGCCGACGGGGCCCAGGCAGCCTCTGCAACAAAGCAGCTCCCCCGCAGGACGGAGGAGCTGGTGGAGGATCGACATGAACCGACTAGTGGCGGGCGTGGGAGAACACCCGAACCGCGAACCAGACCGTGGGAATCACGGCGATGAGGGCGATGGCCAGGATGGTCAGGTGGGGCGTTTGGCGTTTCGGATTGCCGTTGCCGGAGCGGCTGTTGCGCCAGCCATAGAACGCATAGATCACCAGGCCGAACTCGAGCCAGATGATCAGCCGCAGCCAGGTATCGGCGGGCAGGCTGGACATGACATAGAGGCAGGCTGCGGCGCCCAGGAGGCCCACCACCCAGGGGGCGGGGACCTTGAAGGGGCGTTCGATGGTCGGGTTGGTGACGCGAAGCAGGGGAACGCCGATGCAGACGAGGACGAAGGCGAGAAGGGTGCCGATGGAGACCAGCTCTCCGACGAGGGCCATGGGCATGAGACCGCCGCAGATGGCGACGAAGATGCCCGTGACGATGGTGGCGACATGGGGGGTCTTGTGGGTGGTGTGGGTGCGGCCGAACCAGGGCAGGAGGCCGTCCTTGGCCATGGCGTAGAACACCCGGGTCTGGCCCAGCATCATCACCAGGATCACGGACGTGAGGCCCGCCAGGGCGCCCAGCTTGATGGTGAAGGTGAAGGCTGTGCGGGCGCCTGCGGACCAGCCGCGGAGTTCCACGATCCGGTCGATGCCCACGGCGATGGGATCCGGAACGCCAAGCTGCTTGAAGTTCACGACACCGGTGAGGGTGACGGCCACGAGGATGTAGAGGATGGTGCAGATGACGAGGCTGCCGAGGATGCCGATGGGCAGGTCCCGCTTCGGATTCTTGGCTTCCTGAGCCGTCGTGCTCACCGCATCGAAGCCGATGTAGGCGAAGAAGACCACCGCCGCACCGGTGAGGACGCCGTTGTTGAACCAACCATAGCGGGTCACTTCCTTGCCCGCCTGGACGACGGTCTCCTTCACGGGGACCAAGGCCGAGAGCCCAGAAGCGGCCGGATTCGCGAAGAGGTTCAACTCGCTGACCATGCCGATGCCCAGGGCGATGAACACCAGGACGATGGCGACTTTGAGGAACACGATGATGTTGTTGAGGCTGGCGCTCTCCTTGATGCCCCGGTAGAGCACCATGCTGACGAACAGCGCGATCAGGCTCGCGGGCAGGTTCCAATAGCCGGGCACGACACTGCCATTCCCGAGGGTCACGGTCTCCCAGGGGCACTTGGTGAACCGGATGAAGGCATCCGCCACATGGATCCCGAGGGTCTTGTGGAGGAGGGAGTAGCAGTAGCCCGACCAGGCCACGCTCACCGTCACGGCGCCGAAGGCATATTCGAGGATGAGATCCCAGCCGATGATCCAGGCGATGAACTCACCCATGGTGGCGTAGCTGTAGGCGTAGGCCGAACCTGCCACGGGGATCATCGCGGCCATCTCCGCGTAGCAAAGGCCCGCAAGGGCGCACAGAATGCCGCCGATGATGAAGCTGTAGACGATGCCGGGGCCCGCGTAATTGGCAGCGGCGGTGCCGGTGAGGCTGAAGATGCCCGCGCCGATGATGGCGCCGACGCCGAGCATGACGAGGTTGAAGGGACCGAGGGTGCGCTTCAGGCCTCCTCCGCCATGGGCGCCCTCGCCCGCGTTGGGGTCGTTGGCGTCAGAAATGAGTCTCTGCAAGTCCTTACGGATGAACAAGCCGGCCATGAGGCCTCCGGGTGCAATGCGAGTTGGGTGAGATCAAGGAATCCCCTTGAACGTACCATCCCAGCCGTCGTCTTACGAGGTAGAAAGCCACGCCTGGTGCGGGGCGCCGGTTTCTTCCCTGTTCCGAGGCCGGACGCTGCGGCATCCTGATTTATTGACGGGAGTTTCGAGCATGTCCTGGCTGGATCGCACCCCTTCCAAGCGCTGCGATTGGATCGACCAGCTTCGGGGCTGGGCCGTGATCGTGATGATCGAGGTGCACGTGGTCAACGTGTACCTGATGAAGGGACTGATCCCGGGCTGGCTTAACTACATGAACGGGCTGGTGGCACCGAGCTTCATCCTCTGCGCGGGCTACAGTCTGGTGCTCTCCACCTTCAAGCCGGATGGCACCCTGAGGCCCTTTGCGCCCACGGCGAAGCGGCTCGGTTTCATCCTCTTCTGTGCCTACCTGCTCCACGCACCGGGTCTCACGCTGGCGGACTGGACGGTGCTCTCCACGCCCCAGAAATGGGGCGAGCTGTTCAAGATCGACGTGCTCCAGTGCATCGGCTTAACGCTGCCTTTGCCCCGGGGACTGGCCCGAGTCGGCCTACAGCCCTGCGGAGAGGCTGAGGCGACCGTGACCC
>CAYQAS010000192.1:0-5054 GCA_964415525.1 uncultured Solibacteraceae bacterium
CGGCCAGGTGGGCGACACGGGCACCCTCAAGTTCGAGGGCGGCAGCGCCACGGTGCTCGACACAACGGCTCCGGCCCCCAAGCGCCACCTCCACAAGGTCGTCATCCAGGGCGTGCTCACGGAGAACCAGGCCCTGACCGCCTCCGTGGACCCCGCCCGCCGCGCCCGTATCCGGGCCCACCGCACCGCCACCCACCTGCTCCATGCCGCCCTTCGGGAAGTGCTCGGCACCCACGTGAAGCAGGCGGGCAGCGTGGTGGACGCGGATCGGCTCCGCTTCGACTTCAGCCACTTCGCCCCCATCGAGCCCGAGCAGATGCAGGAAATCGAGCGAATCGCGGGACGCATCGCCCTGCGCGCCATCCCGACCTCCATGAAGGAGATGGGGATCGAGGACGCCCTGGCCAGTGGCGCCATGGCCCTCTTCGGTGAGAAATACGGCGAGGTGGTGCGCGTCGTCCAGGTGCCTGGGTTCTCCACGGAACTCTGCGGCGGCACCCATGTGGCCAATACCGGCGAAATCGGTGGCGTAAAGATCGTCAGCGAAGGCGCGGTGGCCGCGGGCGTGCGGCGCATCGAGGCCGTGGCCGGCGCTGCGGCGCTCGAGCTGCTCCAGGCGGACGAGGCGCTGATTCACGGGCTCTGCCGCCAGGCCAACGCCAGCCGCGAGACCCTCGGCCAGCTGCTCCACACCAAAGACGCCCGCATCGCCCAGCTGGAGCGGGAACTCAAGGAAGCCAAGCTGAAGGCCGCCACTGGCGCGGGCGAAGGCACCACCCTGCCCACCGGCGAGATCGACGGCGTGAGCTTCCTGCCCATGGTCGTCCAGGGCCTCGAAGGCAATGAACTGCGCGAGTGGATGGACCAGCAGCGTGCCAAGCACCCGGATGCGGTACTGGCCCTGTTTAGCGTCCAGGACGGCAAGGTCGCGGCCCTCGTGTCCGTGCCCAAGGCCAACACAGGCCGCTTCCAGGCGGGCAACCTCCTGAAGGCGGCACTGGTGCCCCTGGACGGCCGCGGGGGCGGAAAGCCTGATTTGGCGCAGGGCGGCGGTACGAAGCCCGAAGCCGTTCCTCAGGCCTGGGAGGCCTTGCTCGCCTCCGCGCAGTAGCCCCCCTCAATAGCAGCGTTCAACCCGCAGAAAGCCGGCGTCATCACGCCGGCTTCCTGTTTGGTACCCGATGGGTCAACCTCTTGGCGGTTGAGACGTATGATGCTGCAACGGACGTTCCTCCGGGAGGTTGCCTTGATCACCACCATCCTTGCAACCTGCTGCCTGTTGCTCCCCACCACCGAACCGCCCACGTCAGCGCAAGGCATCCCGATCGTCCAGAATGCGGTGAAGGAGGATCCCTTCCTTGCCCCCAAGGAGATGCTGGACTTCTTCCGTCAGGCCGCCTCCCCAGGGATTCTCCCTCAGCGCCTTCAGTCCATTCTTACGGCGATTTTCAGCCCGAAGGCCGAGGGTGGCCTCGCCCTGGAATACGACAATGCGAGCACCCGCAGCGTCGCCGAGGTCTGGCGGGACCGCCGTGCGAACTGCCTCTCCCTCACCGCCTTCTTCGTCGCCGCCACCGAGGCCATCGGATCCCCTGTTCAATACGCTGAGGCCCTCAATACCAACCGCTGGACTCGCGTGAACGGAATCGTCCGCAAGGAGCGCCACGTGGTAGCCCTGGCTTCCCGAGGGTATGGGACCGAAGATCTGGTCGCCGACTTCCTGCCAAACATGCGTCGGCGAGTGGGGCTCTACCAGGTTCGCACCCTCAACAAAACGACCTTCCTAGCCCTCTTCCATGCCAACCGAGCGGTCGAGTCCCTGGACCGGGACGACATGACCATGGCCATGGCCCACGCGAATCGAGCCGTCGAGACGGATCCCACCAACAGCACAGGATGGAATGTGAAAGGCGTGCTGCATCAGCGATTGGAGCAGCTGGAGGAGGCCGAGGCATGCTTTCGCAAGTCCGTGCGCCTTGATAAGCGGGAAATCGCCGCCCTGGGTAACCTCGAATCTCTGCTGCGCCGCACCGGACGCATGGAGGAATCGCTCCAGATCCGCAACTTCAGCATGCAGGTGCGCAAGCGGGATCCCTACTTCCAGTATTTTCTGGCCGAAGAAGCACTCACGGAAAAGAAGCTAAGTGAGAGCGAGAAATACATCAAGGCCGCCATCCGACTCCACAAAGAAGAGCCTGAATTTCACCTGCTATTGGCTCGAATCCGGTTAGAGATGGGCGAAGTGGGGGCCGCCCAAGAAGCTATTGCCCAGGCCCAGAAGTGGGCCAGCCCGGAGGAGAAGGCACGATTCGCAAACAAGGCGGACGCACTCAAACGGCAGGAAGCGGAGCGTGAGCCCAAGAAGTAGCCGCATCCTGCGGAACGGAGACGTGCATTCGAGGCAGGGCAAACTAGAATCTGCACATGCTCTCCATTCGTAGGTTCCTGCTGCGGGACATCCTGGCCCTGATGGCCCTGGTCGTCCTTGGATTAGGTGGTCTGACCTGGTTTACCGGCTGGGAGATCCTGCGCCAACAAGCCGCCAAGCGCCTGGAGGAGGGCGTCAAGGGATTCGCCCGAACGGTTGAGCAGCACGAAGTGATCGGAGAACGCTGCGCCTCCACCTTGCAGCGCCTCTTCCTCGCGACCCAAACCGGCGTCACCCCACCGCCCTCCCACGGCGTGTCCTCCCTGCTCCGGGCGCACCCTGAAGTCCATCGCATTCGCTATCTGAGTGAGCGAGGCGTGCAAGTCTGGCTCCGCGCCGAGCCCCGCACGGCACCCCACTGGAAGACACCGCAACCGGAGCCCCAGGTGCTGCAGGTGGCGGACCGCGAAGCCCTTGATGAGGCAGCCAAGTCCCCAACACCTCGGTGGATTCACGGGCAAGCCGGTCGCAGAGATCCGGCAGTCTGGGCCTCCTACCGAGTTCCCATCCAAACCGACACCCATCTCATGGGACTGCTATCCGTGGAGATGGATGCGGTTGCCCTCTCCGATGCCCTGGCCCACAGCGCGCCCCACCCGGCCATGGGCTTCCTCTTCCTCGCGGAGGACGGACTTCCGCTCATCCCCCTGCGTCAGGATCCGTCGCTCCCGCTGATGCTTCCAGGTGCCCGCGGCCTCATGTCCGGCACCCAGACCGGTCCAATGGTGATCGAAGCCAAAGGCGACCATTACCTGTTGGCGCACCATCCCATCCCGGGAAAGAGCTGGCAGCTGGCGGTCTCGATGCCCGTGCGGGAGTTCGATCGGGAGTATCGCCGGTTCCGCATCCTCCTCCTTTCCATCTGCGGAGCCCTTTTCCTGCTCCTTGCCTGGCGCACCCTCTTGCTCGCCCGGCGTTTCCGCACGCCGTTGAGGCAGCTGGCGGAAGTGACGCGCCTCATGGAGGCCGGCCAGGTTCCCCCACCGATCCCCACGGAAATCCGGGAGGTCCGCCGCCTCAGCGAGACCATCACCCGCGCGGCCGAGACCATGCAGCGGCAAGTGCAGTTCGAACGCAATGCCGCCTCCACGCAGCGGCTCGAACTGATGGGCAGCCTGGCAGGCGGAATCGCCCATGATGTGAACAACCACCTCACCGCCATCATGGGACAGCTGGGTTTGGCGCGGGACGGCTTCGATCGCAACCATCCCACCTACCTCCGGATGGAGCGTGCGGAAGAGGCGGCCCTGCGGTGTTCCGACATGATCCGGGCCCTCCTGAACTTCAGCGGTCGGACGCCATCCGAGGTGGAGGCGGTGGATCTCAACCAGGTGGTCACGCGCTCCGCAGACCTCTTCGAACGCTTGCTGGGCGGGCGCATTCGCCTGGATCTGAAGCTGCTCCCTTCACTCCCTCGGATCAAGGGCAGCCGAGTGAATCTCGAGCAGGTCTTGATGAACCTCGCCGTGAATGCCCGGGACGCCATGCCAGAGGGCGGCACCCTTCAGATTGAGACCAGCCTGACGCCTGAGCACGGCGTTCAGGTCCGCGTGTCCGATACCGGTCGCGGCATCCCGTCCTCGGACCTCCCTCACATCTTCGAGCCCTTCTTCACCACCAAGGCCCCGGAGAAGGGCTCAGGCCTCGGGCTTGCCATGGTGGATGCCATCATCCGAGAGCAGGGAGGCCGCATCGCTGTTGAGACAAAGGTGGGTCACGGCACCAGCTTCCTGTTGAGCTTCGAAGCCTGCCCGGAGCTTTCCAACGCGCTGCCAAAACCGACGATTCCCCTGTTGCTGAATGCCCATCTGGAGGGGCGACGCATCCTGGTGGTGGAGGACGAACCCAACCTGCGGGAACTGCTCTGCGAGACCTTCCTGAAGAGCCGTGCCCTCGTGGCCTCCGCGCCCAATGGCGCCATTGCGTGGCACATGGTGCAAGAATCCCGGTTTGATTTGATCTTCACCGATCAACGCATGCCCGAACTCACAGGGCTGCAGCTCATCGAGCGTCTTCGCGTGGATCAACAGGAACTGCCGGTCATCCTCGCCAGCGGGTTTTACCTGGAGGGCCCGGAACTGGAGCGGATCGGTCGGGACCCGCACCTGCGGTTCCTTGCCAAACCCTTCCAGCTGCCCTCGGCCCTGAACCTCGTCACGGCCATGCTCCGGACAGCCGATCTCGGCAGCACGTCCAGCGTGTAGCCCCGTCCGGGAAGGAAAGGGGGCGTCCCAGGGTGGATCTCACCCGAAGACGCCCCCTCCCTTTAGACACCCTCTAGCGGGCGTATTCCACGGCGCGGGTCTCCCGCATCACCGTGATCTTGATCTGCCCGGGGTACTGCATCTCCGACTCGACCTTCTTGGAGACATCCTTGGCCAGCCAGAAGGCCTGATCGTCGTTGATCTGACCAGCATCCACCAGAATGCGGATCTCGCGGCCCGCCTGCATGGCATAGCTCTTCTGCACCCCCTTGTAGCCGTTGGCGATGGCCTCCAGCTGCTCCAGGCGCTTGACGTAGGTCTCCAGCATCTCGCGCCTGGCGCCCGGCCGGGCGGCGCTGAGCGCGTCCGCCGCCGTGATGAGCATGGCTTCGACCGTGCGGGGTTCATGATCCCCGTGGTGG
>CAYQAS010000193.1:0-4617 GCA_964415525.1 uncultured Solibacteraceae bacterium
TATCTGACGCGTTCGATGGGCGCGACGATCTGGCAGACATTCCGCTATTTGCGCTTTCCGGCGGCATTGCCGGTGATCTTCGGCGGATTGAAAACCTCGGCAACGATCGCGGCCACGGCTGCGATCGTCGCAGAGTTCGTCGGCTCCAATAACGGTCTTGGATACATCCTGCTTCAGGGCACGGCGAACCTCGACACGACGCTCGTCTTCGCCGTGCTGTTCCTGCTGACGATCATTGGGCTGGCGCTGAACTCGATCGTCGAAGTTGTCGAATATTTGATGACGCCCTGGCAGCGCAGGGTGGTGGCGGCAGACGAGCGCGGGGGAGGGACACGCGCGGGCAGGCGGGGTCCAGGACGCTGATGGCCTTGTCCGGCAGCTGGCGGCCACTGACGTAGCGAGAGGAGAGCCGGACGGAGGCCTGCACCGCCTTGTCGAGGATGCGCACCTTGTGGTGGACCTCCATGGCCTTGGCCACGCCGCGCACCATCTGGATGGCGCTGGCCTCATCGGGTTCTTCCACTTTCACGACCTGGAACCGGCGGGCGAGGGCGGCGTCCTTCTCGAAGTATTTCTTGTATTCCGCCCAGGTGGTGGCGGCGATGGTGCGCAGCTCGCCCCGCGCTAGGGCGGGTTTAAGGAGGTTCGCCGCGTCATTCTGCCCGGCCTGTCCCCCGGCGCCGATGAGGGTGTGCGCCTCGTCGATGAAGAGCACGATGGGAACGAGGCTGGCTTTCACCTCGTCGATGACCTGCCGCAGGCGACTTTCGAACTCGCCCTTCACGCTGGCGCCGGCCTGGAGCAGACCGAGGTCAAGCGTCCGTACGGCGACGGGCTTCAGGGGCGCCGGGACGTTTCCCGCGGCAATGCGGCCCGCGAGACCTTCCGCCACGGCGGTTTTTCCGACGCCGGGCTCGCCCGTGAGGATGGGGTTGTTCTGGCGGCGACGGAGCAGGATGTCGATCATCTGCCGGACCTCGTCCTCGCGGCCCAGCACGGGATCGAGCTTTCCGGCGCGGGCGAGGGCGGTGAGATCGGTGGTGAAGCGGTCCAGCGCGGGGGTCGGGCGCCCATCCTGGATGGGGCCGGGAGCATGAGCGGATTCCGCGACTGGAAGCTCGGAGGACCTGCCGGGACGGAACAGACTTGGAAGCTGGGCAAGCAGCTCTTCGCGGGGGATGCGTCCCAGCCGGTCGATGGACGACCCTACGGAGCGACGGAGATCGGTGTCGTCTACCAAGGCCGCGACGAGATGACCCGGAGCGATGCTGGCGGACTTGCACTCCAGACTGGCGAGCATCCAGCCGGCTTCGAGCCAGCGCGGGATGTCCCGGGATAGCACCGGAGTGCGCGCATGGCCGGTACGCAGGCTTCCCAGACCGTTCCGCAGGTCGTCCGCGAGGAGGTCCGGTTCCAGGCCGAAAGCCTTGAGCAGCACCGCCGCTTCGGACTGCGGCTGGTTCAGCAGTTCCGCCATCACATGCTCGACCTCGACCTCGTGATGGGTGCGCGCATGGGCCGCATTGGCAGCGGATTCCAGGGCCGCCCGAGTGGACGGCGCGAGTCTTTCAATTAAGTGTTTTATGCGCATGAAGTGCCTGCAGTAATTACAACATTAAATAAACATCGTCATTCATCACCGTGTAAAAATCGATGATGTCAGAAGATGTTTTACAAAAGTCGCAAATCTGCCGCAAAATCTGGAGAGTTCTGGTTGTAAAACGAGATCGCGGCCAGGCGATGATGGGATGTTTACAGTGTCTCGGTCAAGGTTGAATATAGGTAGCTGTTTGGCGCGGGGTTGCGATTGGCCCGCTGGGTCTATTGGCTAATATGGTGGATGCATGAATATGATCTTGCTTGAATCTGTCTTGAGGCCGATCTCCCCTGATAATCCAGGGGGGGAGGACCTGACCTACGCACCGGAACTCGACCTGCTGCGGTCTGCGCGGAAGGGCGATGACCCATCGCTCAGCCAGGGAGAATGGGTTCGCGAACTGCGCGCACCGGAGTGGGGAAAGGTTCGCGGCGTCGCCGAGGAACTTCTCTGTACCCGCAGCAAGCACCTTCAGGTGGCGGCCTGGTATGCCGAGGCCCTGGCCCATCTCGAAGGGTTTTCGGGTGTCGCTACTGGCTTGCGGGTGATGACAGGACTCCTCGATCAGCATTGGGAAACCTGTCACCCCCTGCCGGATGGGGACGATGTCGATGAGCGTTCGGGCCGCCTGGATTGGTACTGCGTGCAGATGACCGGCATCGTCCGGGGGCTCCCGCTCCTGCGGACGGATGTTGGGGGGTATTCCTGGGCCCACTGGGACGAGGCGCGGACCGTGGAGAATCTGGGGAAACGGGATGCGTCCCTGCGGGAAGCCGCCCTCGCGGAGGGCAAGCTCTCCATGGACGCCTTTCAGAGGGCGGTGGCCATGACGCCCCTGGCACACCTGGAACTCCTCGAACAGCAGGTCCTGGAGGCTCGACAGGGGGGCGAGGCGCTCCAGGGGGTCATTGACAAGCGGTTCGGAATCGAGGGACCTCCGATGGACGATCTGGAGGCCGCCTTGAAGGACGTGGCTGAGCTTCTTGTGGGACTCCTGAAGCCTCACCGACTCTCAGTGCCCCAGGAGGCTGTCCTGGAGCCGGTGCAGGGGCACGATCTCCCGACGATGCATCTGGAGCCTGTGGGGGCGGTGCGCAGTCGTCAGGAGGCCATCCGGCGCCTTCGGGAGGTCTCGGCCTATTTCCGAGAGCGGGAGCCCCACAGTCCCGTGGCCTACCTCGTGGAGCGGGCGGCCCGCTGGGCGGACATGCCGCTGGAGCGCTGGCTGGCAAGCGTGGTCAAGGACCAGGGCACCCTGGGTGACCTGAAGGAACTCCTGGGCGTCGAATAGGGCAGGGGCCAAACGCAGAAAGGACCGGCCGGAGCCGGTCCTTTCTGCGTCTGGAATTCCGATTATTCGGCGACGGCGAAGACGATCTTCTCGTTCTTGAAGCGGTCCTTGACCAGGAACTTGATCACGGCGCTCTTCTTGTCGGCGGCGATGGTCAGGCTGTAGTGCTTGTCCTTTTCGATGGAGCCGGGGATCACGCTGACCTTGCCGATGGAACCGAGGTTCAGCTCGGCGGCGTTGAAGGTGATGCTGTCCGTGGAGCGGAGGTCGAGGCTCTTATTGAAGACGCTGTCGGACCACTTCTCGCCGGCACGGTCCTTGGCGAACACGGGCACGACGATGACACCGCTCTTCTCGAGCTCCTTGCGATTGCCCACGACGTAGTGGAGGGAGTTCAGCTTGGCCTTCTGGGCCTCGTTGGTGGCGGACATGGCTTCCATGTCCTTCTGCATCTTCTCCTTCTCGCCCTGGAGGGCCGCGATGTCCTCCTGGACCTTCTTCTTCTGGGCCATCAGGTCCGCGACTTCTTCCTGCAGCTTCTCGGCGGCGGCGGTGGCGGTGTCGCGCTCACCCTCGATCTTCTCGCGCTCGGCCTTCTTCAGCTCGTTGGGGCTGATGGTGGCCTTGCCCTGGGCGACCCACGTGCCGTACACGCCGTTGCTGTAGAAGTGGTAGACCTCGAAGCCGGGGGCCAGCTTCTCCTCCAGGCTCACGCGGGAGACGAGCTTGAAGGCCTCCTCCTTGGAGATGCCCTTCTTCTTCGTGAGGAACTTCACCGCCATGTCGATGTGGCTATCGCCGGACTTTGCGATGTCGGGACGGGGCAGGATGGCGCGGAGCTTGGCGATCTTCTCGTTGAGCTCCTTGACTTCCTTATCCTTGTCGATCACTTCCTGCAGGAGGGCGGCGTACGAGCTGTTCTTCTCGGCCTTGATGCGCTCCTCGAGCACCTTTTTCTGGTCCTCGGACAGCTGCATGGTCTCGGCGCTCAGCTTCACGTCGCCGGCACCGGCCTGCTTGAGGGCCTGGTTCTGGGCACCACCCACGGTGGCGGCCTGCTGGTTGAGCTTGTCGAGCTCGGCGGCCTTCTTGGTGAGGTCCTGAATCTCTTTTTCTTGGGGGGTCTTGCGCTCACAGCCGCTGTTGACGGACAGCGTGAAGACCGCCAGGGCACAGGCGGCATAGCGATAGAAGTGACGGAACGTCATGAGGACTCCGATGAAAAGGGGCATGGGAATGAGCTTGTCCATGATGCCAGGGCCGCACTCGGATTGCAGGAGCTGAGGCGGTCGGTCGATGGGGCAGCTGTTATTCTAGGCGCCCAATGGCATCTGAAGCATTGCATCGAGAGACGAGGAACAACGAATGTCACAGACCGAACGCCGCCTTTTCACTTCTGAAAGCGTGACCGAGGGCCATCCCGACAAGGTTGCCGATCAGATTTCCGACGCCGTCCTGGATGCCGCGCTCACGGGGGATGCGGCCAGCCGTGTTGCCTGCGAGACCTTCGTGACCACGGGCCTCGTGCTGGTGGGCGGTGAGATCACCACCGAAACCTATATTCCGGTGGCCCAGATCGCCCGGGACGTCATCAAGGACATCGGCTACGACGGCATGAAGGGCTTCGCCTGGGACACCTGCGCCGTCATGGTGACTCTGGACCAGCAGAGCCCCGACATCGCCATGGGCGTGGACACCGGCGGCGCCGGCGACCAGGGCCTGATGTTCG
>CAYQAS010000194.1:0-4600 GCA_964415525.1 uncultured Solibacteraceae bacterium
GTGAATCCCGTCATCCCCGAGGTGGTGAACCAGGTGGCCTACCACGTCATTGGCAACGACCTGACCATCACCCTCGCCGCCGAGGCCGGTCAGCTGCAGCTGAACGTGATGGAGCCGATCCTCGCCTTCAACCTCTTCGAGTCCGTGCGCATGCTCACCGCCGCCGTGAACACCCTGACGGATCGCTGCATTGTGGGCATCACTGCCAATGCGGACCGCTGCCGCGAGATGGTGGAGCACAGCATCGGCATCGTGACCGCCCTTGTGCCCGTGCTCGGCTACAAGAAGTGCACCGAGGTGGCCAAGGAGGCCCTGGAGACCGGCACCCCCATCCGTGAGCTCGTCCTGCGCCGCGGCTGGCTCGACGCCGCCCAGCTCGACGACGTGCTGAGCCCCGAGGCCATGACCCAGCCGAGGCCGCTCGCGTAGCGCACCATTGAAATTCCTGGTTTGCGGCGCTTTCGGGCGCCGCTTCCATTTCTGAGTCCAGAACCCCGAACCCTCACCCCCGCTGTATCCTTTCCTTCCCTGGAGGACGCCATGCGCAAGCGCGAATGGGGCATCACCACCACCGCCATCCATGCGGGCCGCCACGCCAACACCACCCGCGGGGTAACCACACCCATCTTCCAGACGGCGGTGTTCGAGCTGAAGGAGAACGCCGAAGGCGCGGAATTCGCGACGCAGATTGAGCCGCCGACGTTCTACACCCGCTGGGGCAATCCCAATTTCACGGAAGTGGAGGCGGTGCTGGCGACGCTGGAAAGCGCGGAGCGGGCCCTCCTGACCAGCTCGGGCATGTCGGCCTTCGCGCTGGTGCTGGAGACCTTCCTCAAGCCCGGGGACCACATCGTGGCGCCGGCTGCCATCTACCTCGGCACGGAGCAGCTCCTGCGGCGACTGGAGCAGCACCGGGGCATCCGCATCAGCTGGGTTCAGAACTGTTTGGACATGGCGGAGTGGGAGGCGGCCATTTCGCAGAAGGCCGCCATGGTGTGGCTGGAGACGCCCTCCAATCCGACGCTGGCCATCACGGACCTCGCGGCGGTAGCGGCCCTGGCCCGCGCCCACGGCGCACGCACCGTGGCGGACAACACCTTCGCCACGCCGGTGCACACGCGGCCCATCGAGCTGGGGGTGGACCTGAGCGTCTCCAGCGCGACGAAATACCTAAACGGCCACAGCGATGTGGTGGCGGGGGTGATCGCCGGTCGTGAGCAGGACATCGTGGACTGCTGGCACGTCGCCAAAGTGACCGGACCGACGCCAGATCCCATGGCGGCCTGGCTGCTTCACCGCGGCCTGAAGACCCTGGCCCTGCGGGTGCGCCGCTCCGGGGACAACGCCCAGTCCCTGGCCCAGTGGCTGCTCTGGCAGCCCCAGGTGAGCCGCGTGGACTATCCCGGCTTGGCGGACCATCCCGGCCATGACATCGCCGCACGGCAGATGCAGGGCGGTTTCGGGGCCATGATGAGCTTCGAGCTGCGGGGCGGCCTCCGGGCGGGCCAGCGCTTCTGTGAGGCACTGGAGATCATCACCCGCGCCGTGAGCCTCGGCGGCGTCGAGAGCCTCATCCAGCACCCCGCCAGCATGAGCCACCTGCGCACGCCCCCCGAAGTGAAGGCCCGCCTGCGCATCACCGACGGTCTGCTGCGGTTCTCCGTGGGTATCGAGGATGAGGCGGACCTCAAGGCGGATCTGCAACAGGCCTTCCAGGCCGCCCTGATGATGACGACGGTCTAGGAGTCCGCATGCAGCTGGTGATCAACGGAGAGACCCGGGAGACCCCCGAACTGGCCACCGTGGCGGATCTGGCCGTCTGGCTGGAACTGCCCAGCTTCGGCAGTGCGGTGGAGCTGAACGGTGTGGTGGTGCGAAAGGCGGAACATGCTGGCACCCCGCTACGGGAGGGCGATCAGCTCGAAGTCGTCCGCCTGGTGGGCGGCGGCTGAAACGAAAGGGGCCCGCGAATGCGGGCCCCTTCTGAGTGTGCCGGTGTCTATTGCAGTGACAGCGCGAAGTTCCAGGTGCCGGCGCCGGTGTTGTGATATCCGGCCCGCACACGCACGAGGTATTCGCCGGGGGTCAGGTTCTGATCGATCTGGCGGTAGGTCGTGCCACCGGTCGTGAAAGATTGCACCCACAAGCCCTGAGTGTCGTAGAGCTCCATGATCATGTCCCGGCCGCTGGGGTAGGTCAGGGTCAGGCGGCGGGTGTTGGTGCCGGAGTGGACGAAGCGGTAGGTCTTCTGGGCGCCCCAGTCGTAAATGAAATCCTTGCCTTCGATGCCGACGCTGCCATTCACCGAGAAGGGCACACCCTGGTTCGTCCACAGGAGGCCGGACTGGAAGTAGGCTGCGCTGGTGATATCACCGATGTTGGACAGGCCCAGCTCGCCCTGGATGCCGCTCCAATTGATGGAAGGCGTGTTGCGCAGGCCCAGAAGGTAGCTGGGATAGGCGGCCAGGATCGTGTTGGTGTACTCCCCGGCGCCCTTGGCGAAGGCGGCGGCGTCGTAGAGCTTGAAGAGGCCGTCATTGCCGCCGCCCAGCACGTTCTTCCAGCTGCGGTAGAGGCTCACGCCGATGGCGCCGCTGTAGAACTCGCCCCGGTTGGGGGACATGGCGAACTGCCCGTTGCGGTCCATATAGAAGGTGCGGATCGTGCCGTCGGTGTCGATGTCCTGCAGGACGTTGCTGCCCCGAAAAGCGCAGGACAGGAAGTCGCAGAAGCCGTTCACGAAGGCCACGGCGGGCTCGGACGCGATGTTGCGGGAGACGTAGGCGTCGTCGTTATCCCGGCGGAGCAGCGTGGCGCCGGTGGTGGAGCCACTGTAATCCTGGAAGAGCAGGTGGCAGAGGGACTGCTGGAGGACGCTGTCGTTGAAGGCATCGGCGCCGGAATCCGGTCCACCGGGCAGACCGCGGCGCACGGGGAACTGGAAAGTGGCACGCAGGTCGGCAGCCTCGTCACTGCGGCGGTGCGGGTCATCCGTCAGCAGGACCTGACGGCTGCCATTCAGCGCGGCCATGGGGAAGTCCGTGAAGCCGTAGTCTGTGCTCCAGAAGGCGTGCACGCTGGGCACCTTGAGGCCGGGTTCCACGAGATCCATGCCGCGATGGAAGGTGGCGATCTGGTCGGCGATGTTGAACGCACCGGCTTCCGTCGCGCTGCTGGGCACCGTCAAGGAGAGCCCCGCGCCGCTGCCGACGGTGGCCGTCTGGCCCAGGTAGAAGGCGTCCGGGATTCGCTTGAAGGCGGCTTCATCCGCATAGGCGCCGGTAGCCTTGGAGAGCTTCACGCCGCCGCGCCCGGCGGGTGCGCCCTTGGAGCCGGGGACTTCCACTGCAGCGGACACCATCAGGTAGACCCGCTGGCCCACGGGAAGCGAGACCGTGCCCTGCCCCTGGCTGTCCAGGTAGCCCGAGGCCACCACGGCATCGTCGCTGTCCTGTCGGACCTCCGCCCAGCAGTAGCGTGCGGGGCGGTTCTCGGTGCCGGCCCAGCCGCCGGGTCCGAGGATCCGCTTCTGGTACTGGGCGGAGACGAGCACATCCGTATTGCGCCCGGAAGAGCCGCCAGCCCCGTCCGCCTCGGCCCGGAAGCAGCCGACGGTGAATACGAGGGTGAGCAGGGAGAACCAGAGGCGAAGCAGGCGCAGATTCATGGGAAAGACTCCGGGTGTGACCGGGTGGAGTATCAGGATTGATGCCAACGAGGTGAAGCGAGGACTTGCCAGGTGCCGGTGGGCCAGGAGGCCGAGGCCTGGAGGCGGAAATCGTCCACCCCCTCCAGGAGAACGGGCGCACCGCCCGCGGGTTGAGTGCTCTGGAAGCGGTGGAAGGTGTCCACGAGCCCGGCGGCCATGAGGTGTCCGGCCACGGTGCGCCCGCCTTCGAAGAGGATGCGGCCGATGCCCCGTGCCGCCAGTTCGTGCAACAGGTGTCGCAGACTGCAACCTCCCGGGCCGGGAGGCACGATCAAATCCTCCACGCCGCGGATGGGGGCGACATCTTCCGTGACCACCCGCAGGGCGGGCTGACCGCCCACGGGCTGCCAGACGCGATGGGTCGGGGCCAGGGTGCCCCGGCTGTCCAGAACCACGCGATGGAAGGCGCGGTGTGGCGGCGTCGGTTCGGGCCAGCGGTCCGTGAGCTGTGGGTTATCCGCCGTGATCGTCCAGTGGCCGACGACGATGGCTTCCGAGGCCCGGCGCAGGGCGTGGGCGAAGCGTTGGATGTCGGGAGGCGTCACCGCCGTGGAGACACCCTCGGGGCCCGTGGCGCCGTCGGAACCCAGGGCGAGCTTGAGTTGGACCCAGGGCAGTCCCGTCTTGATGAGCTTGAAGAAGGGGGCGTGGAAGCGAGCGCAGGCCTCCCCCAGCACGCCTTCCACCACCTCGACGCCATGGCGGGCCAGGATGGCGAGACCACCCCCGTCCACCCGCGGATTGGGATCCCGCACCCCCACCACCACCCGTTGGATGCCCGCCTGGAGCAGGGAGGTCGTGCAGGGGGGCGTGCGCCCGGTGTGGCAGGAGGGTTCGAGGGTCACGTAGGCCGTGGCGCCACGGACGTCCTGATCCCGGCGCTCCGCGTCC
>CAYQAS010000195.1:0-4436 GCA_964415525.1 uncultured Solibacteraceae bacterium
CTTTAACACCGCCCCCATGGCCACCGTGAGCCGCTGGACGCGCTGAGTCATCCTCGAGGCCCGTTGAACCGAAGAAAAGGCACCCGCGGGGATGATCTCCGCGGGTGTGGTGTCAATCATCGGCATGAAGCTCTCCCGGATCTGTTGGTTCTGGCTGCTGTTCTTCGTCGCCTTCCCGTTGGCGGCCCAGGGCGGCGGCCGTCTTCCGCTTAAGGCCTATGGAATTGAACAGGGGCTCATGAGCGAAGTGGTCTGGTGCCTGGGCCAGGACCGCGATGGTGTGATGTGGGCCGGCACGGACGTGGGGCTTCATCGCTTTGATGGTCAGCGTTTCCATGTCTATGAAGGAGCCCTCCCGAGCCAGAAGATCAGCTGCCTGAGAGCCCTTGAAAATGGGGAGCTGTTGGTTGGCACCCATGGCGGGCTGGCGCTGGTGCAGGGCGGCCAATGCCAGACCCTTGGGCCGGATCGGGGGCTGCCTCTGGAGCCCGTGGTGGACTTGGCTCAGGACGGATCTGGGGCGTGGTGGGTGCTGACTCAGGAGGCCCTGTTTCGGGAAACAGGGTCGCTCCGGTTCCAACCGGCTCCGGCTTGGCCGAAGGCCGCACGTCCCCGCGCCATCTGGCCGGCGCGGGATGGGCAGGAACTCCGGGCGGCCCAGGACCGTGCGCTGGGGCTCTTTCGACCCGGGGAAGCGGCCTGGACCTGGGAGCCCGTCGCGGCGCTTGGCCCTCAGGAATCTATTCTGGGTCTGGCCCTGGATGGCACAGGGCAGACTTGGCTCCGCACCAGCGCCGGGCTCCTAAGGCGCCCCGTTGGTACGTCCAACTGGATCCGTGTCGTCCATAACCAGGGACTGGATACACGGAGTGCGCTGGGGATTCGGGTGGATCGGGAGGGCTGGCTCTGGGTGGACACCCCGCAGGGGCTCCTCCGGTTCCGAGGCGAGGCCCGGGATGTGCCCCCCTGGCATGTTCCTCAGGGCTCCGGGGTCATGCAGGATCGGGAGGGAAGCACGTGGATCTGGAGTGCCCGAGGTGTGCATCGGGTGCTGGGGCACCGTCTGCTCCGGACCTGGGGGACGGAGGAAGGATTGCCCAGCCTCCTGGTTTTTCAAGCGCTGCGGGACGATCGGGGGCGTCTCTGGCTGGGAACGCGCGGCGGCTTATGTCTGGCTACGGAACTCGGCTGGCGCCTGGTCCGCCCCGGAGGCGTGCTCTGGCTTGCCAGGGCTTCGGACGGCGCCATTTGGTTCGCGGGGGTGCCCGGTGGCTTCGCGGGACGGGTTGACCCCGAGACCCTGCGGATTCGCGAATTCAGGGTCGATCCCCATCCCACCAGCCAGAATGCACGCGGCATCGCTGTGGACCGCCAGGGGCGAGTCTGGCTCGCCGACATCACCTCCGGGTTGGTGGTGGGGACGCCGCAGACCGGCGGTGCCGTGGCCTGGGCGGTGCCGGCAGGTGCACCCACTGGCACCATCACGGGGTTGTTCCAGGATGCTGAGGATCGTCTCATCGTGCTGCATGGGGACCAGGTCTCCATCCATGAGGCCAACCGCTGGTCAACTCTCTCGGAGACGCTTCCGGCCCTGCCATATCAAGCCGTGGCCCTGCCGGACGGGGATCTCCTCATCTCCTATCGCCGCAGTCCGACCCTGACTCGCCACCGGATCGGCCCTTCGGGCTGGCAACGGGTGGGTACGCTGGAGCCCTTCCGGGATTTTCCCCAGGTGATGGTCTACTCCCTGGGGGCGGACGCCCGGGGTCGCATCTGGATGGGGACCAACCGGGGACTCGTTCGGTATGAACTCGCCACCGGGCGTTCACTGCTCTTCGGGCCCATGGAGGGGCTGCCCAGCGCAGACTGCGTGACTCGGGCCATGCTGGTGGAGGACAACGCAGACATATGGCTCGGGACCGTGGCAGGGCTGGTGCGCTATCAGGGCGGACCAGAGCCGCCCGCGGGCACCCCGCCTGCGCCGGTGCTGCTGGAAGTGCGAGACGGCTCTCAACCTGCTGCCTTCCCGCTGGAGCGGCTGGAGATTCCCCAGGGCATGCAGGATCTGAATTTCCGGTTTGTGGTGCCTTCTTATGTGCATCCCACACGTTTGATCTACCAGGTCCGGATGCGGGGGGTGGATCTGGACTGGCGCACGCTGACGGAACCCATCGCCCACTATGGAGCCCTGCGGGGGGGCGATCATCAGTTGGAATTGCGCTCGCTGAGGGCCGGAGAGCCGCCGGGGCCGGTCAGGTGCGTGGACTTTCATGTCACACCCGCCTGGCATGAGACGGCCTGGGGCACGGCCCTCGTCTTGCTCGGGGTCTGCGGCATTCTGGCCCTCGCCTATGCCTGGCGGATGCGGGCGCTCCGTGGCAGAAACCTCGAACTGGAGCGGCTGGTGGCGGCACGGACGGGGGAACTGGCGGAAGCCAAGTCGGCCGCGGAGCGCGCTTCGGCCTTCAAGAGCCTCTTTCTCGCGACGACGACCCATGACTTGCGCACGCCGCTCCACGCCATTCTCGGCTTCTCTCGGCTCGCCATGGAAGGTACTGCCGAGGCGCTGCGCCACGTTCAGCGTGTGCATGGGGCTGCGACGGGGATGTTGCAGCTGGTGAACAACCTGTTGGATCTGGGGAAAATCGAGGCAGGGCAGATGGATTTCCAGATCCGGCCTTTCGATCCGGCGCGGCTGCTGCGAGAGGTGGGGGATCTGCTGCGGGAGGGGGCCGAGGAGAAGGGGGTTCGCCTCGAAGTGCGGCTGGACCCGGACCTTCAGGCGTGCGTGGCGGGCGATCCCCTTCGGGTGCGGCAGATCGTGACCAACCTGCTGGGCAATGCCGTCAAGTTCACGAGTAAGGGGCAGGTGATCCTGCGGGCGATCCGGCTTCCTGGAGGACTCCAGATTGAGGTGGAAGATTCCGGTTCCGGCATTCCGGAGGAGCTGAGGTCTGTCCTCTTCGATGCTTACGTGCAGGGGGCAGGTGCGCCGGGCACGGGGCTTGGGCTTGCGATCACCCGCCAGCTGGCCCGCCAGATGGGCGGAGATGTCGAGGTGGAGAGCCAAGTCGGTATCGGGTCCACCTTCCGCTGTTGGCTGCCCTTGCCATCCTCCGAGGAACCCTGCACCGAGGAACCGAGGCCGATGGCCACATCCCTGGGAATCTTGCGTGGGCGGGTGCTGGTAGCGGATGACAACCCTTCCAACCGATTGCTGGCGGTCACCTGTCTGGGGCAGCTTGGGCTGGAGGTGGAGGCGGTGGAGGACGGGCGTCAGGTGCTGGAGGCTCTGGACCGTGCCCATTTCGATGCCGTCATCGTCGACGGACGCATGCCAGGCCTCACGGGGCCGCAGACTCTGGCGGCGATCCGGCATCGGCCTGAGGGAGGGGCGCTGCCCGTGCTGTTGTTCACGGCCAGTCTCGCGCCCGACTCACACGAAGGTGAATTCAGCTTCGATGCCACGCTCCTGAAACCGGCTGAACTCCCGGACTTCCGGCGGGTCCTCATCCGTTTTCTGCCGGTGGAGGATTGGGACACCGAAGGTCGACTGACGCACCTGGACCGCCATCGGGTGGCCCAACTGCGAGAAGTGCTCGGGGACCAGGAGGCCTTGGATGATTTCGCCCAGGCTTTCAGGGAGGATGCCCTGCGGCGCCTGGCCCGGATGGCGGAATTACTGGCGCAGCGCGAGAACGGTGCCCTGAGTGGCGTCGCTCATGACCTCAAGACCAACGCGGGGAATCTGGGCCTGACCTACCTCGCCCGGGCCGCGATGGCCATGGAACAGGAGGCCGCTCATGCGGATGGTGCGCGGTTGGAATCGCTCCATGAGCGGATCGAGGCGGCGGTCAAGGAGGCCTTCACACTGCTGGACGAAGGGCGCCTCAGAGAAGACGGATGAACAGAAAGGAGCCTCATCTGAGGCTCCTCTCGCGAACGCTTCAGACGGCTACTGTGCAGTCGTGTGGCTGGCCTTCACGAAGGCCGTGAAGAGCGGATGCGGCGCCAGGGGCTTGCTCTTGAACTCGGGGTGGAACTGGCAGCCCAGGTAGTAGGGATGGACATTCGCTGGCAGTTCCACGATTTCCACGAACGTGCCGTCGGGGCTGGTGCCGGTGAAGACGAGGCCAGCCTCTTCCAGGGGCTTGCGGAATTCCGCCTGATTGAATTCATAGCGGTGGCGGTGGCGCTCGCTGATCTTCTCGGATCCATACGCCTTCGCGGCGTGGCTGGCTTCCTTGAGATCGCAGGCATAGGCGCCCAGGCGCATAGTGCCGCCGAACTCCTCCACATCCACCAGCCCGCGCAGCTTGAAGATGATGCGGTGCTTGGGGTTTTCGTCAAACTCTGTCGAATCTGCGCACTCGAGCCCTGCGGCGTGGCGGGCGTCTTCCACCGCTAACATCCCCCGTCCACAGAGCCAGGCCACG
>CAYQAS010000196.1:0-4377 GCA_964415525.1 uncultured Solibacteraceae bacterium
GCGCAAGCGCGTCCTCGCCTTCCACGACCGCAAGAAGAGCGAGCGCACCAGCTAGCCCAGATCAGCATATTCGCTGCATGCCTAGGCCCCTCCACCGGAGGGGTCTTGCGCATCCGTAGGATGCCAAGAAGAAGAGCGAGCGCACCAGCTAGTTCCCAAGCGGCACCCAAGTTCCACATCACGGCCCCTCCCATGGAGGGGCCGTGGCTTATCCGCAGGATGCCTCGAAGCTTTGATATTTATTGGCGTACCGTATGGCGCCAGACCGCCACAGAGCGGACACGGAGATTTCATCTCGCATTCAGCAAGTCCTGGGATTCTGGTGGGAGGAGTGGGGAACGGACTCGGCCTCGCCATGTCCCCATGCCCTCGCCCGCCAAGCTCGCGAGGCCACCCCCAGGCGTCACCGTGTTCCTCCACACGGGGGACGGCGGTGCCCTGGGCCAGGGTATCCCCTGCCACCCTGGATCGATCGAATCTTCCAGAAACCCCTCCGGCTGATGCGTCTGGATGCGGCCCTCCACAATCCCCATGCTTGACAAATCGTTCAAGCACGGGTGGCGTGTAGGGAGCCTCCTGGAGTTCCGCATGTCCACCGTCATGCAGTCCCCTGCCGAATCCTGTTTCACCCCGCCCTTCCAGGAGGAGGAGGATTTCATCCGCGAGCGTCGACGCACCGCGGGGGAAGGCGCGGGGCCCACGGAAGGCCGCCTGGCCCCCTTAGGCCTCGCCCTCTCGGGAGGTGGCATCCGCAGCGCCACCTTCAGCCTCGGCCTCGTGCAGGGGCTCGCGAAGCTAGGGCTCCTCAAGCGGGTGGACTACCTGAGCACCGTGAGTGGCGGCGGCTACCTGGGCGGCTACTTCGGTGGCCTCTTCACGCCCCGAGGCGAGGCGGACGCCTTTACTGCCGACGCCATCCAGGAGGGCCTGAAGCCGGATCGTGCGCCCACCAGCCCGGTGCCCCTCACCCTGCGCTGGCTGCGGGAGAACGGCCGCTACCTGACGCCCGGCGGCAGCGGCGACGGCATTCTGATGATGGGCACCGTCGTGCGCAACTGGGTGGCGGTCATGGCGGTCATGAGCCTCTTCGTCCTCCTGGCCTGGATGACACTCGATGCCCTGCTGCTCACCATCGGCTGGTCCGGCTTTTGGCGCAGTGCGGGAATTGCGAACACGGTGTACCTCAGCCACTGGTGGCGCCTGCTGCCCCTTCCCCTTGTGGGAGCGCTCGGAGCGGGTTGGGCCTACTTCATGGTGGGCTACGACCGGGAAGCGGGAGATGGCCGAGTCAGCGTGCTCCGTCGCCGCCCCGTGTGGTTGGCACTCGTGACGGCAAGCCTCGCCGCCGCAGGTCTGAGCCGCCTAGGTCTGCCCCAATGGATCCGGATGTCCCTGGGCATCGTGCTTCTGGGTTGCCTGGCGGCCTTGGCCAACTACGTGACCGCCCAGCCCTTCTTCCGCCCGAACCCGGCCGTCCGTCGCACCCTGTCCCGGTTCATGCGCACCTGGCTGCTGGCCGCGCTCGTGCTGGCGGGCATCGCCGTGCTGGATTCCCTCGGTTGGACCCTGGTGGCGCATTTTCAGCACCTCTCGGGGCCAGAGACTCCGTCCGGGGGCGTGACGGGCTTTATCAGGGACCTCTTCCTCGGCGGCAAGGGCCAGAACAGCCAGACCGCCGCCATCCTAGGGGCCCTGGCCTGGATATTGGGCGCCTTCACCCAGCCCACCCAGGGGAAGCCGTCTCTGGCCCAGCGCCTGGTGCGCCGCTTCATCCTGCCCGTGGTCGCGCTGCTGCTGACCGGCTGGATGCTGGGGCTCTTGGCGGCCCTGGCCCACGGGCTCTGGGGCGCCGGACGTGCGCCGGGCAGTTGGCTGATCGAAACCGTCCCCAGCCGCTGGCTCCTCTTCGGAGGCATCGCCGTCGTCTGTTGGCTGACGGGGCAGGTCCTGGGCTTCCTCAATCAGAGCACCCTCGGCCCCTTCTACACCGCTGCCCTGACGCGCGCTTACCTGGGCGCCTCCCACGCGCTGCGCTGGCACCACGGGGATCCCGACGCCGACCGGCTGCCCGGCGATGACATCCCGTGGAGGCACTATCGCCCCTGGACCCGAGGCGGCCCCCTGCCGATCTTCAACACCACCCTCAACGAGACCACCGGCGGACGCAGCCAGGTGGTGCAGCGGGACCGCAAGGGCATGAACCTCGCGGTCGGTGGCGCCGGTGTCAGCGTGGGGGTGGGCAGCCACGCGCGCTGGCTTCCCGACGGTGCCCTGCAAGGCCTGCCTCTCCCCGAGGGGCGGCACCGCGTGTTCCCCGCGGAGCCTTTCTACCCTGCCCATCTCACCGTGGGGCAATGGGTCGGCATCAGCGGCGCCGCAGTTTCCACCGGCCTTGGCAACCTGACGAGCCTCTCCACCAGCCTCCTGACGGGCCTCTTCAACGTGCGCCTGGGCCACTGGTGGCGCTGGGGCGGTGGCCCCACGGGGCGTAAGGATCTCCTGCGCCGCACCTGGGAGCGGATCTTCCCGGTTCAGGCCCGGCTCTTCGAGGAATGGATCGCCCTCTTCCCCGGCACAGCGTCCCGGCTCTGGAACCTCACGGATGGCGGACATTTCGAGAACACCGCGGTCTATGAGCTGGTGCGCCGCCGCCTACCTCTCATCCTCGTCAGCGACAATGGCCAGGACTCCGAAGCCAAACTGGAAAACCTCGCCAACCTCGTGGCCAAGGCACGGACGGACTTCCAGACGGAAATCCGATTCCTAGACGATGCCGGCCTCTCCGGTCTCATCGGCACCGGCCCGGGCCGCAGGGTCTTCGGCACCCTGGACCAGCTGCTCGATCCCGCCCACACCGCCATCGCCACCGCCGCAGAACTCCAATATCCCGAAGGCGCCCCGGGACTGCTGGTGGTGCTCAAGCCCACCCTGGCCCCGGACCTGCCCCTGGATCTGCGGGATTACTCCCGGCAGAACCCGGAGTTCCCCCAGCAGAGCACCGGCGATCAGTTTTTCGACGAACGGCAGTGGGAGAGCTACCGCAAGCTCGGCGAGGTCATCGCCCTGCGGGCGCTGGGCAGTGGACCGGAGCAGGCCGCGCCCTGGTTCCTGAAACGCCTGGACCCTCCCACGGCGACGCCTGCTCCTGCAGCCGGTCCCCAATCCAAGGTTTCAGAACCCGAGCCAGCCCTCGCCTGAGCCCTCAGCGCTCCCCTCGGTACCAGCGCCATCCCAGCCACGCCCCGGCACCGAGCATGCCGAGCCAGCCGAAACCGTGCAGGGCGTGGCCGATGGCGGTATCGCGATTCAGCAGCCCCCACCCCTCCAGCAGGGTGTTCCAGTCGTGCTCCCCGCCCCCCACCAGAGGCAAGTCCATGGCCCGGGCATCCGCCACGTAGCGGGCGATGTTGTGGAGGTTCTGGGCGGCCCAGAAGAGCCCGAAGGCGACAAGCACAACCTGGCGCTTCCACCAGCCGCTGCCCGCCACCAGCAGGGGCACCAGCAGCTGCATGAGGGTGCCGCCGAGGATGTGCAGCGTCTCGCCGAAAGGGCTGAACAGGGGATGGCCCGCCTCGTGGAAGACGAGGTTCACGCCGTCCAGCAGGGGCACCCAGCCCTCGCGGCTCGTGAGCTGGAGCAGCGCAATGAGCCCAAAGAGGCCTGCCGCCCCCGCGAACACCGGCGTAGAAAGGGCCAACCAAGGCTGTCGCGCCACTTCCGTCACACGCTCCTTCAGCTCTTGGAACACGCCGCCTCCCGATCCCAACCCATAGTGAGGGAAGGATGCTCCCATGACTCACCCGCTCCAGATCGTGATCTTCGGCGCCAGCGGCGATCTGACCGCCCGCAAGCTCGTCCCTGCCCTGGCCTCCCTGGCCGAGAAAGGCCTGCCCGCCCAGGGCTTCTCGCTGGTGGGCGTGGCGCGTCGTCCTTGGTCAGATGATGACTTCCGCGCCCACCTGCGGGCCCAGCTGTCCGGGGCCGACCTCGAGGCCTTCGCCGCCCTGGAGGCCCGCGTCCACTACGTCCCCGGCGATGTCGCCCGGCCCGAGGATCTCTCGGACTTGGCGGCGAAGCTGGAGGCGCTGCCCGGCGGCCATGATGCCGACCGTCTCTTCTACCTCAGCCTCAAGCCCGATCTCTTCGTTCCGGCCGTGGAACACCTCGTCGCCACAGGGCTTCTCGCACGCTCAGAAGAAGGCAAGGGCCGGGTCATCGTGGAGAAGCCCTTCGGTCACGACCTGCCCTCGGCCCAGGCCATGAACAACCGGCTCCACGAGCTGCTCTCGGAGCGGCAGCTCTACCGCATCGATCACTACCTCGGCAAGGAGACGGTCCAGAACCTTTTCGCCTTCCGTTTCAACAACGCCATCTTCG
>CAYQAS010000197.1:0-4273 GCA_964415525.1 uncultured Solibacteraceae bacterium
ACGGCCTGCTCTACGGTGGCACGGGCTTCTTCGGCAAGCAGCTGGTGGCGGTGGCGGTCTCCAGTGTGTGGGCCTTCGTCTTCACCTACGGGATGCTCTGGATCATCAACAAGATCACCCCAGTGCGGGTGGATGAAGCACACGAGCACGAGGGTCTGGATTCGGGCCTCCACGGTGAGGAAGCCTATCCCCAGGGACTCTGATCTCGCTGGAATGACCAAAGCCGCGGGATTTCCATTCCGCGGCTTTTGGCTTGGGTTGCCCAGGATCCTGACACCGCCCTGAGCTTTCCCCATTCACCCTGACCCATGAACATTTCCACCCCACGCCCTGGAGCCTGACGTGCGCATCCTCCCCCTCCTATCCCTTGCCTTGATCGCCACCAGCCTTCACGCCGAGGCTCCCGCCGCGCCCGTCGTGAAGTGGCGTGGTTCCCTGTGGGCCTCTGCGGCCACCTCCAACCAGGAGGCGGCGAACGGCGCCCTCTTCCTCCGCCCCGTGGACAGCACCCAGGGAGGCTTCACCCTGGATGGCCTCACCCTGGGGGCCGATGTGGACTTTGGCAAGGGTTGGAGCTTCAAGACCACAGTGCTCGGCGGTCGCATCGGCGAGCTGGTAAACCTCGCCAGCAGCCAGACCGGCACCCTGGCGCTGGGAGAGGCCCAGCTGGTCTGGACCAGTGAGAAGGATGTCCTGCGCATCGGCCGCATGAGCACCTTCCTGGGCATGGAGTTCACGGACGGTACCCAGGATCTCGCCGCCAGCCGCGGCCTGATCTTTGGCTTCGCGCTCCCCTTCACGCAGGTGGGCCTGAACTGGCACCACAACTTCACCGGCACCTGGAGCACCGATGTCTGGGTGTTCAACGGTGAGGACCGCATGACGGACAACAACCGCGGCAAGACCGTGGGGGTCGGCCTCAACTACAACCACGGCCGCGCCTCGGACAAGTTCGTGAGCATCGGCGCCTACCGAGGCCCCGAGCAGTTGGGCTTCGGCGCGGATGCCATCCCGGGTGCCGAAGGGCGCAACCGTGAGCGGTTCTTCCTGAACGGCCAGTGGGTCTGGGGCGCCTTCACCCTGCAGTGGGAGGGCGAGTACGCGAAGGAGGCGCTCCCGGCGGAAGCCCTGGGGCCGAAGGCTGAAGAGGGCACCTGGAGCGGCTTTGGCGTGATCGGTCGCTACCAGCTGGCTCCCGGCTGGGCCACCTTCGCGCGCGTCGAGCAGCTGAAGGACGACACGGGCCTGCGCCTCGCGGCGGATCCCGCGGTGGCAGGGCTTCTGGAGGGGGCGATCGGGAAGAAGGGCCTGGACCTGAACGCGAGTTCCTTCGCCCTGGGCCTCGAACGGGCCTGGGACAAGACCTTCACCCGCCTGGAACTGCGCACGGATCGCCTGAACCGGGATGTTCAGGGCAAGGACGGCGCCTTCCGCAGCGCCACCTCCCTGACCTGGAGCGTGGGTACCTCGTTTTAACCAAACACATCCCGAAGCATCCCGTCCAGGGTCTTCAGGGAGACCGGTTTACGGAGCACCCCCTCGGCATCGAGGGGGTTTCCGCTCATGAGGCGGCAGGGCAGATCCGGATAACTCTGCTGAATCCGCTCCACGACTTCCGGGCCGGAGAGGTCCGGCATGGTGACGTCCGTGAGCACCAGGTCGAAGGGTTTGGTCGCCTCCGCGAGCAGCTCCATGGCCTCCGAGCCCGAGGCCGCCAAGGTGACCCCGTAGCCCAGGGTGCTGAGGACTTCCTCCATCATCGAGCGGATGCTGCTCTCGTCGTCCACCACGAGAATCTGCTCGCCGCGGCCGCTCCGGAGTGGGGATGGAAGCGGTTCTGGAGGAGCCTCTCCGTCCTGGCTGGGCAGATACAGGGTGAAGGTGCTGCCCTTTCCTGGTTGGCTCTCGACGTCGATGCCCCCTCCGAGTTCCACAAGGATGCCCTGGACGATGGAGAGGCCCAGGCCGGTGCCATCCCCCGCCAGCTTGGTGGTGAAGAAGGGCAGGAAGATCCGCTCCAGGAGGGCCGCATCCATGCCGCAGCCGGTATCCCGGACCGTCAGCCGCAGGTGCTCGCCGATCGACACCGTGCCACTCCGGATCTCGAGAGGCGTCCGCAGGCAGGTGGGGTGAAGCTGCACTTCCAGGATGCCGCCCTGAGGGCGCATGGCATGACCGGCGTTGGTGCATAGATTCATGATCACCTAGTGGATGTGGCCTGCCACGCAGTGCACGTGTCCGGTGTCCTCAATGTCCTGACGGATCTCGATGTTGGCGGGGAGCGCTGCCCGCATGAGCTTCAGGCATTCCTTGACGACAGGTCCGAGGCGCACGGCAGTGGCCTCCTGCTCCCGGGACCGGCTGAAGCTAAGCAGGTGCTGGACCAGGTCCCGGGCCCGCCGGGCGGCCATCTCGATCTGGTCCATGTACGCCAGCATCCGGTCGGGCGGGCAGGTGCGGTTCTTGGCCATCTCCGCGTAGCAGAGGATGGGCATCAGGAGGTTGTTGAAGTCGTGGGCGATGCCCCCGGCCATGACGCCAATGGCCTCCATCTTTTGGGAGTGACGAAGCTGTGCCTCCAGTTCGCTCTCCCGGGTGATGTCCCGGAGGATGCCCAGGGTGCCGGTGGGGCGGCCCTGGTCGTCCCGGTTGGGGGTACCCGTGATGAGGATTGTCCGTTTCTCGCCTCCGGGGCGGCGGATTTGGATCTGGTAGGTGCTTCCTGCGCCAAGTTCCCGCAACCGGCTGTGTTCCTGGATGGTCTCGAAGGCCTCCTGCGTGAGGAACTCCCGCAGGCTGTGCCCGCCGAGCCCGCCGTCCACGCCGAAGATCCGCTCTGCGGCGGGGTTGGCGAAGAGGACGGTCTCCGTCTCATCCACGTGGATGATCCCCTCGCCCAGGTTCTCCAGCAGGCAGCGGTAGCGCTCTTCGCTGGCCTTGAGGGTCTCCTCCGCCAGCTTTCGGTGGGAGATGTCGCGGACGATCGCCTGCAGGAAGGTTTCGCCTCCGATCTCCGTGCGGGTGAGGGTCACGTCAGCCAGAAAGGGGGTGCCGTCCATGCGCTGGTGTTGCCACTCGAAAGATTGGCGCGTTCCCTCCATGGCGGCCTGGATCATCCGGCCCGCGAGGAGGACCGAGGGCTCCCCGTTCGGCTGGATGGGCGGGGAGAGTTCCTCCGGCGTCCGCAGCAGGAGCTCCCCCTGAGAACACCCGAAGACCACCTCGCTTCTTCGGTTGCACCCGATGAACTTGCTGCCCGACATCCAGAGGATGGCGTCCGGGGCCGCCTCGAACAGGGCGCGAAACATCTGATCACTCTCCGCCAGTTCCCGCGCCATGCGGTGGGGCTGGGCGGGGGTAAGGTCTCCGGAGGCTTCCATCAAGGAGGCGGGCACCTGAATGCGCATTGCCGAGGGCTCGGAGTCCACGCCTTACCTCAAGGTAGATGCTCTCTCTTTCGGATGAGAAACCGGCCCGGATGAGAACCATCCGGGCCGGGGGGTGGGAGAGGAACCTTCCTACCAGATCGTCGGGCGGACGGCGTCCGGGCGGCGCATTTCGGAACCTTCGGGAATGCTGAAGGCCTGGAAGAACTCCGGCATGTTGGCCAGGGGGCCGTTCACGCGGAACTTCGCGGGGCTGTGGGGGTCGGTCATGACCTGCATTCGCAGGGCTTCGTCGCGGCTCTGGCTCCGCCACGACTGGGCGTAGCCGAGGAAGAATCGCTGCTCGGGGGTGAAGCCATCCAAGGCGCCGGGCTTGCCACCGCGGGTCCAGGTGCGCTTGAGCGCCTCGAAGGCGATCTTCAGGCCGCCCAGGTCGGCGATGTTCTCCCCCAGGGTGAGCTTGCCGTTCACGTGTTCGCCCTTGATTGGCTCGTAGGCGTCGTACTGCTTGATCACGAGATCGGTGCGGGACTGGTAGGCCTTCTTGTCCGCTTCCGTCCACCAGTTCTTGAGGTTGCCCTCCGCGTCGAACTGGCTGCCGCTGTCATCGAAGCCGTGGGTCATCTCGTGGCCGATGACGTAGCCCAGCGCGCCGTAGTTCACGGCATCGTCGGCCTTGGCGTCGAAGAAGGGCGGCTGCAGGATGCCGGCCGGGAACACGATCTCGTTCATGGTGGGGCTGTAGTAGGCGTTCACGGTGGGTGGGGTCATGCCCCATTCCGTGCGGTCGATGGGCTTGCCGAGTTTCGCCAGGTTCTCCTGGATGCGGAAGGCGGCGGCGCGGCGGACGTTGCCGAAGTAGTCATCCCGGTTCACGTCGAACGCGT
>CAYQAS010000198.1:0-4223 GCA_964415525.1 uncultured Solibacteraceae bacterium
GCGGTGTTTTTCCACCGTCTTCGGGCTGACGCAGAGGATATTGGCAATCTGGCTGGTGGATTGGCCCTGGGCCACCAGACGAAACACCTGCTGTTCCCGTTCGCTGAGCAGATCGTAGCTGCGTACCGAGGGGACGCTTCGCTGGGAATGGAGATACTTTCCGATCACTTCCGCCTGCAGCCGGGAACTGAGGAAATATTCGCCCCCGTAGGCAGCCCGGATCGCAGCGAGAATATCCCGGCTGGGAGATGCTTTGAGGACATACCCCAGAGCCCCCGCCGCCAGCGCCTGTTGCACATAAGTTTCTTTGGCGTGCATGGACAGGACCACGATCTGTGACGAGGGCACTGCTTCCCTGATGAGAGCGATAACCTCGATACCGCTCAGCCGGGGCATGGCGATGTCCAGAAGGATGACGTCGGGACGCAGTGCTTTAGCCACCTCCAGGGCCTGTTGTCCGTCTTCAGCTTCGCCGGCCGGCTCCATGTCCGCCTGGCTTCTCAGGAGCTGGTGCAAACCGTCCCGGACAATGGCATGGTCGTCGGCGATGAGGACTCTGATCTTTTTCATGTGACCCTCTTAAGGTGCGGGAATGGCGGCCCTGATGGTAGTTCCCTTTCCGGGGATGGAGGTAATATCGAGCGTCCCCCCGCAGGAGGCGACCCGTTCTCTCATACTCAGGAGGCCGATGCCCCGGGCCGGTCCGGCGGCCGATGCCGGTTGGGGAGATGTTTCATACCCGATGCCGTTATCCCTGATCGTAAAAATCACCCGGGGATGGCTGTAGGTCAGCATGATCTCGACGTGGGTCGCCTTGGCGTGCTTGGAGATATTGGTCAGGCACTCCTGAAAGATCCGGTAGAGAACGATTTCTATCTGTTGGGTAAGTCGCTTCTTCAGGCCCAGGGCTTCAAATTCCGTCCGGATGTCCGGCCGGCGCACATTGAACTCATGGATAAACCACTCCAGGGTGGGAACCAGTCCCAGATGATCCAGCAGATCGGGACGCAGGTAGGATGTTGTTTTTCGAACGCTGTCGGCAAGCATTTCCACCCTCTGGAGCAGACCACCGCAGCGTTGCTTCTGTTCAGTAAATTCGTCGGAAAGGGACGCTTGCAGGGCTTCCAAATCAAAGTGGAGGGACGTTAGGGCCTGTCCAAACTCGTCGTGAAGATCGGCGGCCAGCCGTTTTTTTTCTTCTTCGCTTACCTCAATGAGACGTCGGGAGAGATGATGGATCTCCTCTTCGGCTATCTTGCTCTGGGTGATGTCGATGCAGTTGCCCACCACCGCCGACTGCCCGAGATAGGTGGCGTGGGTCGCCCGCAAATCCACCCAACTGGTGGAACCGTCTTTTTTAATTGCCCTGAAGGTATATTGGCGCGGGAAGACTTGGCTTTTCTCCCGGCTGAGCCCCCTTGCCTTAACGAGGGGCTGGTCATCGGGATGAACGAACTCCCAGAAATGCCTGCCCAGGATCTCCTCGGCGCTGTCGTACCCGAGCATTTCGGCCAAGCGCTGATTGACGAAGCGAAAAATGCCCTGCTGATGGATGAAGATGGCGGAAAGGGAGTTTTCGACGACGGTACGGTATTTCTCCTCCGACTCCTGGAGGGCCCGCTCCGCCCTTTTCCGGTCCGTAACGTCGAGGACAAAACCCTCGTATCCTTCGATGCGCCCCTTCCCGTTCCGTCTGGTTGTGGCCGTGATCCTAACGTCGAGGATGGTTCCGTCGCGGTGGCGGAATTGGGTCTCAAAATCCTGGACGGACCCCGTCTGTTCGATGGTCTTCAGAAACCGCAGACGATCGTCTGGTTCGACGTAGAGGTGGCGGGCGGAATCGAGACCGAGGACATCGTCGGGAGCATCGTAGCCCAGCATCGCGATGCCGGCTTCATTCATGTCGAGGATGACGCCGGCGGTGTCGCTCAGGTAGACCATGGCGGGAGAATGTTCAAAAATGTGCCGGAAGCGCTGCGCCGAACCCGTCAAGGGCCTTTTTTTCTTTTTTGGATATCCCTGTGAGTTCATGACGTACTTCTACACGAAATTAATGGAGTTTCCCACTGTAATGTTGACGAACTCGTAAAAAGGCAAAAAAAATGGTCATAATCGACGGCTTCGTAAAAAGATCCGCAGGCAAGGCGCGCAAATCATGAGGACTGAGGCGTACTTGGCGTACACCGCAGGGACGAAGGATGCAGCGCAACGCCGCATCCGGACTTTTTACGAAGCCGTCAATGTCGAAGGGGTGGTTACCGGGACAGCTCTTTTGTCAGGCGGGCATTGAATCCCTGGGCTTTCCCCTTGGGGATGCGTATCTTGAAATGTCCGGAAGGAAGGGCGTTTTGGCGAAATTCGGGATTCATTTCCTTGATGATCTTGTAGGTTGTATCGCAGGCGTGGGCGATGGCTGTTATGGGCAGCTCATGGTTGACGGATAGGTCGATCTCGTCATATTCCAGGGGGGGATACCTTTTGGCGGCGGGGATGGAATAACCGTAAGCGGCGGCATTCGACAGGATCGCTTTTGCCGCCAGGATGCTGAAGATATAGCCCTCCGTTTCCAGAGGCAGGTCGGCGTCATAAAAATTGCTGACCCGCTGGGCCTTCAAATCCTTCGCCATTCTGTTTTCTCCGCAGTTATAGGCGGCGATGGCCAGCGGCCAGCTGCCAAATTCCCTGTAAAGATCGCTAAGGTAGCTCATGGCCGCCTCAGTTGCCCGTTCGAAATTGTACCGTTCATCGATCCAGCGGTCATTGCGGAGGCCGTACCTCTTCCCCGTCCCTTCGATGAACTGCCAGGGGCCGACGGCCTTGGCACTCGAGGTGGCATAGGTCTTCAGGGCGCTTTCCACGACGACGACATATTTGAGGTCGTCCGGCAGCTTCCGCTCCCGGAGACGTCTCTCCAAATAGGGGAAATAGCGGTGAGCCCGTTTGATCCAGAGAATCACCCGCGGTTGATTGTATACCGACGAGACAAAGGCCTGGTCCATCATTTCCCATACGTCCTGCCGTTCGAAGGGGACACGCTCTCCGCACAGGTTCAACTTGTCCGGCCATTGATAAACGGGTATTTGCTGACCATGGACGAGGGAAGGTGTCCATGATAGCATAAGCAGGAAGATGAGGGGAGTCAGGAGGCGAAAGATCATTTTCCGTCGCCGTTATTTCTTGGCTAGATTGTCGGCGATATTGGTCTGAATCATCCGGGATGCCGTTTCATCGCCGACCATCCCCACCCTGACGCCGACGGTGGTAATGGTTTTTTCTTTAAAGGTGACAGCGATCCGGACCTTTTCGCCGTTGATGACCGCATCGATATTGCCGGTGCCGATGCCTTTTGCCGGCACGACGTCCGTGCCCCGCATTGAGGCCACGGTTTTTTCTGCGGCCGACCATACCTTGTCGAAGTTGTAATTATAATCGGTCTTCAATTCCCCGTTGATGAACATGTAGGTTCCCGTGCCGGCGCCTACAACGGCCCCGCCGACAAGTACGGCGGCGCAACCGGTCAGGATAAAGATGCCAACCACAAGTAGTAATAGTGAACGGCGAATCATTTTTTGCATGTACGATTCCTCCCTCATAAAGATTTTATGATGACAACTCCATTACTCTATTCACGCTTGCCTGTAAAGGGGTTAACAGAATTATTTGTCGCTTGTGCGGGCGAATTCCTTGAGGAGTTCTTCCTGCTTCCGGCTTAGATTGGTCGGGATGGTAACGACGGTTTCAATGACCTGATCGCCCCGGCCAAAGCCGCGCAGGTGGGCGATTCCTTTTCCCTTCAGGCGGAAGATCTTGCCGCTCTGGGTGCCCCGGGGGATTTTCAGTTTTTCCGTTCCTACGAGGGTCGGCACTTCGATATTGTCTCCCAGGGCCGCCTGGACAAAGGAAATCGGAATCCGGCAGATAATGTCGTCATCGGAGCGGCGGAAGAATTCATGTTCTTCCACGTGGATGAAGACATAAAGATCCCCGTTGGGGCCGCCGTGTTCCCCTTGTTCCCCTTCCCCGCGCAGCCGGAGGCGGGAGCCCGTCTCGACGCCGGCAGGAATCTTGACCTGGACGGTTTTGTTGACCTTTTCCAGGCCGGCGCCGCGGCAGTTCTTGCAGGGATGGGAGATGGTCTGGCCCATGCCGCGGCAGTTCGGGCAGGTGGTGCTGATACTGAAGAAGCCGCTGGATTGGGTGACCTGACCGCGGCCATGGCATCG
>CAYQAS010000199.1:0-4169 GCA_964415525.1 uncultured Solibacteraceae bacterium
TCCACTACAAGGGCAAGTCGATCTCCGACGTCCTGGCCATGACCGTGGAGGATGCGCTGGCGCTCTTCGCGCCCATCCCCGTGCTGGCCAACAAGCTGCAGACCCTCACGGACGTGGGCCTCGGCTACATCCGCCTCGGCCAAGCCGCCACGACGCTCTCCGGCGGCGAGGCCCAGCGGGTGAAGCTCGCCAAGGAGCTGAGCAAGCGCGCCACGGGGCGAACCGTCTACATCCTGGACGAGCCGACGACGGGCTTGCACCTCAAGGACATCCAGAAGCTGCTGGAGGTCATCAACCGCCTCGTGGAGCAGGGCAACACGATCCTCGTCATCGAGCACAATCTGGACGTCATCAAGACTGCCGACTGGATCCTGGACCTCGGCCCCGAAGGCGGGGAGGAAGGCGGACAGCTGCTGGTCGAAGGCACGCCCGAGCAGGTGGCAAAGGCCAAGGGCTCCGTCACAGGGAAATATCTGAAGCCTTATCTGAAGTAGGAATGGAGCGGGTCGGAGGTCGTGACGCCGCCCCTCCATGGGCGGCGCCCTGCGGGCCATCCCCTTCGGGGACGGTCGCCCTACGCTCCTGCTTCGGGCTCAAGACCGCCGACTGGATCCTGTACCTGGGATCGGAGGGCGGCGAAGAAGGTGGGCAGCTGCTGGTGGAGGGCACACCCGAGCAGGTGGCGAAGGCGAAGCGAGCGTGACGGGGCATCATTGGAGCTGTATCTGAAAGGGAGGGAGTGACGACCATGCGGCGTACCTGGTGGAGGCGTGCCTTCTGGTTGGCTCTCACTGGGGTGGGCCTGCTGGGGGGTTGGGGGCTCTTGCTTTGTTGCCCGGCGCCCTGCTTTCCCTACCGGCTCCAGGAGGGGGGCTTGGAACTCCTCTCCGACCGGCCCTTCGAGGCTCAGGCTGCCCGGACCCGGCTCCAGGCCGTGGCCCAGCGCCTGGCGCAGGTGTCGGCCCCTGGCCGTCCGATCCGGAGGATTTTCCTGTGCCACAAAGGGTGGCGAGGGCGGCTCTTCTTCCTGCCACAGGCCCGTGCGGTGGGTGTCTCCTATACCCCGTTTACGGCGAATGTCTTCGTCCGTGGGGGCGACCTGGCAGCGGACCGCCTTCAGCGACCCGGAGGGGAATGGGTTGCCGGGCGCTTCACGTTGTCCCATGTCATGACCCACGAACTGGCCCACGCCGAGATGGGTGCTCGGATCGGCCTACGATTCCGTCGTCTTCCTCCCTGGATCCAGGAAGGCTGGGCGGAGCGGGTGGCCGGGATGGAAGGCTACACCTTCGAAGGCGACCGGGAAGCCTTTCTCCGGGGAGATCCAGCCATGAACGAGCCCATCCAGGCGCCGTATCGCCGGTACCACCTGCTGGTGGCCTTTCTTCTCGATCACCAGGGATGGACCCTGGAGCGGTTGGTGGCCGATGCGCCGGATCAGGCGGAAGTGGAGGGCTGGCTGCGAAGCGCTGCTCGGGGAGCCTGAGGCGCCTGCGGGAACCCTCGCCGTTCCATGGATACCTCCTCCTGAACCCCGGAGGTACCTGTGGAAGCTCTCGGATCCGCAATGCTGCGCCTTGCTTTGATCATTGTTTCGCTGTCGTTGACCGCCCTGGCTGTGGCGGCGCTGGCCCCCATGCCTGGCGGCTCACTGCGGGTCTTCGGGGCCGAGGTGCCCATTGCGGTGGTGACGGTCTTCGGGGTGGATCCCGCGACCCTCTACCGCGGGGCCATCTGTGATTTGGCGGCCACGATGCTGCCCTTGGCGGTGCTCTGCACGGCGGGGCTGACGATGCTGGAGGGCGGGAGGCTGTGGATGCGACTTCGGCGCGTAATTTCGGCTGCGGGCTTCTTTTGCTTCCCGTTCGCCCTGCCCCTGCTGGCGGCATCCGACAGGCTGCTGGGGCGCGTGGATGGTGACGTGCTGAATGCCGTGGTTCTGGCGCTGGTGCAGGGAATGCAGGTGGCGCTCTGGCCGGGGGTGCTGGGCGGTCTCTTTCGCAGTCAACGGAGCCTGGCTTTGCTGGGGACCTGCGCCCTCCAGGGACTGGGACGCCTGGCGGCCTGGGGGCGGGAACGGCGCTTCCGCTGGGACTGTTGCTGAGTTTCTACATCCCCATGCGGGGCGGGGCGAGCCGCAGGATGTCGCTGAACACGCCCGCGGCGGTGACCTCGGAACCGGCGCCGTAGCCGCGGATGACCATGGGGCGGGCATGGTAGCGGGCGGTCTGGATGGACACGGCATTCTCGCCCCCAGACACGGAGGCCAGCGGATGCTCCGCGGTGACATCCACGAGACCCACGGTGCAGCTGGTGGGGGTGACGGTGCCCACGTAGCGCAGCACGCGGCCCAGGGCCTTGAGGTGGCTGAGCTTGGCGCCGAAGAATTCGTCCAGCTGTTCGAGGTTTGCAAGGAAAGTCTCGACAGGGCCGGCCGCATCGAAGTCCGCGGGCAGCAGCCCCTCGACCTTCACGTCCTCGGGCTCCAGGTGGAAGCCGGACTCCCGGGCTAGGATCAGCACCTTGCGCATCACATCCATGCCCGAGAGGTCATCCCGGGGATCCGGCTCGGTGTAGCCCTTGGCCTTGGCGGTCTTGACGGCCACGGAGAGGGGCACGCCCTCCGCCAGCAGGCCGAGGATGAAGCTCATGGAACCGGAGAGGATGCCCTCGATGCGCTCCACCCGGTCGCCCGTGAGCACGAGGTTGGCGATCGTATCGATGAGGGGCAGGCCCGCACCTGCATTGGTCTCGTAGAGATAGCGCACGCCCTTGGCTGCAGCGGTTTCCCGCAGCTCGCGGTAGAACGCCAGGGAGCCGCTATTGGCCTTCTTGTTGGCGCCGACGACATGCAGCCCGCGCTTCAGGGCGGCGAGGGTACCTTCCGCCAGGGCAGGGCTCGTGCTGCAGTCCACCAGCACGGAATCAGGCTCGGCATCCGCCAGCCAGGTCTCGAAGTCCAGGGGCGTCATGCTTTTCATGAGGCCCTTCCAGTCCGACAGATCCAAGTCCGAGCCGCGAACGGCGCCGCGGCTGGTGGCGAGGGTGTCCACCTGCAGGGCGAGGCCCCGGGCGGCCAGCAGGGCCTTCTGGGTGTGCAGTTGATCCAGCAGGGCGCCGCCCACGACACCGGTGCCGAAGACGTGGAGGGTGAGCGTGCGGAGGTCGGCCATGGTCTGCTCCTGCATTCACAGTGGGAGAGAGCCCCGGGCAGGGTCAACCCTGGGCGATACTGGAGCCTTCCCGGAGGAAGCCATGCCCCTGATCCTCGGCCATCGCGGTCTATCCAGCCGTCACCTCGAGAATTCCATGGAAGCCTTCCGCGCAGCCCTGGCGGCAGGCATGGACGGCTTTGAACTGGATGTGCAGCCCACCCGGGACGGCGTTAGCGCCGTGCTTCACGACGACGATCTGGCCCGCACCGCCCAGGGCGAAGGCGTTCTGCGGCGTATGGGTTACGGCGAACTGCCCAAGCTGAAAAATGGCGAGGCGGTGCCGCGTTTGGCGGAGGTGCTGGAACTGTCGGCGAAGCTCATCAACGTGGAACTGAAGGGCGAGCCAGGCTGGAAGCAGGCCCTGGCAGCTGCAGAGGCCTCGGAGGCCCTGGACCGGGTCCTCTTCAGCAGCTTCGAGCCCAGCGAAGTGCTGCAGCTTTGGGCCGAATGCCCGAACGCCCGCTGCGGCTTCCTGTGGGAACGGGAAGAAGCGGATGAACTCACCGCCGACGAACTGGCGGATCTGCCGGAGGAGCTGTATTTCCACGTGCCTTATCCCGCCGTGGCCGCCCGCCCCGATTTCTGGCAGCCCCATGCAGAGCGCCTCGTGCTTTGGGATTTGGCGACGCCGGCCACGGCTGCCGATCTGCCCTTCGAACCCGCGATTCTGATCGTGGATGGGCTCTGATCCGGGAATGAATGCGCCCGATCGCATATGTATTCAAGTCCCCTGATTTCTTGAACAAGGCTCTCCTGCATGCTGCAATGGAAGGCCTGCCCAAATTCCGCGGCATATCGTCTTGCCACCCATTCCGCCTCTGCATGAGGCTCAGGAGATCACCATGGCCGTCAACCTCAAGGGTCGCAGCTTCCTCACCCTCATGGACTTCACCCCCAGCGAAGTCCGCTACCTGCTGGACCTCAGCCACGACCTGAAGACCAAGAAGCGTCAGG
>CAYQAS010000200.1:0-4145 GCA_964415525.1 uncultured Solibacteraceae bacterium
AGGAAGCTACACGCAGGCTGTATGTTTGTAAGGGCGAAATGCATAAGCCTTCTGTGTTTTTGTAAATTTAGTTTTTGAAAAAGAAACGAAACAAAAAACGAAGACTTATGCATGGGAAAGGTACAACAATTGATTTTAACGGGCAAAACGTTTATGCCGGAATTGATATACATTTAAAGAGCTGGAAGGTGACCATCATGTTAGGTGATCGGGAACATAAAACATTTTCACAAGATCCGAATGCTGAAACCCTGAGGAATTACCTTCGGAAAAATTTCCCTGGGGCAGTATACCATTCAGCCTACGAAGCAGGTTTTTGCGGTTTCAGCGCACATCGCGAACTTGAGGGTTTTGGGATACTCAACCTTGTGGTCAACCCTGCGGATATCCCCACCACCGACAAAGAAAAGAGGCAAAAGGAAGACAAACGAGACAGTCGCAAGATAGCCAAATCGCTCAGGAACGGTGAATTGGTTGGCATCTATATTCCGGGCAAGGGGATGGAAGAACTCCGTGGGCTGGTTCGTTACCGCAAAACGCTGGTAAAAGAAATCAGCCGCCATAAGTGCAGGATCAAGTCCTTCCTATATTTTAACGGCATAAAAATTCCTATGGAACAGGACGGCATCTCAACGCATTGGTCGGGGAGGTTTACCCACTGGTTAAGGGAAGTTAAATTATCAACGGCACATGGCAAAATGGTACTTGACGACACTGTGGATACGGCTGAACTGCTGCGAAAAAAACTGTTAAAAGTCAACAGACATTTGCGTCAGGTTGTCGGAAATGGGGAGTATTCGGAGAAACTAAGGCTATTGCAAAGCATCCCCGGAATCGGCCTGATATCGGCCTTTACTCTTCTGACCGAAATGGAGGATATCCTTCGGTTCAGGAACCTTGACCAACTTTGTTCTTTCGTGGGACTGGTACCATCAACCAACTCCTCGGGCGAAAAGGAGAACGTTGGCCGCATTACCAGGCGCAACAACCGTTTCCTGCGCAGCATTATTGTAGAGGCAGCCTGGATGGCATCGAGAAAAGATCCGTCCCTGTTATATAGCTATGGCTTACTTTGCAAGAGGATGGAACCAACAGAAGCCATCATTCGGATAGCTAAAAAACTTCTAAACAGAATAAGATATGTAATGAAAAATGAAACAGAATATGTACATTCAGTCATATAACATCAAAACTGGTTGTAAAAACTACTCCATGATAAAGAGACTGTTTTCCGCCCCTTGCGGCCCCTGACAGGGTGTCCGTTACACGCAGGCCACAGCTCTTATCTATAATAAATTGAACACAGAAATGCGGCTGGTTGAACCATGTCCGTTGATAGAAGGGTGTTTTTATAGACCGGTATTTGATACAAAAGAGGGGAACCCGAAGGTGAAGTTTTACACCGAAGGTTTAGAAATTATGCTGGGCTTTTGCCCAGCATAATTAAACCAAGAGGGGAAACCCTCGGGCTCTGTATTGCCCAAAGGTTTAGTGGTTTAAAAAGCTAACTGACTGGATATTAGAAAAATAATTTAAAAATAAAGAATGAAAAATTTGGATTACAACATAGAAGGGGCGGATTGTCCCGAGTACTCGGGATCAAGCCGAAAAGCAGCCTGAGCGGAAAGATGCACACCGAAAACCACTGCTGCCGAACTTGCGGGTAGCTGATGTTATGCCCAGTTTTTTTTCTGCCATTAGAATTGGTGTGGTTCGTATTTAAGTCCATTGTCAAGTATCTGAAATGTTAGATTTTTATTGAAAATATCCGCTAATGATAATATTACTTTGGGTCTGTCAAAGTATTCAGTTATTATTAAATTTTGATTCTCAGTGATAATGTCCTTAAATAACGGATGAAAAGATACTTCATAAGGAGCTGTCCTGAAAATTAATCCAGAAACAAGTTCGCCTTTTCCTTTTAGAGTTTCAATTTGGATGCGGAGTTGAAAGTCAATTGCCGAGAACTCGCAAATAAGGCTCACTGATAGATTATATTCTTTGAATATTTTTCTTTTATGAAGCCATTTGTTTGTAAATCCATTACTTCTTAAGCTGTTATCTAAATTCACCAATTCGTCTATTGGTAATGTTTTGAATTGATGAGCTAATTGGTATCCCTCCTCTAGAAGTTTTAAATAATAGTCGAAGCGTTCCTGAATTGACATGCTTTTATATAACTCTGTGTCAAAAGGAATTCGCACTTGTAAAGCTTTCTCTCCAACAATTCTATGCTTAAATATTATATCCTTTGATGGAGAAACGCTGATCGTATTGAATGAACCGTCTGTCGAATATTTAATTCGCCTTACCTGTCTTGATAGATAATTGCCAATAAACCTACAGTCCGAGTTAAAAGCAACTCTAAATTCTTCATCGAAACCAGAATCCGCGTCCATATGCAAAAAAATGTATCGAATTTTCATCTAATTTTTATGTAACGGTTATCGCACTTATAATTGGGCATAACGTAGGAAGCTACACGCACGCTGTATGTTTGTAAGGGCGAAATGCATAAGCCTTCTGTGTTTTTGTAAATTTAGTTTTTGAAAAAGAAACGAAACAAAAAACGAAGACTTATGCATGGGAAAGGTACAACAATTGATTTTAACGGGCAAAACGTTTATGCCGGAATTGATATACATTTAAAGAGCTGGAAGGTGACCATCATGTTAGGTGATCGGGAACATAAAACATTTTCACAAGATCCGAATGCTGAAACCCTGAGGAATTACCTTCGGAAAAATTTCCCTGGGGCAGTATACCATTCAGCCTACGAAGCAGGTTTTTGCGGTTTCAGCGCACATCGCGAACTTGAGGGTTTTGGGATACTCAACCTTGTGGTCAACCCTGCGGATATCCCCACCACCGACAAAGAAAAGAGGCAAAAGGAAGACAAACGAGACAGTCGCAAGATAGCCAAATCGCTCAGGAACGGTGAATTGGTTGGCATCTATATTCCGGGCAAGGGGATGGAAGAACTCCGTGGGCTGGTTCGTTACCGCAAAACGCTGGTAAAAGAAATCAGCCGCCATAAGTGCAGGATCAAGTCCTTCCTATATTTTAACGGCATAAAAATTCCTATGGAACAGGACGGCATCTCAACGCATTGGTCGGGGAGGTTTACCCACTGGTTAAGGGAAGTTAAATTATCAACGGCACATGGCAAAATGGTACTTGACGACACTGTGGATACGGCTGAACTGCTGCGAAAAAAACTGTTAAAAGTCAACAGACATTTGCGTCAGGTTGTCGGAAATGGGGAGTATTCGGAGAAACTAAGGCTATTGCAAAGCATCCCCGGAATCGGCCTGATATCGGCCTTTACTCTTCTGACCGAAATGGAGGATATCCTTCGGTTCAGGAACCTTGACCAACTTTGTTCTTTCGTGGGACTGGTACCATCAACCAACTCCTCGGGCGAAAAGGAGAACGTTGGCCGCATTACCAGGCGCAACAACCGTTTCCTGCGCAGCATTATTGTAGAGGCAGCCTGGATGGCATCGAGAAAAGATCCGTCCCTGTTATATAGCTATGGCTTACTTTGCAAGAGGATGGAACCAACAGAAGCCATCATTCGGATAGCTAAAAAACTTCTAAACAGAATAAGATATGTAATGAAAAATGAAACAGAATATGTACATTCAGTCATATAACATCAAAACTGGTTGTAAAAACTACTCCATGATAAAGAGACTGTTTTCCGCCCCTTGCGGCCCCTGACAGGGTGTCCGTTACACGCAGGCCACAGCTCTTATCTATAATAAATTGAACACAGAAATGCGGCTGGTTGAACCATGTCCGTTGATAGAAGGGTGTTTTTATAGACCGGTATTTGATACAAAAGAGGGGAACCCGAAGGTGAAGTTTTACACCGAAGGTTTAGAAATTATGCTGGGCTTTTGCCCAGCATAATTAAACCAAGAGGGGAAACCCTCGGGCTCTGTATTGCCCAAAGGTTTAGTGGTTTAAAAAGCTAACTGACTGGATATTAGAAAAATAATTTAAAAATAAAGAATGAAAAATTTGGATTACAACATAGAAGGGGCGGACTGCGGGCGATTTCCTGTCAAGCCGAAAAGCTGCCTGAGCGGAAAGATGCACACCGAAAACCACCGCTGCCGCACTTGACGGGTAGCTGAAGT
>CAYQAS010000201.1:0-4121 GCA_964415525.1 uncultured Solibacteraceae bacterium
GATCTCTACCTGCCCTACAAGCCCAAGAAGCGCACCAAGGCCACCGTGGCCCGGGAACTGGGCCTGGAGCCGCTGCTGGATACGCTGCTGTCGGACACCACCGGTGCCGATCCGCTGATGCTCGCCTCGCCCTTCGTGAAGGAAGACACCGAAGGCCTGCAGACCCCCAGCGCGTGCGTGGAAGGGGCTGGCCACATCCTCGCCGAGCGCCTGTCGGAAGATGCCGATGTCCGCGCCTGGCTGCGTCAGGAGTTCCACGACCACGGCAGCATCCAGGCCACCCTGCGCGAGGAGAAGGTGGGCACCCAGGAGGCCCTGCGATTCAAGCCTTACTGGGACTACAAGGAAGCCATCCACAAGATGCCCGGCCACCGCGTGCTGGCCGTCCGTCGCGGCGAGAAGGAAGAGATTCTCACCGTCAAGCTGCTGGTGGACCGCGAGAAATACGTCACCCACCTCGTGGGCAAGGTGCAGATCGAGCCCGCGAGCGGCTACCGGGCCTCCCTGCACGCCATGTGCGAGGACGCCTTCGACCGCCTGCTGGCGCCGACACTCGAGACCGATGTCCGCATGGAGGCCAAGAAGAAGGCCGATGCGGAGGCCATCAAGATCTTCCAGACCAACCTCGACCACCTGCTGCTGGCGCCCCCCGCGGGCCAGCTCTGCACGCTGGGCGTGGATCCCGGCATCCGCACCGGCTGCAAGCTCGTCATCATCAACCGCCTCGGGCAGTTCATGGAGACGGCGGTCGTCTACCCGCTGGAGCCGAAGCGGGACTTCGAAGGCACCCGTGCCGTGCTGGAAATGCTGGCCACCAAGTACCCCATCGAAGCCATCGCCGTGGGCAATGGCACCGGCGGGCGTGAGTCGGAGGCCTTCATCCGCCAGTGGCTGAAGGATTCGGGCCGTGATCCCGTCATCTGCGTCAGCGTGAGCGAGGCGGGTGCCTCGGTCTACTCCGCCAGCGATGTCGCCCGCGAGGAGTTCCCCGATCACGACGTCACCGTGCGCGGCGCCATCTCCATCGCCCGCCGCTTCCAGGATCCGCTCAGCGAGCTGGTCAAGGTGGAGCCCAAGAGCATCGGCGTGGGCCAGTACCAGCACGACGTGAACCAGACCGCCCTGAAGAAGGGCCTGGATGAGGTCGTCGAGTCCTGCGTGAACCGCGTGGGCGTGGACCTCAACAGCGCCTCCTACAAGCTGCTGGCCTACGTGGCCGGCATCGGCGAGACGCTGGCGAAGAACATCGTGAGCTACCGCTACGAGCACGGTGCCTTCAAGACCCGTGAGCAGCTGCTGGAAGTCACCCGCTTCGGCGAGAAGGCCTTCACCCAGTCGGCGGGCTTCCTGCGCATCCGCGATGGTGAGAACCCGCTGGATGCCAGCGCTGTGCATCCCGAGTCGTACCCCGTCGTGCAGCGCATCTGCCAGGCCACGGGCAAGACCGTGCCGGAGCTCGTGGGCAACGAGACGGTGCTGGACGGCTTGGACCTCAAGCTCTTCACGGACGAGCGCTTCGGCATCGAGACCGTCGCGGACATCGTCGCCGAGCTCCGGAAGCCCGGCCGCGACCCGCGCCAGAAGTTCGAGGCGGTGCACTTCAAGGAGGGTGTGAACAAGCTCAGCGACCTCGAGATCGGCATGGACCTCCAGGGCATCGTCACCAACGTGACGGACTTCGGCGCCTTCGTGGATGTCGGTGTCCACCAGGACGGTCTCGTGCACCTCAGCGAGATCAGTCACGTCTACATCAAGCACCCCGCCGATGCCCTCACCGTGGGCCAGACCGTGCGGGTGAAGGTGCTGGCAGTGGACCTCCAGGCCAAGCGCGTGGGGCTCTCCATCAAGGCCCTCGTCGCGCCGCCCGCCGGTGCCCAGGGTGCTCGCCGTCCCGAGGGTCCGCGCCCCGAGCGCACGGATCGTGGCCCCCGTCCGTCGCGTCCCGAAGGCAGCCGCCCGCCCCGTCCCGAAAACCGCGAGGCGCGTCCGCCCCGTCCTGAAGGCGATCGTGGTCCCCGTCCTGAGCGTTCCGATCGCGGTCCCCGCCCGGACCGGCCCTTCAAGCCCCGGGAGGATCGTCCCTCCAGGCCGCGGGAGGAGCGTCAGATGCGCTTCGAGGACAAGAAGCCCGAGCCGCCGAAGAACGCGAGCCTGGACGACCTGCTGAGCAAGTTCAACAAGGGCATCCGATGACCTTTCTCCGCTGCTTCGCGCCTGTGGTGGCCCTCGGGCTGTTCGTAGGCTGCGATGCGACCCTCCAGCAGCCCGAGAAGCCGCAGCCCTATGCGCCCTGGGAAGCCGGGCTGACCCTGATCTACGAGCGCCAGGACTTGGCGCCCGCGGATCGGGTTGCCCAGCGCATCCAGGTGCGGGTGGAGGCCTCTCGTCCCACGGCGGAAGGCTTCGATGTGGAGATCTCTTCGGCGTCGCTGAAGGGTCAGACCCGCACGGAGCTTCGGCTACAGCGGGGCGGGCTGGCGGTGCGGGAGGGCGACCGGGTGGTGGCGGAGCTGCTGCCAGATGGCTTTCCGGATCGCCGACAGCGCTGGACGATCGGGAACAGCACCTACGAAGTGATCGGCCGCGCCTACGCCGAGATGCCCTGGCTGAAGTCCCTGCCCGATTCCGCTCGCACGGGCGTGTGGGTGGAAGGACGCAGTCCCGAAGGCGATCGTCAGCGCCTCTTCTACTTGCCGGGCATCGGCGAGGTGGAGACCCTGCGGTGGCGCCAGGGGCGCTGGGAACCGGTGCTGCGGCTCGTGTCCCGGGGGTTTACGGACCCCGCGCCGACGCGCCCGAAGCCCATGGCATGATGAATTGACCAGATCGAGGAACGCATGGCCAAGGAAGCACAGGGAGTCATTCTGCCGCCCGGCGTGAAGAAGGGTGCCTTCCGCGACAACGCGGAGGTCGTCTGCTTCGCCATGGCGCTGATCCTCTTCTTCAAGACCTTCGTGGGGCAGAACTTCGTGATCCCGTCGGGATCCATGCGCCACACGCTGATGATCGGGGACCACCTGCTCATCAACAAATTCCTCTTCGCCGTGCCGCAGTGGCAGTGGGAGTCGAGCCTCTTTCCCATGCGCGCCGTGGAGCGGGGAGACATCATCGTCTTCCGCTACCCCATGGACCGCGATCAGGACTATGTGAAGCGCTGCATCGCCAAGGAAGGCGACCGCGTGGAGATCCGAGAGAAGCGCGTCTACATCAACGGGAAGCAGGTCACCGGCCCCTGGGAGCACTTCATCGTGGATCCCAAGGATGGCCCTACCCCCGGCCCCTGGCTACCCGGGCGGAATCCCATGGGTGAGCGGGACAAGCCTGAACAGGAGGCCTGGGTCAATGGCGACCACCCCATGTGGAAGTTTGCCGATCCGGACCTGCTCAACGTGAATCAGCAGGGCATGGAAGGGTATGGCGCCGAGAACCCCTTCCGTATGAACCTTCCCGAATTCACCGTGCCCAAGGGACACCTGCTGGCCATGGGCGACAACCGCGACGAGAGCGCCGACAGCCGCTACTGGGGCTTTGTCCCAGTGGATCACCTGCGGGGCCGGCCCTTCATGGTGTGGTGGTCCTACCGCGAAGGCGGCAAGGATGATCAGCGCGCCGAACCCGCGAATAATCCCGGCGACGTGGTCATGAGTTTCGTGGACGGTGCCCGCTACTTCTTCGTCCGCACGCGCTGGGAGCGCACGGGCTACATCGCGCGCTGAACCGAGAGCTTTCCTGACCAAGAGCCCTGTGCCTTCGCACGGGGCTCTTGGCATATGGGGTCGGTGGTTCTTCCCCAAGAGGGGCTGGCGCGCATCCAGCGGGGACGCGCTTCCGCGGGCCTGTTAGTCTGAATCCGTGGACCGGGGCGCCGCTGTGCGAAAACGCAGAGGAAAGTCCGGACTCCGAATCAATCCCGGCGGTCGAGGCCGTCGGGGCGGGCAGCGAGCCAGGTAACGCCTGGGCGGGGTAACCCGACGGAAAGTGCAACAGAGAAGAGACCGCCGATGGCCCTGCAAGGGGATCAGGTAAGGGTGAAACGGTGGGGTAAGAGCCCACCGCCGGACTGGCAACAGGACGGGCATGGTAAACCCCTCGTGGAGCAAGACCAAATAGGCTGGCGTACC
>CAYQAS010000202.1:0-1228 GCA_964415525.1 uncultured Solibacteraceae bacterium
AAGGACGTCGCCCAGGCCCTGCGCATCGCCCTCTGCGGCAAGCCCGTGAGCCCGCCCATCTACGACACGATGTTCTTGCTGGGCCGGGATGAAGTGATGGCGCGGCTCGCCCGCTGGATCTGACCACTGGCCTCAACCTTTGGCGGAAGGCCGGGATGACATCCCCTTTGCAGGCCGCCCTCCATGACCCGTTCAGAGCCGCGCTCGACATGCTCGAGCGCGGCAACCGGGCTCAGTAGCCTCGACCGCGGTCCACCATGGCTTCGAGGGGCAGGCCTGCGGCGTAGCGTTTCAGGTTCGGTAGGATGTCGGCGATGACCGCCGCCGGGGTGGAAGGCCCGCTGTGGTGCGGCGTCACGACCACCTTCGGATGCCGCCACAGGGGCGAATCCGACGGCAGGGGCTCCACGGGAAAGACATCCAGCACCGCCCGTTTGAGTCGGCCTGCATCCAGGGCCTCCAGGAGGTCCGGCACCACCATCTGTTCCCCGCGCCCCACGTTGATGAGGGTGAGATCGCCGTGCCCGTGGGCCAGAAGCCGCCCATCCACGAGGTTCCGAGTCTCCGCTGTGAGGGGTGCGCAGAGCACGAGCAACCGCGCATCCGGAAGCAGGTCAGCGAGCTGGGCGCTGCCATGAAGCGTCACGTCCGGATCGGGCCTCGGGGTGCGCACGACGCCGTGTACATCCATACCGATGACCCGCAGGCCATCCCCGATGCGGCGCCCGATGCGGCCGTAGCCCACCACTACCGCCCGCTTGCCGGCGAGTTCTTCCGCCTGCAGCTTGGGGTTCCACCGCGCTTCCGCCTGGGCTACGGCGACCTCGTCCAGGCGCTGGGCCTCCGACAGCAGGTGTCCAAGCACGTAGCGCGCCATCCAGAGCCCGAAGGCGCCATCGGCCCGGGTGATCACGACCTCGGGCGGGAGATCCGCACGCCCCACCAGATGATCCACGCCGGCACCGTGATTCTGGATCCAGCGCAGGTTCGGCATCCGCTGCGCCAGGCCTTCCGGAAAACGCCAGCAGTAGAGGGCTTCCGCCCCCGCCAACCACGCAGCGTCAAAGGCGTCCAGGTCGCGGGGATGACAGCCGCGCACATCCAGTTCCGGCGCCGCTGCTTGGAGGGCGGGAATCCAGAGCTGAGGCAGGTGATGGATGACGGCAAGGCGGCGCATGCCCCCAGTCTATCGGGTGCTCCACCGGAGCACCCTCCATCGACCGGATCG
>CAYQAS010000202.1:1328-4099 GCA_964415525.1 uncultured Solibacteraceae bacterium
CGGCGTAGCTGTCCTTGGCGTGGTAGCTGCTCCGCACCAGGGGGCCGCTCTCCACCTTGCGGAAGCCCATTTCCTCGCCCTTACGGCGGTAGAGGTCGAACTCGACGGGTTCCACGAAGCGCACCAGGGGCAGGTGCTTGTCGCTTGGGGGCAGATACTGACCGATGGTGGCGATGTCGACGCGGGAGGCACGCCAGTCCTTCATCAGCTCCAGCACCTCTTCCGGGGTCTCGCCGAGGCCCACCATGATGCCGCTCTTGGTGGCCATGGCCGGAGCATGAACATCCCGCCAGATCGCCGCCCGGGCCAGCAGCTCCATGCTGCGGGCGTAGTTCGCGTCGGGGCGCACACGCTTGTAGAGGCGGGGGATGGTCTCGACGTTGTGGTTGAGGACGTCGGGGCCAGCCTCCAACACCACCTTCAAATCGTGCTCACGCCCCTGGAAATCCGGAATCAGCACCTCCACGCCGCATTCCGGCAGCAGGGTGCGAATCCAGCGGATGGTCTGGGCGAAGTGTCCGCAGCCGCCATCCGGCAGGTCGTCCCGGTTCACGCTCGTCACCACCGCAAACTTCAGGCTTAGGGCCGCGACCGCTTCCGCCACCCGCTGGGGTTCGCCGGGATCGAGCTCCCCAGGCCGCCCCTTGCCCACGTTGCAAAAGCCGCAATGGCGCGTGCAGACTTCGCCCATGAGCATGAAGGTGGCGGTGCGGTGCACCCCCCAGCACTCGTGTTGGTTGGGGCAGCGCGCCTCTTCGCACACGGTCACGAGGCGTTTCGACCGCACCAGCGCCTCGACTTCCGCCATGACCTCCGGCGCAGGCACTTTGATCTTGAGCCAGGGGGGACGGGGACCGGGAAGGACGGGGGGACGGGCCATGGGTGGTCACTCTGGGGTTCGAGTCGCCGAGAATGGCGAAATTTTCATACGACCTCGGGCTTGCCGATTGACAAATGCTGTCGCATCGTGGAAGCTTCGCTCGATTCACTCCCACAACGTTGCATTGGATTCCGGAGGCGTCATGGCCGTCACGATCCGCACCGAAGGTCTCGTCGACAAGGAGAGGCTGCGCACGACCCTCCAGCTGATCCGCCACGCAGGGGAGAAGGGCATCACCAAGGCCCAGCTCAGCAAGAAGCTTGGCGCAGTCAGCTCCCGCACCGTGGACCGCGCCATCATGCTACTGGAGTCGCAGGGCGCGAAGATCGACAAGCCCCGCCGCGGCAACCCCGCCGTCATCCACTTCACCCTGGCCAAGGGGCCGACCTGGGACGAGAACGTCAGTGCCGATACGCGCCTCGCCCTGCGCCTCGCCGCCCTCAGCCTCGCTCAGGGCGGGACGTCGCTCTGGCAGGACAAACTGGAGACGTTGGAGCGCCTCGCCAGCGACCGCATGTCCAACAAGGACCGCGAGGTCTTCCAGCAGCTCAGCGCCGCCGTGAAGATCCAGGGCGGCGTGGAGGATCCCATCGAGAGCCCGGACGCCCTCGAGCCCATTCTCAAGGCCCTTCAGGGCCCCAAGAGCCTCGAGGTCGAATACCAGGCGCCGGGCGCCCGCAAGCCGAGCCGCCACGAGGTCGTCCCCTACGCCCTCACCCACGACCTCTTCAGCGGCGGCACCTTCCTGCTGGCCTGGGAGGGCGCCAAGAAGCGCGCCATCCACCTCCGGCTCTCCCGCATCGTGAAGGCCAAGCCCCAGCGCGCGGCCTCCATCCCCGATCCGGAACTCCTTGAGCGCGCGGCCACCTATCAGATTGGCGGCTGGACCACCACGGACGCGCCCTTCCAGGTGAAGGTCAAGGTGGACGGCGAGCCCTGGGTGCTCGCCCTGAAGGAGGCGCCTCCGGTGCTGCCGGACTTCAGCTGCACCCCCGCCAAAGATGGCGCCAGCGCCACCGTGACCTTCAAGGCCAACCACGCCAACGGCGCCCTGCGATGGGTGCTGCAGTTCGGTGAGGCCGCAGAAGTGCTGGAGCCCAAGGCGCTGCGTCAGGAAATGAAGAAGCGGCTGGAGACGGCGGCGAAGCGCTATAAGTAGCCGCACCCATTCAGCGTTGAGGCCCGTCTTCCGACGGGCCTCGTTCATTTGGAGCGAGACCCAGCTCATCCCGGAATGGAGACGCGTCTGTGGTAACCTTTTTGATTCACCACCTTGCGGGGGGGATCCATGCAGATCTTTGAGGGACAGCTTCATGCGGATCAGGGCGATCGTTACGCCCTGGTGGCGGCCCGTTTCAACGACTTCATCGTCGATCGCCTCGTGGGCGGCGCGCTGGATTGCATCAAGCGGCACGGTGGTTCCGAGTCCCAGGTCGATCTGTTCAAAGTGCCCGGCTCCTTCGAGCTGCCGCAGGTGTCCCTGCAGGTGGCCCGTAGCGGCAATTACGCGGGCGTCATCGTGTTGGGTGCGGTCATCCGCGGCGGCACGCCCCACTTCGATATGATTGCCGCTGAAGTCACCAAGGGCACCGCGCAGGTGGCCCTCGAGACCGGCGTTCCCATGGTCTTCGGCGTCCTGACCACCGACACGGTGGAGCAGGCCATCGACCGCGCGGGCACCAAGATGGGCAACAAGGGCTGGGAAGCCGCCCAATCCCTGCTGGAGCTGGTGGACCTGCAGAAGCACCTCAGCACCGGAAAGGGGCACAAGTAATGGGCGTTCGTCGCCGGGGCCGCGAATACGCGCTCCAGATGCTCTATGCCATGGACACCACCGGCTTCGAATCGGCACTGATATTCCCGCCATGCCTCTTTATAATGGAGTGTGCCG
>CAYQAS010000203.1:0-4016 GCA_964415525.1 uncultured Solibacteraceae bacterium
CAACGCAACTATTCATGCGCTGCGAATTTCCTGCGCGAGGGGGTGAATCGATACGCGCACCGTGCGGGGCGAGGCCACTTACAAGACGCGGGGCAAGACCATCGAACCCGTATTCGGGCAGACCAAGCACAGCTTCCAGAACCTCACTCGGCGAGGGCTCGGCGCCGCAAAGGCCGACTGGGCCATGCTCTGCCTCGCGCACAACGTGAAGAAGCTCTGGAGAGCGAAGAAGGCCGCATCGCGGAGAAGTTTCGTCCAGGAAGCGCCGCTGAAAGGCTTCAGGAACCTACCGGACGTGGCCGAGAGGGCCGCGGGGTGGTCGTGGATGACACGACCACCCGCACCCCGCGATGCTTCCAGCTAGATGGCCTGATCAACAACCGCTGAGAATCCAGTCAAGCGACAGCCTCTCCAGCGTCAATGAGGTAAAGACGGAGGGAGACGGGCGTCAGGGTCGCCCTGCCACTCGGGATAGCGGCATGGTCATGCAGCGCGGGCCGCCACGGGCTCGGCTCAATTCGGCGCTATCGAGCATGACGGCGTATTTGCCACCATCCAGGAGATCAATGCCCTCATTGGCCAGGAAGTCCTTGCTGGAGATGACTTGGTAACCGGCCTTGTCGAGTTCTTCGGCCGTGGCGCGGTTGCGGCTGTACATCACGATGACCCCAGGGGCTAGGCAGAAGGCATTTGCGCCATCTGTCCACTGCTCCCGCTGCTGTAGGATCGGATTTCGGCCGCCACAGAAGATGGGCTTCAAGTCGATGCCCACGCTCTGCATGACCTTTCTCAGGTTGGCTTCCGTGTGGATCAGCAGGTCCTCTTGCCGCAGATCGATGCGGGCGACGTTCAGGAGTTCGCGACTGCCATCAGTAAAGAAGGGCGGATACACCAAGCACTCGTCTGGGCTGAGGCGCGTGAAGACTGTGTCCAGGTGCATGGCCGAGCGGATCTTGGGCATGAGTACCATCAGGAGGTACTCGAACGGGGTCTCTCCGCGCCGGTAAGACTGGCGCAGGTTCTCTGCCAGCAGCAGGATGGCGTCGGCGGTGGTGCGTTCACTGCATCCAATGGCGAGAACCTTGTCCGAAAGCACCAGCGTGTCCCCACCTTCCAGGCTCTGTGGGGTCTTGATTTCCCCCAGGAGCAGGGGGGTGAGCTGGTCGTAGTGGCGGTCACTCTCGGAGAGATGACGTAGGCGCGGGTGGTAGCGGAATACATAGCTGAGGATCAGGGGCTCGCGCTCCCGGGCCCAGGAAGCCATGAAGTTCAGGTTGTAGCCATTGCCGACCACTGCGGCGGGATCCCGCATGAACAGCAGATTCGGAATGGGACGCAGCAGGTAGTCGAATTCCTGGTGACGGTGCCCGTGGAAGCCAGCATCGTCCCAGGGGAGGCCTGTGATGACACTCCGCGCCACATCCGCAGGAGGCAGATCCCGCAATACCTTGCAGGCATCCTCGGGCAGGTCCACCAACCGGCGAAGATCCTCAACAAAGGCGAGCTTCGTGCCCTCCTCGGTCATGGCCTCAACAAACAGATCCTGGATGTCGAGCACTTCCTCCGCGACGCGGCCCAGCACAGCTCGGAACTGGGCATGTTCCTTGCGGGCGAGATCCCCATAAAGAATGTCATCAAAGAGCAACTGCTCCATCATGCCCGGGACCATCAGATCCACTTCGGGCCCGGGATTGTGGATGACCACCTGTTTCAGGCGGTCGGTTTCTGAAAAAACGGAAAGCTGGATGGGGTCCAAGACGGTCTCCTGGATTGTGCGCGAAATCGATGACCTCACCTCGGGATGCTCGATCGCTTTTCCTGGGCGATGCCTCACGGGGCCTTCCCAGGATCCCCTAGCGAGCACACTTCGGCAAGCCAACACCGTCCGAAAGCGTTCCGGACACCACCGTATGTATCACATCGTCTTCAGCCCTAAGTGCATAAGGGAAGGCGTTCTACGAGAAATTGGGGCCGCATTTGACGGAAGGAGGGAGCGAAGCCCCGGAGGCCGTCTGCCGAAGGATCGGACGTTCGCCGAGTCCACCTTCGGGTTCAGGCCGACACACGTTTTTGCACGAAGCGGAGGAATGCAAATGCAGTCCTCTCACGGGATCATGGAAATGAGGGGGAGAACCGCAGGAGAAGGCCGTTTGCGCCCCTCACTACGCCAACGGATCACCCACCAGCCGCCGCCCCGCCGCGCGCAGGTAGGCCTCCGAGGTCCTGCGCCCTGCCTTGCCATCCTCCTGCAGGTGAATGCCCGGTAGGCGGTTCAGGAGCCTCTGCAGCTCCATCGCCTTGGGGGAGACCACATCGGGGTCGTAGCGCACGTCCGCGAAGGGCTCCCAGAGGGAGGTCGGCGCGGCATCCGCCTGAATCTGCCCATCGGCGCCGAACACCACGTGCCCCAGTTCGCTGAGGCGGCGCAGAATCACGGCGCTGCCCAGCTGCTTGTTCACGTAGGTATCGGACCACTCGCCATCCCTTGGGTAGCCGCCCTGGGTGTAGTGGCTGGACTGTCCCCACAGATAGGGCGAGAGGACCTGGGGATGGCTGAGGCGGTAACCGAAGCCGTTAAAAGCCTCGAGTCGATACAGAAGCCCCGGCAAGGTCCAATCCTTCCAGGCGGCGGCACCGTTCTGCACCAGGGCGTCCTTCGCGCTCTCATCGAAGCCGAAGGGCGGCTGCCCTGTCACCGGGCGTCCTGCAGGAACGTGCACCGTCCGGGCGGAGAGCGGATCGCCGTTGTGCAGGTGTTTCTCGAAGCTGAGGTTGCACTCGCGGTAATGAAGCAGCCCCACCGCGCACCACGGGAGGCCCAGGGGCTCGCCGATGCGGGCGTAGCGGTCGCACTGGGAGGCGATGGCCTCGGCGGTCTTCGTCACCGCGGGCAGCGCCTTCGGCGAAATGGTACAGGTGTCGAACAACCGAAGGTATTCATCCCGCAGCTCGGGTGTCAGACGCATCCCAGGCATGGCACATCCTCCCAAAAGCCTGCCTCTGCAGGCTCTTCAGAGGCTACCGCTGGAACCAGTCGCTCCCACTGGAAAAATCATGCACCTTGGCATTCATGATACGCGCCCGATCCAAGGCCAGCTCCACCAGCCCGTCCAACTGCTGCGTGTAGGGTACCCCCGCCGCCTCCATGAGCTTGGGCCACATGCTGATGCTGGTGAAACCGGGGATGGTGTTGATCTCGTTCAGGTAGAGCTGGCCGGTCTCCCGGCAGAGGAAGAAGTCCACCCGGGCGAGGCCATAGCCGTCCACAGCCCGGAAAGCGGCCTTGGCCAGGAACTGCGCCTTGGCCGCCAGTTCCGCGGGCACATCCGCCGGAAGCTGGGTGCGGCTCTTGCCGTCGATGTACTTGTCGGCGAAATCGTAGAACTCGCCCGCCACCAGCACTTCGCCCACACAGGAAACCAGTGGATCGTCCCCACCGAGCACGGCCAGTTCGAGCTCCCGCGCATCGATGCCGCGCTCCACCAGCACCCGCCGGTCGAATCGGAAGGCCCGGTCGAGGGCCGCGCCCAGATCCGCACCAGGCTTCACCTTCTCGATGCCGATGGAACTGCCCAGGTTGGCGGGCTTGACGAATACCGGCCGCCCCAGAGCCTCCGCCTGCTGAAGGAAGGATTGGCGATCCCGCGCCCAGCCTTCTTCCGTCAGGACCAGCCCCGGCACCACCGGCAGCCCCTCGCTCTGCCAGATGCGCTTGGTCAGGCCCTTGTCCATGGTGAGGGCCATGCAGGTGAGCCCCGCGCCGGTGTAAGGACGACCGAGGTTCTGGAGCAATCCCTGCAGCTGACCATCCTCGCCCTGAGCCCCGTGGATCACGTTGAAGAAGACGTCCGGCAGCGGTGTGTCTTCAGCACCGGCTTCCAGGGGCATGAAGGGCGAGCCACCCCGCTGCGGGCGCTCCCCAGCAGCGAGACGGGCGAAGGGATCACCCTTCACCACCCAGACGCCGTTGCGGGCGATGCCCATGGGGCGCACGTCGTAGCGCGCAGGATCGAGGT
>CAYQAS010000204.1:0-4005 GCA_964415525.1 uncultured Solibacteraceae bacterium
GGGCAGGCCACTTCACCAAGAGGTCCGCCGACGGCGATCCCGCGAGACGCTACTACGCTCGGGTGGTGCTGGTGGACACGCTGGAGGACATCGCCCGCAACCGCGCGAAGGAACTCTTCGGTGCCGAGCACGCCAACGTCCAGCCCCACTCCGGTGCCCAGGCGAACATGAGCGTCTACCTGGCCGCCCTGAAGCCCGGCGACGTGGTGATGGGCCTGGACCTGGCCCACGGCGGCCACCTGACCCACGGCCACCCCCTCAACAGCTCCGGCATCCTCTACAAGTTCGTGGGCTACCAGGTGGCCAAGGACGGCGAGCGCATCGACATGGCCGATGTCCGCGCCAAGGCTCTGGAGTGCAAGCCCAAGATGATCGTCGTGGGCGCCAGCGCCTACCCGCGCATCTTCGACTTCGCCGCCTTCCGCGCCATCTGCGACGAAGTGGGCGCCATGATGATGGTCGACATGGCCCACATCGCCGGTCTGGTGGCCACGGGCCACCACCCGAGCCCCGTGCCCCACGCCGACTTCGTCACGACGACGACGCACAAGACCCTCCGCGGCCCCCGCGGCGGCCTGATCCTGTGCAAGGAGAAGTACGCCAAGGACATCGACCGCGCCGTCTTCCCCGGCATCCAGGGCGGTCCACTGATGCACGTCATCGCCGGCAAGGCCGTGGCCTTCGGCGAGGCCCTCAAGCCTGAGTTCAAGGCCTACCAGGAGCAGGTGGTGAAGAACGCTGCCGCCTTGGCCAAGACCCTGCAGGACAAGGGCTGGCGCATCGTCAGCGGCGGCACCGACAACCACCTGATGCTGGTGGACGTCTTCGCCAACGGCATGCTCGGCTCCGAGGCCGAGAAGGCCCTCGACAAGGCCGGCATCACCGTCAACAAGAACGGCATCCCCTTCGACCCCAATCCCCCGCTCAAGCCCTCCGGCATCCGCCTCGGCAGCCCCGCCGTCACCAGCCGCGGCCTGAAGGAAGCGGAGATGGTGCTCGTCGGTGAGTGGATCGACCGTGCCCTGCGCAACCGCACGGATGATGCGGCCCTCGCCCAGATCTACACCGAGGTGAGCGCCCTGACGGCTCGCTTCCCGATCCCCGAATAGACCTGGATCGAATGCCAAAAGGAAGGGCCCGGCACATGCTGGGCCCTTCCTTTTGCATCCGGCTATCTTGGGAGCCAGGAGGCGGCATGACCGCGCTGGTTCCCCATCCGACCCTCTTCGAACTGGCCGACTGCCGCCACGGCCGGATGCTGTTTCTGCCGGGCGACGTGTATGTCGGAGGTTCTCTCGCCCTGCACGGGAAATACAGCGCGTTTGAGGTGCAGCTTTTCCGCTCGTTGATCCTGCCGGGAGACACGGTTCTGGACATCGGCGCCAACCTCGGTGCGCGACCGTCCCCCTGGCCTGGATGATTCCTGGGACGGAACGATCCGTTGAGGCACAAGTCCCGCTAGGGTTGTCCCGATAGGGATGCCTTCTGGATCTCATCGTGCGCCCCCAGCTTGCCGCCCTCATGCTGCTCCCTTGTCTCGCTGCCCAGGAGGCAGGACAGGATCTGGAATCCCTGCTGAATCAGCGCATCATCACGGCATCATGCCTTCCGATATCCCACATCAACCAGCAACACCTGGCCGAACCTCGGCACCCCTGGTCCAGGCCGTTGCGTCACCCTCATGGCCACCTTTCGCTTCTGAAATATCGTTTTTTTTGTTTCGCTTTCCTATCAAGGTTTCCTGCGACTTGGCGAAGAGATGGGAGGGGGCTTTCATGATTCGCGCTGCATTCTGGATCCTGGTCATCTGCGCCGTCGCCGCTGCCTCACAGGGGGCTTGGTGGATGTGTGGCGGATTCGCCTATCTGTCCGGCATGGTGGCGCTGGTGGGTATGTTCCGCGTCGCGACGCGCTGCCAGGACACGGCCCCCGTGGACCGGCGGGACGAGCCGACCCACGTCGGCCTTTCCCCCCTCAGCCCAGCCGCCTGACGACGAGAAGGATCCCTGAGACCGGAGCGATCACTTCTGCTGCAGGATCCAATGCCGTAGGGCCTGAGCCAGTTCTGCCATGCGCGGGTAGTCAAGTCGCTCTGGACGATCTTCTGGCGAGTGGTAGGCCTTGTTCCGGTTCCAGGCCCCGTCCGTGACCATGACGCCCGGGAATTTCGCATCCCAGAAGGGATGGTGATCGGACCAATCGATGCCCGCTGTGCTTCGTGGCCCGATCACGGATATCACCTTGGTCTGGGGTTTCAGGCCTGGGGCAAGCGCTGCGACCAAGTCCAAAACCTCCTTCCGGTGAGGATCATCCCCCACCACCGCGAGGGTATTGGCACCGACGGCGGCAAATGCGCCGGTCGGTGACGTGCTCTGGCTGTAGTCCCCCACCATGTCCACGCTCACCATGGCACGAACCTCCGCCCCTTCCCGCTTCAGCCGCTGCGCATGCTGGGCGCTCCCCATGCCCATCGTCCGAAAGCAGGGTGGCTCCTCGTTCGCGTACGCCGCCAACTCCACGGCGACCGCTGGCGTGGACTTCCCGAACAGGCGAGCCACTTCGAGCAACACCGCGACCCCACTTGCGTTGTCATCCGCTCCGGGCGTGACCCGCACGGCATCGTAGTGTGCGCCCAACACAATCCGCGGCCCTTGTTCCGGCCCGAAACGCGCCAGGACATTCCGGTAGCCGTCGCCATTCACGGTGTAGGTCTGGAACGTCACCACCGCTCCTGCTTCACGGAATCGGTTGGCGATCCAGGCCGAGGCCTGTTCCAGGTTCTTAGGCTGGCTGAAAGATCGAGGATGGAAGGCCGTCGCGAGGTGCAAGACATCCGCCTTCAACCGGGCCTCGCCCCCAGTTTCCGGCGGAGCCGCCGCCAGGACCAGACCCGCCAGAAGCCCCCAGGCCCATCGCATGAGATCAGCCCAGCCGCTTCATGAACTCGGACTGGTTCACCACATAGCGCGTGTGGCTGCCTTCACCGATCTTCCCGGCGTCGTCCCACATCTCACCCGTGAAGGACAGGCGCTTTCCTTCCACCGCGGTCAAGGTCACGGTGCAGCGTACAGGCTGTCCGATCTTCGTGGCCTTGAGATGCTTCACCCCCACTTCGATGCCGACGGTACCGAGGCCCTCGTCCAGACGCGGGTCCACGCACTCCAGGGCGGTGCGCTCGAAGAGCGCGACGAGGCTCGGCGTGCTGAAGACGTCCAGGGCGCCGGAAGCCACGGCAGCAGCGCTCTCGCGCGGCTCTGCGAGCTTCTCGACGGTGTGGGTGAGACCGGGCTGGAGGATGGCGGACATGGGAGCTCCTTCCCTTCCACGGTAGCGCGGCCTCCCGGTGCATCCGGGCACTACAATTCCCGTATGGAAGTCACCGGCATCTTCGTCTACGGCACCCTCCGAGTCGGGGGATCCAACCAGCATTGGCTGGCGCGCACCCGGCCCGAGGGCCGAACCCGCGCCTGGACGCCGGGTCTGCTCTTTCACCTGCCCGACGCAGGTTATCCCGCAGTGGTGCTGGCGGAACCGCCCACCACCCCGCCGCCGGGCGCCGGCTGGGTCGCGGGGGAATACGTCGGCTACGAGGATGAGGCCGCCCTGGCCACCGCCCTCGCCGACCTCGATCCCCTGGAGAATGTGGAGGGCGGGCTCTACATCCGCGCCGTCCGGCCCGTGCTGCTTGAAAGCGGAATGGTGCTTCCCGCCTGGGTCTACGCCTTTCCAGACGAACGCCTGGCCACCCTGCGTCGCGACGCCATTGAACTCTCCTCCGGGGACTGGTCCCCCTATCTCGCCTGAAGGTGTTCCACGTGGAACCGAGGATGAAAGTCACACCCGCCGTTGACAGTCCTGCCGAGGCGTCGTCCAATGTTTCTACCAGTGGAAACACCATGGACCGCCTGACCGAACTCTCCCGCCTTTCCCCCGCAACCTCCGATCCCGGCACCGCACCGCGTTTCCCGCACGACATCCTCACCCGCTCAGATGTGCACGCAATAA
>CAYQAS010000205.1:0-3908 GCA_964415525.1 uncultured Solibacteraceae bacterium
CGGATGGAAAAGGAGGGACTTAAACCATCCGCCTGTATATAAACTGAAAGGGGTTTCTCAACATGTTCCCTTTCAGATCGCCCACTTTAGGGGCGCCGGTGGGTGGAAAGGAGGGACCAAAACCACCCACCGACATTGAAAATACTTTTACTAAGGATTACTCAGGAAGAAAGAAGGTAACGCTTTTGTCTTCTATCACCTCTTTGTTCTTTTGATCACCTGTTTCATCCATGGTTAACTTTTGGTCAACTTTGCCGCTATTTACAGAAAGAAAAAAATCATACACTTTTTGCCTGTCAAGCTTGACGTCTTCACCGCCTTCTTTCCCACCTGAGTCCTGGGACGTATGTTCTTTTTCCTCCTTCTTCATCGCTGGAATCTATTTTTCATTTCTGCATTATATTATGCAACATCGATGCCATGAAGCAATTATTTTCTGCTAAGATAATTACCCATAGACAACTAAGATATTTTATTACTTTTATTACATATTATTATTTTATATACCTGATATTTACCGTTTTCACAAAAATTTTCCATGATTTTTTTCCATCGACATGGCTAGACAAGAGGGGATTGCTGTGCACATTTCGAACACCTGCTGTTCATGGAACGGCAGAGCCGGCCTGCTAAAGGTCTTTCAGGGATGTGTGCATATTGTGCACAGGCTGTGCTATTTGTGCACGCGGGAAAACTTCAAGACGGCTTTTGCGGTATAATATCAAATTTCTTCTGTTCTCTTATAAACTTATACCTCGATATACCTAGTTTTTTTGCGGCATCCGACTTGTTTCCTCCGGATTTAATAAGAGCGTTTTTCAATATTTTTGCTTTGACATCCTTCAGGATTTTCTCGATTACTACATCATAACTAATCCCATCCAGCGGCAACTGTTGCAGAAACGGTTCAATCTTGATCTCAACGCCTTTCTGGGCGAGGGACTTCAACTCGGAGGGCATATTATCAGGGTTGATAACCGTTCCCAAGCTCTTTAGAATCATGATCCTTTCGATGATGTTTTTTAATTCCCTGACGTTTCCCGGCCAGGGATAAGCTTGAAGGATCATTTCCGCGTCTCTGCTGAATCCCTTGACCCGTTTGCTGAATTTCTTATTGAATTCTTGTACGAAATACCGTGCCAGCATGATTATGTCGTCTGACCGTTCCCGCAAGGGAGGAATCCATACGGGAACGACGCTGATTCGGTAATACAGGTCTTCTCTGAAAGTCCCCTTGGCCACCATGTCACTGAGATCGCGATTAGTTGAAAATACAAAACGCACATCATTGGGAATGTTTTCATTTCCCCCGAGGCGCCGGATATGTCCGTCCTCGAGCATGCGCAGAAACTTTGCCTGAAGCTGGAGGGGCATCTCCCCTATTTCATCGAGCAATATTGTCCCCCCGCTGCAATATTCGAGAAGCCCGATTTTTCGTTTTCGAGCATCTGTAAAGGCCCCCGCCTCATAGCCAAACAATTCGCTCTCCAGAAGTGTGGGGGGAATGGCTGCACAGTTGATGTCTACGAAAGGTTTCAGGCTCCGGTGAGAATGTCGGTGAATGGCTCGGGCTATGAGTTCCTTGCCAGTTCCGCTCTCTCCCTGGATGAGGATATTCGTATCATGACCGGCCACATCGGCAATGATATGAAAAATGTCGATCATTTTTTGCGATTTTCCAAGGATATCGTGGAACCCCATGAGCTGGTCTTCCCTTTCCTTGAGTTTCTCAACCTCCGTTTTCAAACTTTCCGCTTCCAGGGAGAGGAGGGACTGCATGATGGCATTGTCGTAGGAAGTAGCGGCATTTTTAACCAGGACGTCAAGAATGTTGATTTGATCCGGAGTATAGACTCCCTTTTGCTTGGCAAGATAGAGGGCGCCGACGAATTTATTCTTGATCTGAAAAGGAATGGCAATCTCCGACGGTAATCCTGCAAACATGAGCCGGTTTTTGTCTTCACCCATAGACTGTCTCACAATAATCGCATCACCCTCAATCGCCTCTTTGATAATGCTGGCGCCGATCTTTTCATCACATTCCTCTTTTCCTTCTATAAATATGTGCTCTCCGTCATTTATCAGGCATCGATTTCTTTCAATATCCCAAACATAAGTCATAACACGCTCGGCACAGGCTATTTTCATGGCGCTGGTGAATACAATTTCTGGGATACGATTATCGAGAGAACAACTCTGGTTCAGCCCCGAAACGGCTTCCTGGAGAACCATTAATTGGCGGATCTTCTCGGCGTTCGTCTCCAAAAGCCTCGCGTTATGAATGATGACGCTGACCTGGTTGGAAAAGGTAAGAAAAAGATTTATTTCTTCCGCGAAAAAATGAATCTCTTTTTCACGCCAGGCGGCAATAATGCCGATAACATAATCTCCGATCTTGAGGGGCGCACAGACAATGGAGCCATGACCGGTTAATTTTGTAAGCATCCTGTCGATATTCGTTATCCTTGGGTCCGTAGCAGCGTCCCTGATGGAAATAAGCTCCCCCGATCGGGCAACCTTTGTAGCCAGGCATTCATGTTCTTTAATGCTTAATGGTGTTTTGAAGGCCATTATGGCTTCTTCCTCAGTGTAATTCTTAACTACTCTCGCCACCAGATATTGCTGTGATTCGTCAAAAAGACGAATAATCCCGCGGTCGAAACCGATGGCGTCAATCAGCTCATCGAGAATTTTAGCCAGAATATCGTCCTGATTAGCCTGAGCGGTCAGGAGGGTGCTGATTCTAAAAATGCTTTTCAGGAGTTTATCCTTGTCGAGAAGAGGACCGGGCACCCAATCCGAAAGCTCGACCATCCCGTCAGTTACGGAAGAAATGGGCATGAACTCTATATTAGTCATAGGTATTTTGATTATGATTCCTTAAGAATGATACTGAGGGCTGTTGTCAGCTTGACCGTTTCCTCATCCGACTTCCTGAGGCGGGTACTTACAATTCTAGCCAGATTCAAAAGGATTCTGAATCCGAGGGCGCAATCCCCCTCTGCCAGACTCAGGAAGTCGTCCTTCCGAATTTCGTAGAGAGTGCAGTCCGTAACGGCCCTGATGGTCGCTGTCCGCTTCTGGGCTTCGAGTAGGGAAATCTCTCCGAACACCGCATGATCACTCGCATCAAGCCTGGTAAATACCTTATTGCTTACCGTTTCCTGCTCATCATCGAAATCTCCGAGGATCAGGCTCTTCACCACCTCGACCGTGCCCTCCATCATGATATACATGGTATCGCCGATGTCGCCTTCTTTCATGATGGTTGCCCCGGCGCCGAAGGATACACGGCGGGCAATACCCACTATCTCCCTGATCTGATCAGGCGAGAGGTTCCTGAAGATTTCCGGTTCTTTTAATAAACTCTCTTCATCCTGCATGGCTTCGCCTCTGGGCAATGTGTAATCGGCCTATAACTCAGGCATGGTTCTGGAAAGAACGACCGCCAGGTCGTCCGCCGCAATCACATAGTCATCATCGGGATTGATGTTGATCTTGACAGCATCCTTTTCCACGGAAAACTCCTTCTTTGCTTCCCGGATCTTTTCCCTGATGAAGGTATCGATCATCGACGTATTATCGGACAGAATATCCTCTAATTTGATCGCCTTTTTCTCCTTCATAATCCCGATTAGCATAGTGTGATCCTTCTCGCGATAATAGGAATACAATTCTTTAAAGGGCTTGTTGACAAACATGGCGGGGATGCTTATCCGCCAGAGTTTGTTCTTGTCCCCTAGAGATACGATACTTGATATGACCCTGGGAAGTCCGGGCGAATTAATGGCGCTGGCCAGCAGGGAGCCGACATGTTCGCCCCGAACAATAATCTCATCTACATTGGCTCTCTTGAGATGAGGACGACTTTCCCAATCCAGGAGTTCGGCGATTGTCTTAACCTTAGG
>CAYQAS010000206.1:0-3781 GCA_964415525.1 uncultured Solibacteraceae bacterium
CGTGCAGGCCGTCTATGTGCCTGCCGACGACTACACCGATCCGGCGCCCGCCACCACGTTCGCTCACTTGGATGCCACCACGAACCTGAGCCGCGAACTGGCCTCTCTCGGCATCTACCCCGCCGTGGATCCGCTCACGTCCACCAGCCGCCTCATGGATCCCCGCATCCTCGGTGAACAGCACTACAACACCGCCATGCGCGTGAAGGCCACGCTGCAGAAGTACAAGGAACTCCAAGACATCATCGCCATCCTGGGCATGGACGAACTCTCTGACGAAGACAAGAAGACCGTCAACCGCGCCCGCAAGATCCAGCGCTTCCTGTCTCAGCCCAGCCATGTGGCGGAGAAGTTCAGCGGCCTTCCCGGCATCTACGTGCCCCTCACGGAGACCATTCGCGGCTTCACCGAGATCTGCGATGGCAAGTGGGATCACCTGCCGGAACAGGCCTTCTACATGGTCGGCACGATCGACCACGCGGTGGAGAAGGCCCGGCAGCTCGGCGCCCAGGTGTAGTCATGGCCGACGCGATCCTCCTCGAAGTGCTGACGCCGGAGCGGAAGGTCTTTTCCGCCCGCGTGTCCGAGGTCCAGTTCCCCACGGAATTCCGGGGCTACTACGGCATCCTGCCCGAGCACACGGCGGTGATGACGCCTCTGGGGGATGGGCTCCTGCACTTCCTCCAGGACGGCCAGAAGCGGCACCTGACGGTCTTCGGCGGCTTCGCCGAAGTCGGCGCCGAGCACGTCACCATCCTGGCCCGGGAGGCCGAGACGGTGGACATGCTGGATGTAGTCGTCGTGGAAGCAGCCTTCCAGGCGGCCCAAAAGGCCGTGAAGGACGCCCGCACGCCTGAAGAGGTGGAAGCGGCCCAGGTCCAGCTCCAGCTGGCGACGGTGCGCAAGCAGGCCCTGGGACAGTAGATGCACAAGGGCCCGGAGTTCACTCCGGGCCCTTGGTCTACCAGGTGATCCGCTCGTCCTGATGGAGCAGTCGGAGGCGGGGGTCCTTCAGCGCATCGAGTTCGGGCTGGATGGTGTCGGCGTCCCCGGGGGTCAGGTGGTAGATCGCCACCGGCACATCCCGTTTCAGCTTCACAAGCTCGCCACCCAGCATGGCTGGGGTCAGGTGTTTGGCGGCCTCTGCGAGCCAGCCCAGGGCATTGGGGAAGCTCACTTCGGTGATGAACAGCCGCAGGTTGGGGACGCCGTTGGCGACTTCGTAGATCCGATCTGTCTGGGCGGTGTCGGAGGTGAAGATGAAGGCGCTGTGGTCGTCCTCCACGAGGTAGCCCACGCAGGGCACCAGGTGATTCACGGCGAAGGGCGTGACCCTCAGTCCTTCCACCTCGATCGTCTGCTCGGGATTGAGCTCCAGGTAGCGGATGATCGGATTGTCCGGGGTGGGAATCACCGAGAAGTCGGGCCAGAGCTCGTCGTTGAATAGGTGGCGGCGCAGGGCGTCCAGGGTCTCTGGCAGGGCGTGGATCTGCACCGGTGCCTCGATGCGCCCGAAGACGTTCTTGGTGTAGAACGGCAGCGTGCACATGTGATCGAGGTGGGAGTGGGTCAGGAAGATGTGCCGCAGACGGGCCTGCTCATCCACAGACAGCGCCTGGGTGAGCGAGCCTGCATCGATGGCGACGGTGCCGTTCACCAGCAGCCCCGTCAGCCGCTGACCCTCGGCCTCGCCTCCAGAGCACCCCAAGATGCGCAGTTCCATGGATCCTCTCGGAAATTCGACCCCATCATAGCGACGGGAAGCGTGCCTAGATAGGAAACGTCAAAACTTGATCCCGGCGTAGATGGCGACCTGGAACTGGGGCGCAAGAGCCTTGGCCACTTCGCTCATGGTGGTGGTCTTTTCGTCCTTCACCGTCGGCATTGCCACCTCTAGCCGGAAGGTGGGGGTGAGGAGGGGCAGAGGGAGGGTGGTGCCGATGCCCGCCTTGATCCAGGGGCGGCTGTAATTGACTTTTTCAGAGCCCAGGGTGAGGCGCTCGTTCCGGATTTCCATGGCGCCGTAGAGGTTCACGAGGAACTTCCACTCCACCTTGGCGCCCAGGGCGATGTATTCGGAACCGAACTTCTGTCCGGTGTTGTACCCCGCGATGACCACATCGCCTTCCACCTTCGGGTGGTAGGTCAACTCTGCGCCCAGCTCCGCCACCTTCAGGTTGATGAGGCTGAACCCAGCGCGAAAGCCCATGCCCGTGGGGCTCACCGCATCGTAGGAGCCGGTCTTGCCTTGAAAGGCGAAGTTCGTGCTCTGGGCCTTGCCCAGTTGCTTGTCGAGGAAGACCCCGATTTCGCCCGTGGCGAGGAGACCGGGGCCGGTGGCAAGCAGCAGCAGGGCGAGGGGGCGGATCAGTCGCATGGGAACTCCGTGGGGAGCTCCCAGAATGGCTGGGTGAGGCCCCTTCGGCTAGACCGTGATGACCACGATCTCCGGATCGACCTCGCGCCGCAGGATGCCCTCGATGGCCATGAGAGTGCCGGTGAGACCGGAGGGGCAGGTCTGGCACGCGCCCATGTAGCGGATGAGGATCTGCTTCTCGTGGCGACCCACGATCTCCAGGCCGCCGCCATCCGCCGCCAGGGCGGGCAGGATGTTGATCTTGATGACATCCCAGCACTGCTTGACCACCGGATCGTTCGGGTCGAAGCCAGGGATGTCGGGGCGCGGGGTCGGTTCTGTCGGAGCGCCGCCCGCTGCGGCGGCGGCGCGGATGGGCGGCGCCAACTTGGGCAACAGTTCCGCCCAGCCGATCTTGTCGTCTTTCGTGACCGTCAGGAAGCGATCCTGCATGAAGACCGACGTGACGTGCTCCACCTCGAACAGCGCATGGGCCAGTTCGTCCGTCGCCGCGAAGATGCGGTCCGGGAAGCTCTTCGGGAAGCCCACGGCCACCGGCTCCTTGAGCACGAACTTCACCGCGTTGGGATTGGGGGTGTACTCGATCTCGGCAATCTTCGGCATGTCAGTGGCTCTCGGTGGATAGTGCGCGAGAAAGAACCGCCACGAAGGGCCACGAAGGGCCACGAAATGCGGTCAGGGAGCGATGGGGAAGGAACGCACTGGATGGATGGTTTGCCCCTTCTGCCGAGGTAACAGCGGATTCCATCTGTTCGTACATGAGCCGAAGGCCCGATGCCCAGACAAGCGGCAGGGCTGCGGTGGTCCGCAGTTCCTTCGTGGTCCTTTGTGGCCCTTCGTGGCTCATCTTTTCTACTCGGTGCTGGCGATCTCTTCGCCCTTGAGGGCGCTGTGGAGGGTGGCCCAGGGGAGGGCGGCGCACTTGACGCGGCTGGGGAGATCCTTGACCCCCTGGAAGAGGCTCAGACGACCCAGGAGGTTCGGATCCTTGGCGGGGTCCAGCTTGCCGCGAATCATTTCGCGGAACTGCTCGACCATCACCTCGGCTTCCGCTACGGGCTTCCCTTTGACGTTCACGGTCATCAGTGAACTGGAGGCCTGACTGATGGCGCAGCCGTGACCCTGGAACTTCACGTCCTGAACCATGCCATCCACCACCACGAGACTCACCTCGATGTCATCGCCGCAGAGGGGATTCAGCCCATGGGCCTGGTGCGAGCAGGGATCGAGCTTCCCGAAGTTCCGGGGCTTCTTGTTGTGCTCGATGATCACCTGCTGGTAGAGCTCGCGGGGGTCGGACATGGCAGGACCTTTCAGCCGAAGATTTCCTTCACCTTGTGGATGCCTCGGATCAGCGCTTCCACATCGTCGGCAGGCCCATAGGCGTATCCGACCGATGCAGCG
>CAYQAS010000207.1:0-3726 GCA_964415525.1 uncultured Solibacteraceae bacterium
GGGGCTATAACTGGGTGGTCATGAAGGAAGGGCTCCGCTTCTGCGATCCCTTCGTGTTTGCCGCCATCAGGGTAGCCCTGGCAGCGGCCTTCCTTTTTGCCATCCTCGTCTGGTCGAAAAAGCCCATCCGCCCGCAGCAGGTGAAGCTTACCATCATCCTCGGATTGCTTTCCACGACTTTTGGGCTGGGCCTTCCCATGTGGGCCCTGGTGAGCGGCGGAGCGGGGAAGACGGCTATTCTCCTCTACACCATGCCCTTCTGGGTCATTCTCCTTGCCTGGCCCATACTGGGCGAAAAAATGAGGGGCCTGGAATGGCTGGCCGTAATTCTGGCCTTCACGGGCTTGGCGCTGATGGTGGACTTCCATGCCGTCGGGGTGAAACTCTGGTCGAGCATCATTGCCGTGATCTCCGGCATAGCCTGGGCGGGCAGTGCCATCGTCACCCGGATCATGAGGCGAAGTAACAAGTTCGACCTCCTCTCGGTCACGACCTGGCAGATGATCTACGGGGCGGGGCCGCTGATAATTCTTTCTCTCGTCGTGCCGGCGCCTCCTATCCAGTGGACCCCGACATTCATTGTCGCCATGATCTATAATGTTGTTTTAACAAGCGTGATCGCCTTCCTCCTATGGTTTTACATCCTGGAGCGGGTTCCCGCAGGGATGGCGACCATGGGCACCCTGGCGACGCCGGTCATCGCCATCGTCGCCGCCGCCCTCCAACTGGGAGAAATCCCCTCCCTGCGGGAAACCGCCGGAATTATTCTAATTCTTTCGGGGATAGGTTTCCTGAGCGCCGTCGCTATCCTGAGAACCAGCCGTTTGGGAAGGATTCAATAATAAGTGAGCGGCTTGACCATCGGGCAGGCATTTTGAAGCGCTTTTCGGGCAAGACCCCTCCTACACTCCTCTTTTTTTCGATGCGTTACGCTTCGATGTAATCGTCCCAAGAGTAATGAGGCGCACCATCCTCAAGGAAACGTTGCTGTAAAAACAATAACATCAGACCATCTGTTCACCATTATTGGGAATATGAGAGATCACAAAAACTAATCTCCCCCCTTTAGTCCGGGAATGGGTCGGAACAGATATAGTATGATCGTTTTTAGCTTGTAAATTTAATTCATACAAGGCAGAAGACCCTTGTGTTTTTAATTGAACGATTAAGGGAATTCGGGTGACATAATACCTATATCTGGAGATACAACTATTATGTCCCTTTTCTCCTCGAAGAATTTACTCTTGACAATGATAACGGGCAGCGTTACTATCAAATCATGATTATGTCCTTCCGGTGCAGGGAAACTGAGAGAATATTCTGGGGCAAGTTTTCCGCAGCCCTGCCGCAGGCAATTCAGAAGGCGGCGGCCCGGAAATTGGAAATCATTGATGCGGCCAGGGATCTGGACGATTTAAGAATACCGCCCGGCAATAGGCTTGAGGTGCTGTTTGGCGATAGACGAGGGCAACACAGCATCCGCATCAACGAACAGTGGCGCGTTTGCTTTGTTTGGCAAGATGGAAATGCAACCGATGTCGAAATTGTTGATTACCACTAAGGAGGGAATATGAACGGGAGGGATTTTCCTCCGGTGCATCCCGGAGAGATTTTACTGGAAGAGTTCTTGAAGCCGATGAGCATTAGTCAGTACCGCTTGGCCGAAAGCATCCACGTGCCGGCGAGGCGGATCAACGAGATCGTGCTTAGAAAGCGCGGCATTACAGCGGATACCGCCCTGCGCCTGTCTCGTTTTTTCGGGAATTCCGCTCAATTTTGGATGAACCTTCAAACACGCTACGAACTTGAATCGGCGCGCGAATCATCGGCGTCCAACATTGACAGAGAAATCAGGCCACACGTAGCAGCATAAAAGGCGAGTAATCCTCTTCGAAACTTCGTCTCTTACGGGTCTGTCAAATATCTGCATCACATGCGACAATCGACGGCGCCTGGCCCTTTTTTGCAATACCACTGTTCTTAAACATTACACACCGACGCAATATCTTTTGGGAAACCATCGTCAGAATGCGATGTCTTATCAAAATAACGTCAGGGCAATCATGAACATGGCATGGGAGGAAGGACTGCGGTCAATAAGTCCGGAGAAGGCCCGCCCCAGTTTCCCCGCCCGGACGGCATAGGCCTCCTCGCCGGTCAGGCGGTGCAAGCGGATGAGATTGTAAAAGGCGACGCTGTTCCCGGAAGGGATGGCGCCGTCAAAGCTTTCCTTCGGGCGGACGGGGATATCCGTCTGATCGTCGGCGCTCATAAAATACCCCCCCTGCTTATCGTCGGAGAAGTGGCGATCCAGGATCTCCTGGAGGGAGCGGGCCGCCGTCAGGAAGGAAGGTTCGCCGGAATAGTCGTAGCACTCGAGCAATCCCCAGACAAGGAAGGCGTAATCGTCGGCAAACGCCCGGTCTGGCGCCTCCCCATCCCGCCACCGGTGGCGGAGGCGTCCATCGGAATCCCTCAGATTTTTCTCGATGAAAAGATAAGCCCGGCATGCCGCCTCGAAATACGCAGGTTCTTTGAAAACAGCCGCCCCCCGGGCCAGGGCCGCAATCATGAGGCCATTCCAGTCCGTCAGGATCTTGTCATCCTTGCCGGGGTGAACCCGCCTTTCCCGGACGGCAAAGAGCCGTTCCCGGCCCCTGGCCAATTTGTCCTCCAAATCGCTTTCCCCGATGCCTCTCGCCGCAGCTATCCGGGCCGCCGCCTCGAGGCGATGGAGGATGTTTTCCCCGGTCCGTCTACCCGTGGCTTCTTCGATGAAATTTCCTTCCTTCTCCAGCCCATAGGTCTCGATAAAGAGTTCGGCATCTTCTCCCAGGAAATTTTTAATTTCCTCTTCCGTCCAGAGATAGAATTTCCCTTCTCTCCCCTCGCTGTCGGCATCCTCGGCGCAGTAAAAGCCCCCCTCCGGGGCCGTCATGTCCCGCAGGATATAAGTGATAATCTCCCGGGCCGTCCGGCCGAAAAGAGCCTCTCCCGTGATCTGGAAGGCCTCGGTATAGGCCAGGCAGAGGAGGGCCTGATCGTAGAGCATCTTTTCAAAATGGGGGAGGAGCCACTGCCGGTCCGTACTGTAGCGGTGAAATCCATAGCCGAGATGATCGCAGATGCCCCCGGCGCGCATGAGTCGAAGGGTTTCGGCGGCCATGTCCACGGCTTTGTCCTTCCCCTTTGCCTTTCCGTAGCGCAGCAGGAAGACAAGCTGGTGGGGCATGGGAAATTTGGGCGGGGGACCGAAGCCTCCCCAGGTCTCGTCATATCTGGACATCAAATCTTCATAGGCCTCGTCGGCAAGGGCAGCCTTTAGCTGTCTTCCGGGGGGCAACCGTTGTTCCTCCCTTTTCAGCAACTCCAGAATATGAGCAGCAGACCGGCTGATTTCGCCCCGCCGGTCTTTCCAGGCCTGACTTACCTGGGGGATGAGTACCCGCATCCCTATGCGCCCGAACCGGCTGTCTTTGGGTATATAAGTGGCCGCGAAAAAAGGGCTTTTATCCGGGGTCATGAGGATGGTCAGGGGCCAGCCGCCACCACCCGTCATGATCTGGGCGACGGTCATATAGAACTTATCGATGTCGGGACGCTCCTCCCGATCGACCTTGATGCAGACAAAGGCCTCATTCATCAGGGCGGCGACATCGGGATCTTCAAAAGATTCATGGGCCATGACGTGACACCAGTGGCAGGTAGAATAACCGCTGGAAAAAA
>CAYQAS010000208.1:0-3589 GCA_964415525.1 uncultured Solibacteraceae bacterium
GCGTGCGCGGCGGTACGGCCTCCCGGGACTTCGGCGGCCGGAAGGCCGGGGCAACCGGGGCGGGACCCCTGGATGGCGTCCAGTACATCGGCTCAGGCCTGACAGGCTTCGGCCTGGGCTGGATCCTCAAGACCTACGGCTGGGACGGCACCCCGCTCACCCACGGCTACCAGCCCCAGCACGCCTGGGTCTGGGTGGGCTGCATCATTCCTTTCTCCCTCGCAGGGGCCTGGATCATGACCCGCCTCTGGCACGCCAAAGCCGGCAGCGGCGCACATTAGGGGTGGCTCCACGCGTCGCACGGGTGGTCGGGGCCGCTGTCCGGTGACACCGAGGCGCTGATCTCCTACCTTCTACTTCTTGTCGATCGGTGCCACGTGGGGCAGCCGCTGCTCCATGTTGAGCAGCTCCCAGGTGATGACGGCCATGCCCTGCACCATGTGGGTCCACTGATCGGGAATGAGGTGATCGAGGGTGTCGGTCGTGGCGTGGTAAATGACACCGTAGTCGGCGCTGTCCACCATGGCCACGAAGCTGGGAATGCCGGCCCAGCCGTATGGTGCGTGGTCGCTGTAGCCGAGGCGGCGGTTGCCCAAGGGCAGGTCCTTGATGCCCAGGTCGTGGACGCTGGACTGGACGGCAGCCATGGCGGGGCGCAGGTCCTCGCGGCCCCATAGGTTGAGCCCCCTCATCCACCCGCTGCCGGTGTCCTGGTTGAGCACCGCCTGGATTTTCGAAAGGTCCGTAGATGCGACATGGGCGCGGGCGCCAAGCAGGCCTTGCTCCTCGCCGGTCCAGAGCACGACCCGCAGGGTACGACGGGGTTTGAGGCCACACGCCTGAATCGCACGCAGGACTTCCACCGCCATCATGCTGCCCGTGCCGTTGTCCATGGTGCCGGTCGCCAGATCCCAGCTGTCGAAGTGCCCGCCGAGGATCACTGCCTCGTCCGCCTTGTCCGTGCCCGGCAGATCCGCGACGACGTTGTAGGCCTTCACGGGCTTGGGGCTGAAGGTGCCGCCCAGACTCAGCTCCAGGCGCTGGGGCGTGTCGGAGGAGGCGAGACGGAAGAGCATGCGATAGGCCTCGGGTGCGACAATGGCTGTCGGAACCTGGGGCATGGCGGGATCGCGGCCATCGCCGCCTCGCATGAGGACGAGGCCGTCCTTCTTGGCGGACATGGCGAGGGCTGCCGCCGCGCCTTCGTTCAGCAGCCAGGTACCCATGCGCCCACCTTCGGCACGGGCCACATCGCTGTCCGCCAGTGTCGGCAGGCCGGGGCGCTTGTCGTCAGGGAGCGTGCGCAGCACGATCTTGCCCTTCAGCTTCCCTCTCCAAGGGGCCAGCTCTTCGACGGAGCGGGCATCTACCACCACCAAGTCGCCCTGCACGGAGCCTGGCGTGGCGCTGGTCCAGGCCATCTGGTTGAGCGGAATCCATCGTGGATTGGGGCCCAGCAGGCGTCCCCACTCGATGCCACGACTCCATGCGAGGCCGAGGTCGTAGGCCTCCTCGCGAACATTCACGGCACCATAGGCCTTCAGCTTCTCCATCACCCAGGCCTGGGCGTGGCGCAGGTTCTCGCTGCCCGTGAGGCGTGGTCCAAAGGTGTCGGAGAGGGTATTCAGGTCTGCAAGGTGCTGTCGCTTTTCCTGGATTTCCGTTACCAGCTTCGACGCCGGATGGGCTGGATCCGTCGTCTCTGGCAGCACGTTGCGGAAGGGCGGCGGTGCCTGGGCGCAGAGACCCAAAGTGAGGACCGATGCGACGAGAAGGGCAGGGATACGGGCCATGGGGCGCTCCGTCCGAGAGTCTACCTCGTCTTGTGTGGCATTACTCCATGCCGACCGCACGGCGAAGCTCGTCCTTGGCATGAACTGTGAGCGTGCTCCAGCAGCAGCCGTGCAAGACGCCGTGCAGCGCGTAGAGCAGATCAAGGCTCACCTGATCGGGGTAGGCCTTGTGCACACGGCGCCAAGCCTCCACCGCCCCGAGCGCTTCCAGGTCCTCCTGAGTTTGGATGCCCACGGCGCGTAGCCATCCGTGTGAGCGCGGGCCCAGGCGCAGCCAAGTCATGCGGGTTTCCTCCATCTGGTTCCGACATGGGATGCCGCAAGGCGATGGAATGGTCCAATGGTCATGGGGTGTCGCACTGGCATCAGAGTGGACAGGAGGCGCGCATGTCCCGGAACGTGAAAAGCATCATTGAGGACTTTCTGGGGGAAGGTCCCTTCGCCGTGGTGGGCGCCAGCACGGACCCCTGGAAATACGGCCACAAGGTGTTCCGGTGCTACCTGCAGCACGGACGCGAGGTCTATCCCATCCACCCCACGGCTTCGGAGGTGGCAGGCCATATGGCATATCCCGACCTCGGGAGTCTGCCGGTGGTGTGCCCTTCGCTCTCCGTCATCACGCCTCCACCGGTGACGGAGAAGGTGGTGGAGATCGCTGGAAGGGTCGGAGTGAAACGGATCTGGATGCAGCCGGGCGCTGAGAGCGCCAAGGCCATCGCCCGGGCGGAGGAACTCGGAATGGAAGTGATCGCCGGGGGGCCGTGTCTGCTGGTGGTGCTCGGGTACCACGAGGACTGAGGCGCGGCCTGCGCGTACCATGGAGGTCATGAGCGCCTCCAACCGCACCGACTGGGCCCTGTTGCTTTTGCGTCTCGCCGTTGGCGGGGCGGCGGTGCTCCATGGTGTCTCAGCCCTGATGCATGCCCGGGGCGCCCTCACTTTCGCGAATGCGGCTCACTGGGGGCAGGCGCTGGGGGTGGCGTTCGCGGGGGGCTTCGTGCTCATCGGGCTGTGGACGCAGGCCGCGGCGGCCATTCTCGCGACTCTGGTGGGCTGGCCACTCGTGTCGGGCTGGGCGCGTGGCGCGGCGCTTTTGTCGGATCCTGACCGGTTATTCCGGCTGGTGGTCATCGGTGCTGCCGCAGTCGGTGGTGCCGGAAAGTGGGGTGTGGGGAAATAGCCATGTGGACCGGAGACGACCTCTATTTCATGAAGCTGGCGCTCGAGGAAGCAGAGAAGGCGGAGCGCCTGGACGAGGTGCCCATCGGTGCGGTCCTGGTGCAGGACGGGAAGCTCATTGCCCGCGGCCACAACTGCCCCATCACGCGGCATGACCCCACGGCCCACGCGGAAGTCATGGCGTTACGCAGCGCCGGGGACTGGCTGCACAACTACCGCATGGTCGGTGCCACCCTCTATGTGACCCTGGAGCCCTGTCTCATGTGTTTCGGCGCGTTGGTGCACGCGCGGGTGGAGCGTGTCGTCTTCGCGGCATCCGATCCCAAAGTCGGGGTCTCGCGGATTCAGGACACCCTGGAAACCCTCAAACTGAACCATCGCCTGGAACTCGCAGGTGGCCTGCTTGAAACCGAGAGCGCAACGCTCATCCGGGATTTCTTCGCGCGACGAAGACCCTGACGCAGGACATCGTGGGGAGTCCCACAACGACTCGAAGCACATACACCCAAGATCTGATAAACTGTCCGACTCTGGAGAGATGGCAGAGTGGTCGAATGCGCCTGACTCGAAATCAGGTTTACGAGCGATCGTAACTGGGGTTCGAATCCCTATCTCTC
>CAYQAS010000209.1:0-2946 GCA_964415525.1 uncultured Solibacteraceae bacterium
GCCGGTGGTGCCAACGGCCCCTTCGCCGGAACCAGGGTTCAGGGCCTTGCGCGGTCCCGTGGCTTCCGCCCGCAGGCAGCCTACCATGGACCCTACAGCGTGCACGAACTGGCTGCCGGTGGGGCTGGAGCCCGGACCAATGCGCAAACGCGGGCAGGACCAGTGAGAGGGCATCTGCCGCCCACCGCTGGCCTCGTCAGCTTCCGCCCCCACGGAACCGAGGAACTGGTCATAGGCCCCAAAGCCCAGGCCGTACACGAGCGCCCGATCCCGGTAATAGAGGAAGGTCCAGTCGTAGCCCGGCCGCAGGTGCGCGGCGGCGGCGGCCTGGATGGCCTCGTGGCCGGCTCCGTTGATCTGGAAGAAGACCTTGTTCTGGCGCTTGCCCAGAATCTCCCGGTCCTCGATCTTCCTGGCGGCGTAGATGTTGCGGTAGAGGGCAATCCTCTGTTCGCGGGTCGGCTGGCTCACGGTCCCTCCGGTGGGAAAAGATCGGACTCGCGGACCCCGCCCATGAAGACGGGTCCGGGCTTCCGATGCCCGGCAGGGAACCGTCATGACGCGGAACGCAGACGGGCACAGACCTCGAAACGAGAACCTCGACCCAAAACGGCCAAAATGCCCCCAACAAGACAGATGACCGCCGACCGAATGAGCTGCTGCGGGTTCAGCTCAACATGACCTTCCGCACCTCGATGGGCCTGCCCTTGTGTACGCCCAACCCCAGGTTCTCGGCATAGGCGAGGCCCCAGTTTCGCTGGCGCAAGGCTTCCACGCGCTCGGGCTTCAGGCTGCCCTTTTCCAGCTGAAGCGCGGTCAGCACCTCGAAACCGATGGTGTCGAGCGCCACGGGATCCGTGGCCACATAGAGCCTCTCGTAGGGCACCACGAAGGCGGGAGCTGGCACGGGGCCCTTGTCGTACTGGACCCGGAAGGCGTCCATGATGTTCAGCACGACCTTGTCTCGAATGGGCGGAAAGGCGCATACCTCCGGAATGTAGCGGTGGATGAAGTGGTGACCCCTGGGACAGTTGGTGGTGGCGCCGTAGGCCAAGTTCTTGAGGGCCCCGGTGATCTGAGTCATGCCGTGGTGCTTGAGCACCGGGATGTTGATGACTTTGTCGACACCGCCCTCCTTGCCGGACTTCGTCAGCAACTTGGGAAAATGGCTCTTGGTGCCGCCGTGGAACATCTCCTCCAGCATGTTCTGAGCGTCCGGCAGGCTGTGATCCGCCTCGTAGAAGACCGTTTCATCCCAGCGCTCCCAACCCCCGGGGGTGTCTTTGCCATCCTTAGGAATGAACCAGTTCAAGAGGTAGGCCTCGACACCGGGATGGACCACCTCCGCCTTGTAGGTGCGGGCATGCTCGTCATCGAAGCGGTGCCAGACCACCATGTCCTTCCGCGGAATGCCCGCCCGCTCCAGACTCGCCACCACGGCACCTACCAGCTCCCGGGTGGTGCCGGAGATCTGGTGTCCCACAGGATTGAACTTGATGCCGATCCGCTCGCCGGGGCTCACGAAATGCCGCCAGGCTGCCCGAACGTCCTTCTCGCCCGTGAGGGATTTCAGCGCGGCCTCGAGCATCCGCTCCGCGGCGCGTGACACAGGCCGGAGTTCCTTCACCGAGCCTGGCAGGTGAGCTTCCGCCACGATGCCCGGAAAGGGCCCCGGCATGGAAAGCCGCCCCTTGGGCTGACGCAGGGCCAACTGAACGTTGGTGTTCAGGGCCATCGGGTTGGGGCGGACCACCGCAGGGGATGCCACTGGTGCCGCGCCCGGTGTCGGCACCTGGGCCTTCAGGGCCTGGGCCGCCGCCAACGCGGTCCCTCCCGTGGCCAGGAACATGCGTCGGTTCATACCCTTGCCTGAGCCCATGGAGCCCTCCCACACCAGCCATACGTCATTCGAGCGAACCGGTTGACGACCGGGCCTAGGGCTTAAGGCCCGGATAGTAGGTCTCAATGCAGTCGGGACACATGCCGTGGGTGAACTCAGCCTCGGAATGGGCCCGCAGGTAGGTCTCGATCTGGGTCCAGTAACCTTTGTCGTCCCGGATCTTCTTGCAGCCCGCGCAGATGGGCAGCATCCCGGAAAGCGTGCGGACCTGCTGCAGCACCTCCTGGAGTTCCTGGATGGCCCGCTCCCGGTCGAGTTCCGCGCGTTTCCGCTCGGTAATCTCCTTGGAGATGCACACCACGGCAGAGACTTGGCCCGCCCCGTCCCGAATCGGTTTCACGGAGGTCATGTAGAAGCGCTCGCCATCCACCGCAGGCACGCGGACGTCGAAGACGATCGTCTCGCCCGTGGCGAAAGCCTTCCTCACGACGGCCATGCGTTTTTCCGCCTCCTCAGGCGGAAAAACGTCATAGATCCGCCGCCCGATGAGGTCCGAAGGCTCCTTGCCAAAGGCCGAGGAGAAGGTCCGGTTCAGGTAGCGATAGGTGCCATCTTCGAGAATGCAGAAGATGGGGTCCGTAGACTCGTCCAACACCACCTCCAACACCTCCAGCCACCGACGCTGGGCGTCGGGATCACGGGGGCTGTTGAAAGACATGGGCATCGGAGAACCTTCAGGACATGAGCATGGTGGCATACGCTTCGGCACCCGCCGACCTGGCCATGAGCGGGCGGTACCCCCTCTCAATCTCAGCACCTTGGGAGCCTCCACAAGGACCGCCGCATCCCGCGCGAGCCAAGGCGGCGGGTCGGGAGCGGCTGGACGTTCAGGCGAGTGACCGGGGCAACCGGGCCCAGAAGTTGGCGCCCCCTTCAGGCCCGGTGCCCACCCTGGCGCGCCCCTTGGAATCAGGGACCAGACTCAGGAAAGGCCAGCCTCACCGCCCGGTGGAGGGCTTTAGCCCATTAAAGCCTTGGCGCGGTTCTGGCTCTCCTGGAGCACCTCGTCATGGAGGCTGCCCCCGTCGCTGTCCATGGTGACGACG
>CAYQAS010000209.1:2956-3544 GCA_964415525.1 uncultured Solibacteraceae bacterium
ACGAGGGGGAAGTCCTCCACCTCGATGATCCAGAAGGCTTCGGGGCTGCCGAACTCCTCCAGCATCTTCACGTCCACCACGCGCTTCACCTGGGCCGCCAGCAGCGCGCCCGCGCCACCGGTGGCGTGGAGGTAGACGGCACCGACCTTCTGCAGCCCCTCGCTGGTCTTCTTGCCCATGCCGCCCTTGCCGATGACGCCGCGCACGCGATAGGTCTCCAGCACATCCGCCTGGTAGGGCTCCTCGCGGATGCTGGTGGTGGGGCCTGAACTCACGAAGGACCAGGTGCCATCCGCGTTCTTCCTCACCACCGGCCCACAGTGGTAGATCACACAGTCGGCGAGGATCGGCTTCAACCACTCGGGCTTCTGCTCCTTCATGTATTTGTGGCCGATGTCCCGGCTCAGGATCACCTTGCCGTTCAGCAGCACTTCGTCGCCAACCTTCAATTCGCGGATGGCGGATTCGGAGAGGGGGGTGGTCAGGCGGATCATCTCGGTCTCCTAGGCGAACGCGGGGGTACCGTCGGTGCCGACGCTCAGGGTCACGGGGCGGTTGCTCCAACACATGTACCTGATGCTAACGTAG
>CAYQAS010000210.1:0-3421 GCA_964415525.1 uncultured Solibacteraceae bacterium
GGGTGAGCAGCTTGATGTAGGGCGTCTCGCCGCAGCCGGCGCAGGCGCCGCTGTATTCGAAGAGCGGCTGCAGGAACTGCGCGCCCTTCACATCGAGCTTGACCGTGGTGCGGTCCACTTCGGGCAGGTCGAGGAAGAACTTGTAGTTCGCCTTCTCCTGCTCACGCAGCGGCATCATCGGGACCATGTTGATGGCCTTGTGCTTCGGATTCGCCTTGTCCTTCGCAGGGCAGACGCTGACGCACAGGCTGCAGCCGGTGCAATCCTCGGGAGCGACCTGGATGGTGAACTTCTGGCCCTTGTACTCGGGGCCCTTGAAGTCCACGCTCTTGAAGTTCTCGGGAGCCTGCTCGAGGTGGCTGGGATCGTAGGCCTTGGGACGGATCGCGGCGTGCGGGCAGATGTTCGCGCACTTGTTGCACTGGATGCAGATGCTGCTGTCCCACTCGGGGATGTCGAGCGCGATGGCGCGCTTTTCCCACTGGGTGGTGCCGGTCATGTAGCAGCCGTCCACAGGGAAGGCGCTAACGGGCAGCAGATCGCCCTTGCCGGCCATCATCACGGCCGTGACCTTCTTGACGAAGTCAGGGGCCTCGTCGGCGACGATCGGGGGCATGGCCTTCTGGGAGGTGACGGCGGCGGGCACGATGACTTCGTGCAGGTGGGCCAGGGTCTGGTCCACGGCCTCGTAGTTCTTCAGAACGACGGCCTCGCCCTTCTTGCTGTAGGTCTTCTTGATCGCGTACTTGATGCTGGCGATGGCTTCATCCTTGGGCAGCACGCCGGAGATGGCGAAGAAGCAGCCCTGCATGATGGTGTTGATGCGCACGCCCATGCCCGTGAGGCGGCCCACTTCGTAGCCGTCGATCACGTAGAACTTCATCTTCTTCTCGATCAGGGCCTCCTGCACTTCGCGCGGCAGGGTGTCCCAGACCTCATCCTTGCCGTAGGGCGTGTTCAGCAGGAAGGTGGCACCCTCGGCGGCGTAGCCGAGCATGTCGTACTTCTCGATGAAGACGGTCTGGTGGCAGGCGATGAAGTTGGCCTTCTTGATGAGGTAGGCGCTGCGGATCGGGCGGGGCCCGAAGCGCAGGTGGCTTACGGTGACCGCACCGGCCTTCTTGGAGTCATAGACGAAGTAGCCCTGGCCGTAGAAGCCCGCGTCCTCGGCGATGATCTTGATGGAGTTCTTGTTGGCGCCCACGGTGCCATCGGAACCCAGGCCGAAGAACAGCGCGCGGGTGACGTCAGCGGATTCGATGTCGAACTCGTCGTCCACCTTCAGGCTGCTGTGGGTGACGTCATCCACGATGCCCACCACGAAGTGGTTCTTGGGCTTGGCCTCGAGCATGTTGTCGTAGATGGCCTTGATGTGGGCGGGGTTGAATTCCTTGCTGGAGAGGCCGAAGCGACCAGCGACGACCTTGGGATCCAGGGTGGTGAGGCCTTCTTCGCGGGCTTCGCGCAGGGCGGTGATGATGTCGAGGTAGAGCGGATCGCCAGGGGCGCCGACTTCCTTCACGCGATCGAGGACCGTGAGGGTCTTGACCGACTTGGGCAGGGCATTCACGAAGTGCTTGATGCTGAAAGGACGGAACAAGCGGACCTTGAGGACACCGATCTTCTCGCCCTGCTTGAGCGCCCACTCCACGTACTCGTGGGTCGTGTCGCCACCGGAGCCCATGACCGCGATGACGCGCTCGGCATCGGGAGCGCCGTAGTACTCGAAGAGCTGGTACTGGCGACCCGCGATCTTCGCGAACTTGTCCATCTCTTCCTGCACGATTTCTGGGCAGGCGTTGAAGTAGGGATTGCAGGCTTCGCGGGCCTGGAAGAACGTGTCGGGGTTCTGGGCGGTGCCGCGGAGGGTCGGCGCATCGGGCGTCATGCCGCGTTTGCGGTGAGCCTCGACGAGGTCGTCCGTGATCATCGCGGCCAGATCCTCATCGTTCAGGATCTCGATCTTGCTGACCTCGTGGCTGGTGCGGAAGCCGTCGAAGAAGTGCAGGAAGGGCACGCGGCTGCGCATGGAGGCGGCCTGGCTGATCAGGGCGAAATCGTGAGCCTGCTGGACACTGTCGGAAGACAGCATGGCGAAACCGGTCTGGCGGCAGGCCATCACGTCGCCGTGATCGCCGAAGATCGACAGGGCGTGGGTCGCGATCGTGCGGGCGGTGACGTGCAGCACGAAGGGCGTCAGCTCACCGGCAATCAGGTACATGTTGGGGATGAAGAGCAGCAGGCCCTGGGACGCCGTGAAGGACGTGGACAGGGAACCGGCCTGCAGGGCTCCGTGGACGGCACCGGCGGCACCGGCCTCGGACTGCATCTCGACCACGGAAGGCACCGTGCCCCAGATGTTCTTCTTGCCCTGGCTGGACCACTCATCCGCCCACTCGCCCATGTTGGACGAAGGGGTGATCGGGTAGATGGCGATCACTTCGTTGAGCCGATGGGCAACCGATGCGGTGGCTTCGTTACCGTCGAGGGTAACCATGCGACGTTCCGCCATGACACGACCTCCTTTAGTGGGTGCAGCAGAGTTTCGTCTGAACACGTTTAGGGGCTTTTGAAGGTCGGCTCGCTTCGCGCGAATTTGCTTCCGCCTCCAGCTTGCGAGTCTAGGCCCCCGGTCTAGAAATGGCAAGGCAGCACAAGGGCTTGAATGCATGTACACCCGTGAACAATGTGCATACACTTTGCAAATTGATGTGCATCACAGGGCGGTCCCCGCAAGGACGGCCCTCGTCGTTCCCTTCGTCGCCTGGAGCCTCGGATTTGAGTATCCTGCTCAGATTACGGAATTCGCACTCTGGCTCATTTCGAGGTACCCATGCCGACCCTGCCCCTGATTCAAGGCCTCACTTTTGACGATGTGCTCCTGATCCCGGGCTACTCGGAAACCCACCCCAATCAGGTGGACCTCACCACCCGCCTCACCCGCGCCATCGAGCTTCGCGTTCCGCTCATCAGTTCCGCCATGGACACGGTCACGGAGGGCCGTCTCGCCATCGCCCTGGCTCAGCAGGGCGGCCTGGGCATCATCCACAAGAACCTCAGCATCGAGCGTCAGGCGGAGGAAGTGGACAAGGTGAAGCGCAGCGAGTCGGGCATGATCTCCGACCCCATCACCATCCACCCCGACGCCCCCATCCGCGATGCCGAAGCGCTCATGGGCAAGTACCGCATCAGCGGCGTGCCAGTGGTGGACAATGGCCGCCTCGTGGGCATCCTCACCAACCGCGACCTGCGCTTTGAGGATCGCTGGGAGTTGCCGGTCCGCGACCTCATGACCAAGGACAACCTGGTCACGGTGCCCGTGGGCACCACCTTGGAGGCCGCCAAGGCCATCCTCCAGAAGCACCGCATCGAGAAGCTTCTGGTGGTGAACGACCGTGGCGAGCTGAAAGGGCTCATCACC
>CAYQAS010000211.1:0-3402 GCA_964415525.1 uncultured Solibacteraceae bacterium
GGAACTCCAGAGCACCAATGAGGAATTGGAAACCACGAAGGAAGAACTTCAATCGCTCAACGAGGAACTGATCACAGTCAATGCGCAATTGCAGAACAAATTCGAAGAAGCGGCGATCGCGAATGACGATCTGAGGAATTTCGTGAATAGCACTGAGGTCGCGACGATCTTTTTGGATGACGAGCTCTGCATCAAGCGGTTCACACCAGGCGCGTCGCGAGTGAGCAAAGTCATCGCGTCCGATATTGGACGTCCGTTTGGAGACATCGTTTCCACGGTGCGCTATAACAGTCTGCTGGACGACGCGCGCACGGTGTTGCAAACCCTCGTGTTCAAGGAGTGCGAAGTGCAGGCCGAGGACGGCCACTGGTATCTTTTACGAATCGTGCCGTACCGCACTTCGAAGAATCTCATCGAAGGACTCGTGCTCACCTACCTGGAGATCACGGCCTATAAACGAGCGACAAGCCGTGCGGAGTCCATTGTGGACGGAGTGCCGATCCCGTTGATGGTGCTGGATACCGATCTCCGGGTCGTCAAGGCCAATCGGTCGTTCTATCACGTGTTCGCACGTAAGCGACATGAGGTTGAGCGGCACCCTCTCGACCGAATTCTGGAAGGCCAGTTCAATCATCCGGCGTTACAGACTGCCTTGGAGAAATGTTTCATCGACGCGACGGGAATGGACAATATTGAATTGGAGATTGAATCCCTTCCGGTCGGGTACGGCCCGTGGAGGGCGAGTATCAGCCGCATTGAACCGGCGGACGGCGAGGCGCCGCTGGTGGTTCTCGCTCTTCATAATGGACCGTCGCTCATTGCCAGCTAAAGGAAGACTGCTATGGCATCAGAACCAGACGACAGTGCCAAGGACATGCGCCATCAAGATCTGGCTTCGATACGGCGTAAGGATATTCCCAATCTGGTTCAGCAGCTGCAGGTACAGCACGTCCAATTGGAAATGCAAAATGAAGAGCTTCGTCAGGCGCAAGAAACCCTCGCGGATGCCTGCGAACATTATACACAGCTCTATGATTTCTCTCCTGCCGGCTATGTGACGCTCACCACCGAGGGGACGATCGAAGAGGCCAATCTGCGATTCTGCGCCTTAATCGGCCTGAATCGGAAATTCGTCGTGCAACGGTCATTCGCCGATTTTGTGATGACCGAGGATTGTGAGATCTTGCAACGGCACTGTCAGGAGGTTCTCGATACTGGTACGATACACACCTGCAAACTACGCTTCCCACGACATACTGGCCCAGCCTTGGTGATGCATGTCGAAAGCGTTCAAGTGAAAGATCGCAACAGCTCCCAACGAAAAATTCAATCTGCCATGCTGGACATTACCGGCCTGGAGCAGGCCGAGCAGGCGGTGCATGAGAGCCAGCAAAAATTACAGTATACGGCGGCGAAGTTGATGACGGCGCAGGATGAAGAACGGCGCAGGATTGCTCGAGATCTGCATGACGATTATTGTCAACGACTCTCTGCCATCATTATAGAGATCGGCCTCATGCCTAAGCGAAACCCTGAAGGCTGGAAGGATTTTGCTCATCTGCAACCCGTCAAGGCGATGTTGGTCACGTTGCTGTCGGATCTCCGTGATCTCTCCCATGATTTACACCCCGAACAGACCGCTTCCATTACGTTGGATGATTCCTTGCGGGCCTATGTCGCGAACTTTACCGAGAGCACGCAGATTGTAGCCACATATCATGCCCCGCTCCAACCGATCAATCTTCTTCCTGCGATTGCGACCTGCCTCTATCGTGTGACGCAGGAAGGGCTCACCAACGTCCGGTTACATGCCAAGGCCACGCGGGCCAGCGTCATGATGAATGGCTTGCCTGAGGCGATCGAATTGGTTATCAAGGACGATGGACAGGGGTTCGTGCCGGAAATGGTTCTCGGCTCGCATCATCTCGGCCTGATCAGCATGCGGGAGCGAGTCGAAAAATTACATGGGACCATGAAGATTACGAGCCGACCCGAATGGGGCACGACCATTGTGATTCAGATTCCCTTGCGTCAAGTGGATTATACGGAAGGTTGAAGCCATAGGGGAGCGTGGCTCAGTATTGGAAGAGAGATCAAAAAGTTTATCTACCATCAAACCCCTGATCCAGGTTACACCCGATAAATTTTGCCAGCTCAAAAGTTTGTTAAAGACAAACTAGGGTTACTTCCAGTGTTGATAATTGGGAAGCGCCGTACAATGAGGTCATGCTTTAGCACACGCAATGCAAAAACCGTGGCAGGCACAACGGAAACGTTGTGAAGAAAACGGTGGAAGCATTTTGCAAGTCTAAGGCTAAAAGGCTCGACGCCGAAAGGTGCCGGGCCTTTGTTTTCTCAGTACCCTGCTTTTCGTCGCGATAGTGGCGGCTCTCTACCTCTTCCTGCATCACTGAGACAGGAATCGTATGACTTTCTGGACAACCGTGAAGCCAACCAAGACTATGAGATACTGGCATGGGGACTATCTCCCTATGGTCAATCGCGTCATTAGTATGAAGTGGCCCGTTGTAGCTGGGGATGATGATTGGCGGGTAGGTACCACCAAAATATTACAAAGACCAGTACCGATTTTCTTTGGGCGTTCGTCCCACAAACGCTACAGCACGCTGAATGGCTCGATCCAAATCTTCGCCTGACGTGAACGGTTTGACAAAGCAGGCATAGGCCCCATTTTGTATCGCGATCTGATGGAATCCCCGTTGCGTGCTACTGGTGAGCATCAACACCGCAATGCTCGGTCTTCTGGCGATCGGGACTAAGTCAACTAACACCCTGAAGCCTGAGCAATCGGGCAATTCGACTGCAAGGACGACGCAATCGATTCGCTGAGACCGACACAGTGCAAGACCCGATTCTCCATCGGTGGCTTCCAGTATCTGATAATCAGGAGAGCGGCGCTTCAGTTCTTTGGCGTAGAATGTTCGATCCGTGTGGTTGGCATCGATGAAGAGAACGAAAGTACTATGTAATTCAGCTTCTGGCATTCGCAGATGCTCCCTGCTGACGGTGATGATTCCACCATCTAATGCGTCGTGTGTCAATGAGGGCAAATGATCCTTTGCCGTTAGCCATGAGGGTCACCTGGCGTCCGACTATTCATCATTCAGTCTTAGTTTTTCCTCCTCGTTTAGCTTTTGCCATGTTGTCACCTTCTTTCACCGTCATACTATGTTTCGGTCCCTCTTTCATGAGGGTGTGGCGGCTTTGTCTTCCTGTACTCTCGGAAATGAGATTTGTCTGAGTATTCCCTCCTTCGTCCATTTGTTCAATGTCACTTTGGCCACTAATCGAAGTTTGAGCCAATGATAAAGAGGCGAGTACGGCTCGTACCTTCATTGCCGCTCTTGTATTATCGCCTGCTTCCTGCTCCAGTCGCTGCCG
>CAYQAS010000212.1:0-3398 GCA_964415525.1 uncultured Solibacteraceae bacterium
GTTCGGCCAGCTTGCGGACTTCCTCGGCGACCACTGCGAAGCCCTTGCCGTGCTCACCCGCCTTGGCTGCCTCGATGGCGGCGTTCAGGGAGAGCAGGTTGGTCTGGTTGGCGATCTCGGTGATGACGGTGAGGATGCTGCCGATCTGTTTGCTGTTCTGGTTGATGGCCTGCATGCCCTGGACGGCGGCACCCACGGCGCGCTCGCCATTGTGGGCGGCTTCCTGGCTCTGGTCGAAGGCCGTGAGGGCCTCGGTGACCGTGCTGTAGATGACCTTGGAGCTGCCGGCGATGGTGCCCACGCTGTCGGTGGCGGTGCGCACACTGCCTTTCTGCTGCTCGGCGCTCTGGGCAATGGCATCTGCGGTGCTGGCCATCTCCGACATGCCGGCGCTCATCTGCAGCGAGCCGCTGGCGATGTTGGTGGAGATGCCGATGACCTGCTGGACGATGCCTTGGATGTTCTCCACGAACTTGTTGAAGTTCTGGCCGACGACGGCGATCTCATCCTTGCCATGGACATCCAGGCGGGCTGTCAGATCGCCCTGTCCCTCGGAGATGTCACGCATGCTGTGGCCGATGATCTCCAGCGGCTGAACGATGGCCCGGGCGAGGACACGAGCGGAAACGAACCCCAGCGCCAGCATGCCAATGCCCAGCATGAGCATCGAAATCGTGGTCTTGCTGGTCTCCTTGCTGGTCTGGCGGGTGTTGAGCACCACCATCTGGAACCACTTCTTGCCGGGGTCCATGGCGTTCTCGACATCCTTGCCTTTGTCCTTCATGGGGATGGCGACAACGCGGAAGCCGGCCGATTCGTACTGCAGCTTGCCGCTACCGATGGGGTCCACCATGGCCTTAATGTCGAGCTTGCTGTCCTTGTCGAAGACTTTCTGGGCCTTGATGGAGACCGCCTTTTTGTCGTCCACCCCCACGATGGCGCCGGCGGAGACGTCGGGATCGCCTTTGAGGCCCTCCATGGCATTGGCCATGGAGTCCACATTGTCCATGAGGAGGAACGCCGCGGCGTTCTCCCCCGTCATGGCGGCGAGGCTGGTCCCGCTTTGCCAGAGGCTCTTGCTCTGTACGGAACTCAGCATGAAACCGGAGACCAAACCTGCGGTGAGGGCCAGGAGGGCCGTCAGCGCAAGGATGGAATAGACCAGCTTGCTGCGGATGTTCAGGTTATTCCAGAAGGTCATGGCTTGGCTCCCTCAGGACGGTCTGCAGTCGTCTTACCCGTCCATCGGTGCCCATTGAGGGCATCCTGAATCTTGTCAATCTGGAGATGTCGACCGCCTCGGACTTCCTGCCCTCAGGCGTACGAGCGATCCCCGAAGAGGGCCGTGCCGATGCGCACTTGATTGCTTCCCGCGGCGATGGCGTCTTCGAGATCTTCGCTCATGCCCATGGAGAGCAGGAGGCGCTGACCGAGTCGATCCTGCCAGCGGGAGCGCAGGTCCGCGAGGTCGCTGAAGGCGGTGGGGGCGTGGGGCGGCGGAATGCTCATGAAGCCCCGGATGGGCAAGCGTATGGAACCTCCGAGGGCCTCGATGACGGACTGGATGCTGGATTCCGGACAGCCGCCCATCTTGGTGGCCTCATCCCAGAGGTCCACCTGGATCCAGACCGGACGGATCACGTCCAGCTCCTCGGCCAGGGTCACCAGCCGGGTGGCGAGTTCTGGGCGGTCCAGGGTGAGGATCTCCCGGAAATGGATCAGGGCTGGCTTGGCCTTGTTGCGTTGCAGGGGGCCGATGAGGAGGAAGGCTGCGTTCGGCAGTTCGGGCGCTTTGCGCACGCCCTCCTGAACATAGTTCTCGCCGAACCGGGTGAATCCGGAGGCCATGGCCTCCTGAACTGCGGAGACGGGGTGGAACTTGGATACCGCGAGGATTTCGACCTCGCCGGGATCGCGATGGGCCGCTTCGCAGGCCTGGATGACGCGTGCTCGGACCTTAGCGGCCCGGTCATTCATTTGAATCATGGTTTCGGGGCGAGGTGGAGATATCGCTGGCAGGATTCGCAGGTCACGAGGCCTTCTTCCCGCAGCTGGGTCATGAGGGGAATCCGGATCTTGGTACGGCAGCCCTGGCAGGTGCTGCCATCCACCAGGGTGAGGGCCTTGCCCTGGCGTGCGCCAAGCAGGCGGTTGAAACGGGTGAGTTCGGAGGCGGGCAAGGCCTTCTCCAGCTCGGCCTTCCGCTTCTGGAGTCGTTCTTTGGCCGTGACTTGGTTTTCGTGCTCGGAGAGGAAGACCGTGTTCAGTTCGTCGAACTGCTTCTGCACTTCCGCTTGGCGGAGGGCAAGGCGATCCAGCTCCGCACCAATGTTGATGATGCGCTGCAGCAGGTCCGTCAGAGGTTTCTGCAGGCCGGAGACCTGCCGTTCCCGCGTATCCAATTCCCGGATGGCGGAGGTGTACTGGACCTTGGAGGTGGAGGCCTTCAAGGATTTTCGGGCACTGGCTTCAAGCACCTGGGCCTCGGCGAGGTTGCGGGTCATCGGAGCTTCCTTGGCACGGGATTCCGTCAGGGCCTTTTCGTGATCGCCCTTCTGCTTGGCAAGCTCATTCAGTTCCTTGTGCAGCTTTTCCATGTCCGGGGGGAAGGCCGTGAGATCCCGCTCGATGGTCCGCAGATGGTCATGGACGTTTTGCAGTTCCTGGAGATCGGAGAGGAGGCTCATGTCCCAAGCCTAACGCCGATGGGGAGGATTGCGCGTTCTTTGGATCTACATTAAAAAATAAGAAAATATGACTGTAAAAAGTTAGATCACGGAAAATTCTCACGCCCGGTACTTGACAGGGGCCATGGACCGGGTAGATTGGCACTCGTCCCATGTGAGTGCTAGCGCCCGAGAGGGCAAGCCCACCTTTCCTGGAGGAATCCATGGCCATCAAGCCCCTTTACGACCGCGTCATGCTCAAGCGCGTGGAAGCCGCTGAGACCGTCCGTGGCGGCATCATCATCCCCGACACCGCCAAGGAGAAGCCGATGGAAGCCGAGGTCGTGGCGGTCGGCGACGGCAAGTTCGCCGAGGACGGCAAGCGCATCCCCATGTCCGTCAAGGCGGGCGATCGCGTCCTGATCGGCAAGTACAGCGGCACCGAAGTGAAGTTCGAGGGCGTGGACCACGTCATCGTGCGCGAGGACGAAATCCTCGCCATCGTCTAGTCCGCATCCCTTCACCTATCTACTGATTCCCAAGGAGACAACATGGCTGCCAAGTCCATCGTCTATGCCGAAGAAGCCCGCCAGGCCATCCTGCGCGGTGTCAACAAGCTCGCCGACGCCGTCCAGGTGACCCTCGGCCCCAAGGGCCGCAACGTCCTTATCGAGAAAAAGTTCGGCTCCCCGCTCATGACCAAGGACGGCGTCACCGTCGCCAAGGAGATCG
>CAYQAS010000213.1:0-2744 GCA_964415525.1 uncultured Solibacteraceae bacterium
ACCGTCACCTGGCTGGGAACCAGGGAAACGCCCGGGCAATTCATGCTTAAGCCGTTATGACCGGTGATGCTCGTCAGCCGCTGGGCCGGCGCTCCCTCTTTCAGAACCGTGATACTCCCCAGAATAAATGACTGGGGTCCCATTACCATCCCCGAAGCCACACCCATGGCGACGCCGGCATTGTCCCCCATACTGATCATGCTCTGGGACATCTGGTTCAGCGACGGCATGCAATCGGTAAGGACCGTCAATGCCGTTGTCAGCGGATTGGATGTAGCACCCATAGCCGTATTCGGATAAGGAACGGGAACGGGACCGACAGGCGACGGCGTCTGGCATACATCGGGAGCGCCGAGGCTCGATCCGCCCCCCATTGTCGATTGAAACATAAATACCTCCTTTAGCCCAGATGAATCTGTTCGGCATCGATCTTGATATGCCCTTCCGCAATGTGCATGGTATTCTTCGTCTGCATGGTTAGCGTACCGTCCACCAGCATCCGCGTCGATGCGGACTGGATCTCCTCGTGCTCTTCCACATAACGGTAGGAGGAGGTCATCCTTTGCACGACCCGGCGGAAAACCGAATCCATGGCATCGGCGACGACCCTCATCTTCTCGATCCGGGAGTGAAGATATTTACCGAAGAAAGACATGCTTTCGATCCGGACCGTTCCTTCATTGGCGTCCACCTCCAGCTTTGGCGATGCGAAGATCATCTTTTCCCCGGAGGCAAAAGACAGCGCCTCGTCGGTGGTCATCCGGAGCCCGCCGCCGCGGACATTCAGATGCACCTGACCGTCGAACTGAAGGGTCGTTTCCTGCTGCAAACCAGCCGGTCTTTCCAGGACGGAAAGGATATACACCTGCTCTTCCCCACCGCAGGACAGGAGGACGACATCGTCTTTCTCCGGCCTGACGACACATCCCACCGCAGCGACGGCCTCATGGCATCCCCCTTCGGTGAGGACAAGGAAGTCCTTGCTTCTTGCCGATGCTACTATCCCGCATTCCAGAACGGGCGGGGCATATTGCTTCTTTTCCGCCAGATTATTCATACATTTACCTCCCTAGAATCACTAATCTCCAGCCCTTATCAGCTCCCTCGTTATCCTTCCGCCGCCGCCAGATCGGGATCGGTATCCAGTGCAGCCTCCCGGTTGGCGCGTTCCCAAATAGTATGTTCCTCGTTTGCCCGGTGCATCTTGGCACGGAAAAGCTCTGCCGCCGTAAAATCCGCCGCGGCCAGATCGGCGTGGGAAAAATCGGCGTAAGTGCAGTTGGCGCCGGCAAACTTGGCGGCCCGGCAGAGTGCGCTTACAAACAATGACTGTTCGACGTTTGCCCCGCTGAAGTCCGCCTGTCCGAGGCTGCTTTCCTCAAAGCAGGACTGGTAAAGGTCCGCCTTTTTCAGGCTCGCTCCAGTCAGCTTGGCCCCCAGGAAAACTGCCCTCTGCCCTTTAACACCGTCCAGCTTCACTCCCGTCATGTCGGCGTTCATGAAATTTGTCTGGGTAATATCCGCCCCCGTAAAATCGCATCCTTTGAAATCCGCCCCGCCGGCCTGAACCATGGAAAACTCGGCCCCTTGAAAATCCTGTCCCGCAAGGACGCAGTCGCGGAGAAATGTCTTGAAGATCTTCGCCCCCTTGAGGGTTGCTCCCGAGAGATCGGCCTCAAAGAATACTGCCCGGGAAAGGTCGGCGCCGGCAAGGTTGGCCCCTGCCAGAGAGGCCTTGAAAAGCATGGTACGGAAGAGTACCGCCCCGGATAGGTTGGCCCCTTCCAGTTTTGCGTTATCCATGACCGCCCGGGAAAAGTCGGCCCCGGACAAGTCCGCCCCGGAAAGATCCGCCCCGGAAAGAACGGCCTTTTCCAGGTCGGCCCGGCGCAATATGACCCCGACCAGATTCATGCCCATCCAAAGAACATTCTTCAGGTCCGCTCCTTCCATGATTGAACCGAACAAATCACAGCCCTTGAACCCCGTCCGCCGGATCATCGCCCCGGTAAAATTGACGTTATGAAATACAACATTTTCAAAACGGGCCCCCGACAGGTCGGCCCCGGACAGGTCCATGCCGGACAGGTCGGTGTTCTCGATAGTATCATCCCGCCCGATCGCTTCCAGCAGTTCCGTTCTCGTCATCTTTGCTCCCTTGCGCCTTCCCGTCCTTACGATTCCTTATGCTTTTTTCCCCGGCTTTGAACCGGGAATCAAGGCGGTTCGCCGGTCGAGCTTCGTCATCTTCAGGTTCGCTTCTTCAAATTTTGTGTCTCCCACACCGGTACGGTAGAACTCCACACCGTACAGATTAGCCTTGCGGAGGTCCGTCCGGACCAGTTTCGATTTTCTCAGGGACCCGAAGAGCATATTCATCCCCAGGAGATTGGCATCGGACAGATCGGATTTGGTCAGGCGCGCCTGTTTCGCCGACACGCCGGCAAGGTTTGCCCCCGCCAGATTGCATTCCTCAAGGAGTCCCCGTTTGAGGTCCGATTTCCGGAAATCGCTCCCCGAGAGATCCGATCTCAGCCAGCAGGCCCGCTCGGCCTTGACGTTTGTGAAATCACTGTCCGTCAGTGCCGAATTGTTGATGATGCGGGAATTGTGCATGTCCGCCCCGGACAGGTTGAGCTTTCCCCCTTTTGCCTCGATAAAGATCGTTCCCCGGAGCGTTCCCCCGGAGAAATTGACCTGATCGATATTCGTTTTCAGAAAGATGGCTTTGCTGACATCGGCCC
>CAYQAS010000214.1:0-2599 GCA_964415525.1 uncultured Solibacteraceae bacterium
GCCGAGCGGCACGCGGCCTGGCTGACCGGGAGGGCGCTGCCATGACCGCCGTTTCTACTGCCAGCACCGCATCGCGTGCTCGCCCGCGACCCCGCGCACGTTTGCGCACCCGCATCGTGCTGGCGGGCCTGTCCGCCTGCGGCCTCGCTGCGCTGGGTTGGGCGTCCTTCGCGCATCCGCTGCCGCGCCTGATCTACAACCCGTCCGACAGTGTGGCGGTCGGCTGGTATCGCGTCGATTCGCTGGACCACGGTGCCGGCTCGCTGCCACGTCCTTTGTCCGTGGGCAGCATCGTGCTGACCACGCTGCCGCCAGAGGCTGCCGCGCTGGCCGCGCAGCGCGGCTACCTGCCGGCGCGCGTGCCGCTGCTCAAGCGCGTGGGCGCTGTCGCTCCGCAGGAGGTGTGCATCACTGGCCGCATCGTCCGCATCGACGGCCTGCCTTCGGCCACCGTGCTGCCCGCTGACCGTTGGGGCCGGCCGCTGCCATCCTGGCAGCAATGCCGTCTCCTTAATTCCGGCGAACTGTTCCTGCTCAGCGTGACCAACCCGGCATCGTTCGACAGCCGGTATTTCGGGCCGGTCAGCGTATCCGCCGTGATCAGCGTCGCGCATCCGGTCTGGCTGGAGTCTCGCCCATGATGGCCGCCGATTCGCTGCACGTTGCCGTGCATCTCATCGTGCCATCGGGCGTGCCGATCCGGTGGCTTTCCGCATGTCGTCGCGTGTGCAGTGCGAGCGCATCCGCGCTGCACTTCGCGCTGCCTTCCCATGTGCAGGCGTCTTGCCTCGAATGCGCCCGGCCTATGGCCGTCGCCGCGTTCGCCGGCGCGCTGGCTGCTCGCGCAGTAGCGCCGCCGGGCAACCGCTGCCCGAAGCGCCAGCGAGGGGCAAAGGCGGAAGGCAAGACAAAAGGACGCGGCACCGGGCCGCGTCGAAAGCCAGTCTGCACATGGGGGTGGCGCGGCACACAGCGGCTTCGCCGCCGTGCCGCTTGTGGCGCGAGGCCCGCGCCAATGCGGGTGTGTCCGCGTGCTTTGCACGACCGGACACGCCAGAGCTTGCAGGGAGCACAGCCATGAGTGACCGCCGAGACGACGATTTCCGTATCCGCCCGAACCCTCCAAAGGCCCCGATGAACCGGGGCCAGGGCTTCGTCTCGAAGGTGCTCAAGCAGGCGGGCAAGGCCAGCGGCGGCAAATCGGCGATGCGCCGTCCTCGCACTGGCGGCAACGGACAGCACTCCGGCCAGCGGCCCGGCTCGCGCCTCGGGCGCGGCCACACGGCGGCGCGCTTCGCGGGCGCGAAGCTCACTCCCATGTCGCGGCGCGTAACCATCAAGACGCTGCTGGTCAATCAGCGCCAGGCCAGCCCGCAGTCGCTCGCCAAGCACCTTCGCTACATCGAGCGCGATGGCGTAGGCCGCGAAGGCGAGCCTGGCCAAGCCTACGGGCCACAGACCGATGCTGCCGACCTCGACGTCTTCACGGAGGGCTGCGCCGACGACCGGCACCATTTCCGCTTCATCCTCTCGCCTGAGGATGGCGCGGAGCTGGAAGACCTGCGCACCTATACGCGGCACCTCATGGGTCGCATGGAGGCCGACCTGGGCACGGGCCTCGATTGGGTAGCCGTCAACCACTGGAACACCGACAACCCGCACACGCACATCGTCGTGCGTGGGCGCGACGACACCGGCAAAGACCTCATCATCGCGGGCGACTACATCGCCGATGGCTTCCGCCATCGCGCTGCTGAGCTGGCGACCGAATGGCTGGGGCCGCGCACGGAGCTCGAAATCCAGCAGACCTTGCAGCGCGAGGTGGAACAAGAGCGGTGGACGAGCCTGGATCGCACCCTGCAACGCGAGGCCGGCGAGGACGGCCGAGTGCAGATCGAACGCTTCAACGAACCGCGGCTGCAACGCCAGCGCCTGTTGCTGATCGGCCGCCTGCAACGCTTGCAGCGCCTGGGCCTGGCCGGCGAGATGCAGCCCGGCACATGGGCTGTCCATGCCGACGCGGAAAAGACCCTGCGCGCCCTGGGCGAGCGTGGCGACATCATCCGCACCATGCAACGGGCCATGCGCGGCGAGCCGCGTGAGCTGGCGGTATTCGAGCCGGGCGACGACGGCCGCACCATCCTCGGCCGCGTAGCCGCGAAGGGGCTGGCCGACGAGCTGCGCGATCGGGGCTATCTGGTCATCGACGGCGTGGACGGCAAGGCCCACTACGTCGCGCTCAACGCCCACGACGAGCTGGCGAACTATCCGACCGGCGCCGTGGTGGAGGTGAAGGGATCGGCCGACGTGCGCGCAGCCGACAGGAACATCACCGCACTGGCGAGCGGTGGCCTGTACCGCACTGACCATCATCTGGCCGTCGCGCAGGGTCAGGCTGTGCCGGGTCGTGATCCGCACGAAGTCGTCGCGGCCCACGTCCGCCGGCTGGAAGCCCTGCGCCGGGCCGGCATTGTGGAGCGCGTGGCCGAAGGTCTATGGAAGGTGCCGCACGATCTGCCGGAGCAGGGCCGCCGCTACGACGCGCAGCGCCTGGGCGGCGTGGCGGTGGAACTGAAGTCGCACCTGCCCATCGAGCGGC
>CAYQAS010000215.1:0-2551 GCA_964415525.1 uncultured Solibacteraceae bacterium
GAGTCCCTTGGCCTGGGTGATGAGGACCAGGCTGTTCTGCACGGCCACACCGAAGAGCCCGATCATGCCGACGATGGAACTGATGTTCCAGGTCTCGCCCGCCAGCCAGAGCGCAAATAGGGCTCCAGCGAAGGCGTCCGGCAAGGTGGCGACGACCACCAGCACTTCCCGCCAGCGCTTGAGGGCGATGTAGAGGAGTCCCACCACGAGGGCCAGGGCCGCTGCGATGGCGATGCCCAGACGGCGCTGGGTCTCGCGGGCCTCCTCGATCTTGCCACCCAGCTTGAGGAAGGTGCCCTCCGGCAGCTTCACGCCATCAAGGGCCTTTTCGATGCGCTTGGCGGTGCCCCCCAGGTCGCCCATGGTGCGGATGTTCAGCCCGATCCTTCGCTGGCCAGACTCGCGCCGAACCAAGGTGGGTGTGGAGGTCTCCTCAAAGCGGACCACCTGACCGAGTGACAGGGCGCGACCATCCTCCAGGATCAGCGGCGTGTCCTTCAGATTCTCGGGGCTCATTCGACCATCGTTCGGGAATTTCACGATGCGCTCGATGCGCTGAGGGCCATCGAAGCGGATCTCGGACTCCAGGCCCTGGAGGGCCGCCTGGAGGGTCTTGGCGACCAGGGGACGGGGAACGTCCAGGCGTCGGACGGCTTCCTCGTCAAAGACCGCCCGCCAGCGAGGCATGGGGTCTGGCGTATCGGGTGTCACGCTCCGGACGCCCTCGACTTTCATCAGCCGCTCCCGCAGTTCCGGGAGTTCCTTCCGCACGGCTTCCAGGTTCCGGTTGAAGAGCTTTACCTGAATGTCGGCAGGCGTGCCGCCGATGCCTTCCGCGATGCGTTCCTGCATGGGGGTGTTCACCTCCACGGGGAAGGGCATTTCCTCGGCAGCTTCCAACACTTCGCGTCCGACAAATTTCTCGTCGGCGTCCTTTTTGAGGATCACCATCACCTCGCTATCCGTGATGGGGCAAGGATCTTCCGTGACCTCGGCCCGACCGCTGCGGCGGTATACGGACTCCACACCGGGAACCTTGCGGAGCCGCTCATCCAGCAGCAGGTTGGCCTTGTCCACCGCCTCCAGGCTGCTTTCGGAGGGCACCTTGGAAAGCAGCATGAACGCCCGCTCATCCAGCGTGGGGAGGAAGTTGGTCCCCAGGCGAAGGGCCAGCCAGATGCTGGGGATCGTTAGGCCAAGAGCCAGGACGCGGACCAGTGCGCCGTGGTGGAGCGCCCAGTCGAGGCCGGGCTGATAGAAGCGCTTGATGGCGATCACGAGCCGAGGCTCTTCGAGGGAAGCTCCTGGGGGCAGGAACCGCTCCACGAGGGCAGGGACCAGGGTGAAGGTGAAAACGAGGCTGATGGTCATGGCCGATGCCACCGCCACGGCCAGGGGGGCATAGAGCTTGCCCGCGATGCCGCCCATGGAAAGCAGCGGGATGAAGACCGCCAGGATCACGAGCACGGCGATGAGGATCGGCGTGGCCACCTCCGCAGCCGCACGGGTCAAGGCGACCCGCCGAGGCTCGATATGTTCCCGGTGCTCATGCAGCCGGTGGGCGAGGTTCTCCACCATGATCACGGCGGCATCCACCAGCAGGCCCACGGCAATGGCCAAGCCGCCGAGGGTCATGGCGTTCAGGCCCAGACCCGAGAACTGAAGCGGAATGGCCGCGCCGAAGGTGGCGAGGGGCAGCACGGCGAGCACCAAGGTCGCGCCCCGGAAGTTCCCGAGCAGGACGATTAACACGATGGCCACAAAGATCCCGCCCACCATCAAGGCAATGGTCACGCCGTTCAAAGCATGGGTTACAAGGTTGCCCTGGTCGTAGATGGTCTCCAGCTTCATGCCTTCGGGAAGGCCCTTCTGAAGTTCTTTGACCGCATCCCGCACGCCCTCGGCCACGTCCAAGGTGGCGGCGGTGGGCTGTTTCACGATGCGCAGACTCACATCCTCGTGGGCGTTGTGCCGCGCAAGGCCACGCCGGAAGGCAGGTGCTTCACGGATCTCTGCGACTTCTCCGAGGGTTACGGTTCCCTTGGCCGTCTGGACGCGCAGTCGGCGAACTTCCTCGGGGCTGGCGGCAAGGCTGCCGACGGACATATACCAACCCTTGTCCTGGATCTCCAGAACACCCGCCGCCAGATCCTGGTGGCTCTGTTCCAGCGCAGCCATCACTTTGTCCAGGCTCACACCCAGACTCCGGACCTTCTCGGGGACGAGCACGATCTGAAGGGATCGTTCCTGCCCGCCGAGCTTCTCCACTCGGGCCACGCCCGGAACGGCCTGGAGCCTCGGCACCAGCACCTGATCGGTGTGGTCACGCAGGCGCAGGGGATCGACCTTCTCTCCCTCCAGCACGATCTCCATGAGTTCATGGAGGCGTCCGGAAGCGCTGCTCATCAGGGGAGGGCGCGTCCCTGTCGGAAAGCTCCCAATCACCCCGGAGAGACGCTCGGCCACAAGCTGGCGGGCACGCCAGGGGTCGGTGTCACCCTCGAAGGTCACCACGGTCTGCACCAGTTCCGGCAGGACGATGGTGTTGACC